>JAIKZS010000003.1 GCA_024682035.1 Bacteroidaceae bacterium
CTTTATTGGTGACAAGGCTGAATTGTTCGTTCTTCTGTTCTTCAAGGGAGGCCCTACGCAATCTATTAATGGTGGTGTCGGTGGGTTTTAATACCTTCACTACCTTCAGCACCTTGCGAGTTTGCGGATCTCGCTCAACAGCAGAGGTGAATGTGCTCTTGCCGATAGATGAATACTCATCCACAGCCTTGTCGATGGCATTCTGTGCTGAGATAGACAGCGTGGTGATGAGCATTATTAGCGTGCAAAATAAACTCTTTAGTCTCATATTCTTTTTATTATTGATTCAACAATTGGCGGATGCGCTCTCTTTCCTGGGCATCCTGTATATTATTAAGCAGGTCTTGTTCTGCTTGGTCAATGAGAAGGGTGGGCGAGGTGGTCTCCATGGCATCAGCCAGGCTTAATGTTCGTTTAATTTCTGGCAGAATCTTTTGGAGATTATCTATACGCTTGCCATCCACTATCATGTAGCTCCCCCCATAGACTTTTTCTAATTGGAAACGCTGGTAGGATTGATAAGCCCACATTGCGCCAATGAGGACAGCCACCATCGCAGCAATACCAGCCACCTGTTTCCACCATCCACGATATCTAGGTGGTGTCGGGTTGATAGGTAATTCTATAGCAGTTAGCGAAACTTTTTGATTTGCGATATTTGTTGTTGCAGCATCAGTCTCTGTCAAAGCGATAGCATCGAAACCCAAGAATGTTTCCCGATATGCCGCCAACTCTTCAGGCAAATCTTTTGTCTGCTTGAAATAGTCATACAGCCAGTGCTCTTCTTCTAAAGTGGTGTCGCCCTCAAAGAATCGCTCAATCAATGCTAATATTTCATCTATAGTTTTCATTATACTTCGTATCAATTATCTGTTGTGATTCGGCATAGCTCAAGCAAGCTTGACTCTGCCCTCGCTGCTCCAGAAAGTGTTCATTGTTTATCTTTTTGTTCAATCATCCTATCTCTTACAGTTTGTCTGGCTCGGCTTAAAGCCTTCCTTACTGCTGTTTCCTCCATCTGTAGCAATCGTGCTATGTCTTTCATCTCCATCCCCTCCATGTGTCTGAGCCTTATGATCGTTTGCGGTATATCTGGGAGGTTTTCCACTATCGCCATCATCCGCTCTATGCGCTCATGCTCTATAGCTTCACTGCCACTACCTGTCACAGCAGGCAATGCTTCAATGCCCTCTCGTGGCTTCCTTCTTCTGATGGCATCGAGACAAAGGTTTCTCACGATGATGCGAGCTAATCCATCCACCGGACTTTGCAGTTGCGCGCACATTTGCCACAGTCTCAGCATGGCATCCTGCACCATATCTTCTGCCTCGCCTGTATCCCCCATATACTTGGTAGCTTCAGCTATCAACATGGGTCTCAGTCTTTGGAATGATATCTCAAACTCGTCTTTTGTCATCAGTTTTGAACTACTTTCAATAATAATACGCAAAGTAATGCCTTTTGTGACATTTCTTTTTACTTATTTGTTTTTTTTTTCTATATTTGCATTATAAAATTAACCTAAATACTTTAAGTATGAGAGATAGATTTTATTTAAGAGTCCTGATATTTGGATTGGTGTCTGTCTTGACGTCTATAGTAGAGGCTCAACAAGTGACAAAGAGCAAAGTTAGTCCTGAAATGGAGGCTGTAAAGTTGGCGACCAAGCAGATGATTGACCAAGGGTTTGGTGCCAAGTTTGATGGAAGTACAGACCCCTTTCACCTAAGGCAAATCATTGAGATGGCACAGGAATACTTGGCCATTGAGCCCAATGTAGAGATAACGCCTGTGGTAATGGGAGGCATAGAAGGCGAGTTGCACAGACCCCAAGATGTTCGTGGTGATGCGATCCTTATTTATATACATGGTGGAGGTATGATTTGCGGGAATGCCAAAGCTTCCAGAGGGTATGCTTCAGTTTTGGCAGGCGAGAGCAAGTTTCCTGTTTATACCCTAACATATCGTTTGGCTCCAGAACACAAGTTCCCTGCTGGTCTTGATGATTGCTTCGCCTTTTACAAAGCAGTAATCTCTAAACACCCAGACAAGCCTGTATTCCTGCTTGGTGAAAGTGCTGGCGCATACTATACTCTCGCGACAACCATGAAAGCCCGTGATAACGGAGTAAAGATGCCAGCAGCAATTTTCCCTTATTCACCGCTGGTAGATCTTAGCGGTGTGCTCAATCGGAGAAGGGCGGCTACTCATGATTTCACTATTTCGGAAGAAGGGATGAAATGGATGGGCAATCTATATTGTCAACCTGAAGACCAGAATAATCCATACGCCTCGCCTTATTATGACGACCTGCACGGCATGCCTCCCACTTTCTTGGCATGGGATCAGAGTGAGACATTGGCCGCAGACAGTGAGGAAGTGGTGAAGAAACTGCTTGAACAAGGTACAGAGTGCTACTTCAAGGCATATCCCGACTGCTTTCATGCTTTTGCACTTACAGGACGGGGCACGCCTGAAAGCTACGAGGTAATGAGAAACACTATTAACTTTATTGAAGCGCATATTAACAAATAAAATATTCAATCATGAAAAGAATCTTGATGGTAGCGTGTTTGTTCGCTGCAGCCATAGGGGTGTCGAATGCCCAGACAGCAAGAAAGCAAGTAGTGGAAGAGGGTGGCACAGGCCCGTTTAAAGCTGAGGTGGTAGAGGATCTTTCCTGTCCTGCATTTACAACTTATCGTCCACAAAACCTGAAAGGCGTGGTGGCGAAGCAGGGCAAACTTCCAGTAATTGTGTATGCTAATGGTGGATGCGCCAACAATAATGTTGAAATGCGCTTTTTGTTGACCGAAGTATGTTCTTACGGCTATGTGGCCATTGCTATTGGCCCATATGACGAAGATGATGTCAATGCCAAATGGAAGGATGTGCTGGAATATTCATATCCAGAAGGCAAGGAAGTTGTGATGCTGGCCAATGGTGAACGCATCTTGCAGAAATCGCCTGAAGAAATAAAGGCTCATCAGGAACAAATGCGTAAACAGATTGAGAAGATGATGAAGGAACAGGCTGAGGCTCGTGCTAAGGCTGGCAATAAGCAGGCTACCCCTGTGCAGGAAACTTATCCTAGGATGCTTTTAGAGGCATTGGATTGGTTAACTGACCAGAATGCAGACCCGAAATCTGACTATTATCATTGTTTGGACCTTGACCATGTAGCTGCTATGGGACAGTCTTGTGGTGGTGCTCAGGTTTTGGGCGTGGCTCACGATCCACGTATTAAGACCTGTGTGATGTTGAACACTGGTATTGCAGATATGGAAATGCAGGGAACAACTAAGGAAGCGTTGAACAGTCTACACCAACCCATGTTCTACCTGATAGGTGGTCCTGCCGATGTGGCTTTCCCCAATGCACAGAAAGATTTCGACCGTATTAATGATTTGCCTGTAGTGATGATGAACACAAAGGATGGCCATAGTGGTACTTATTATGAAAAGCATGGTGGCAGCTATGCAGTGGCTGTCCTGAAATGGCTCGACTGGCAGTTCAAGGGTGATGTGGGCAAGGCAGCTTTCTTCCTCGATGATGACTACTTAAAATACCAGTACCCAGATTGGAAGGTGGTGCGTAAGAACTTTTGATAAATAAAAAGTGAGACTCATTTGAGCCTCACTTTTTTTTATTTCTTATCTGTAATTTTACGGAACGATTGCAACTTTTCACCATAACAAAGGTCACCGCAGTCGCCGAAGCCAGGTACGATGTATTTTTGTTCGTTCATGCCCTTGTCTATTGCTGCGCACCAGATAGTAGAATTTTCAGGCAATGCCTTTTTTACAACGTCTATACCTTCGGGGGCAGCAATTACACAGCAAACGTGTATGGCTTTAGGTTTACCTGCTTGCAAAAGAGCTTCAATGGCAGCAGCCATGCTACCACCAGTAGCAAGCATAGGATCTACAATAATTAATGTCTTACCCTTTACACTGGGTGTGGCAATATATTCTGTATGGATGCCTACTTCAGTATGTTCACGGTTAATATACATACGATAAGCGGACACAAAAGCATTGTCGGCTTCATCGAACACATTGAGGAATCCTTGATGAAGGGGAAGGCCTGCGCGAAGCACAGTAGCAATAACAATGTCCTCTTGCTTCATCAAAGGAATCTCAAGACTACCTAAAGGAGTGGTTATTTTTTTGGGCTTATACTCCATGGTCTTGGATACTTCATAAGCCATCATCTCACCAATACGTTCCACATTGTGACGAAACGTTAAACGGTTTTTCTGATAATTCTTGTCACGCAATTCAGCCATATAATGGTTGATAATAGAATTACTTTCTGCGAAATTATGTATCTTCATATGCTCAAAGTATTAAACTATGCAAAGAAACAAAATATTTAGGCAATTTACACAAATGTTTCAAAGAAAAATACTAATTTTGCACTCGAAATAAAGGTGAAGTAGATAAAATTAATAATTAAACTATTTAAACTATAAAAAATGGCAAATTTAGATTTAACTAAGTATGGAATCACTGGTTCAACCGTGATTGGTCACAATCCTTCTTATGAGGCATTGTTCGAGGCTGAAATGAAACCAGGTCTGGAAGGTTATGACAAGGGTCAGCTGACCGAGCTTGATGCTGTTAATGTGATGACTGGTATTTTTACCGGCCGTTCTCCTAAAGATAAATACATCGTTATGGACGATGTTTCTAAGGACACTGTTTGGTGGACAACTGAAGGTTACAAGAACGATAACCATCCTATGTCAGAGGAAACTTGGGCAGCTGTTAAGAAGATGGCTATCAAGGAGCTGTGCAACAAAGAGCTGTATGTTATGGATGCATTCTGCGGCGCAAATGAAGAAACTCGTTTGGCAGTACGTTTCATCGTTGAGGTAGCATGGCAGGCACACTTCGTTAAGAATATGTTTATCCAGCCAACAGCTGAAGAACTGGAAAAATTCGAGCCTAACTTCGTTATCTTCAATGCTTCTAAGGCAAAGGTTGAGAACTACGAAGCACTGGGTATGCGTTCTGAAACTTGCGCAGCTTTCAACGTAAAGAGCCGCGAGCAGGTTATCCTGAACACTTGGTACGGTGGTGAAATGAAGAAGGGTATCTTCTCAATGATGAACTACTACCTGCCTCTGCAGGGCATTGCTGCTATGCACTGCTCAGCTAATACTGACATGAATGGTGAGAACACCGCTATCTTCTTCGGTCTTTCTGGTACTGGTAAGACTACTCTGTCAACCGATCCTAAGCGTCTGCTGATTGGTGATGACGAGCACGGATGGGATGACAATGGTGTATTCAACTTCGAGGGTGGTTGCTATGCAAAGGTTATCAAGCTGGATAAGGATTCTGAACCTGATATCTATAACGCTATCAAGCGCAACGCACTGTTGGAGAACGTAACAGTTGATGAGAAGGGTGTTATCGACTTCAATGATAAGAGCGTTACTGAGAATACTCGCGTATCTTACCCAATCGAGCACATCACTAACATCGTTAAGAAGGTGAACGGTAAGAGTGCTGGTCCAGCTGCTAAGCAGGTTATCTTCCTGTCAGCTGATGCATTCGGTGTACTGCCTCCAGTATCTATCCTGACTCCAGAACAGACTAAGTACTACTTC
>JAIKZS010000034.1 GCA_024682035.1 Bacteroidaceae bacterium
ATCGCCCAGTCTCGCAAGGCTGGCCACTTCGTGATTATCAGAGTCGGCGAGAAAGGTGAACGTATTCCATTGACTATTGCTGAAGCAGACACGAAGCAAGGTACTATCACACTAGTTGTTCAGAAAATAGGTCTCTCATCATCAAAGCTTTGCGATTTGCAGGTGGGAGAATATATTACTGACATTGTAGGTCCGTTGGGCCAACCCACCCACATTGAAAAATTCGGTACCGTAGTATGTGCCGGTGGTGGTGTAGGTGTAGCACCTATGTTACCCATTGTACAAGCATTAAAAGCAGCTGGCAATAAAGTTATCACCGTATTAGCAGGTCGCAGCAAAGATCTTATCATCATGGAGAAAGAGATGAGAGCTAGCTCTGACGAAGTTATCATCATGACTGATGATGGCTCATACGGCAACAAAGGTTTGGTAACCGAAGGTATTGAGGGCATCATCAAACGCGAGAAGGTGGATAAATGCTTTGCTATTGGTCCAGCCATCATGATGAAGTTTGTATGCTTACTTACCAAGAAATATGAAATTCCTACCGATGTATCACTTAATACGATTATGGTTGACGGCACTGGTATGTGCGGTGCATGTCGTGTTACCATAGACGGACAAACCAAGTTTGTATGTGTTGACGGTCCTGAGTTTGATGGTCACAAGGTAGATTTTGACGAAATGATGAAGCGCATGGGTGCCTATAAACCTGAAGAACGCGCTGAACTAGAAAAATATGAAGCTGCTAACAAAGCTAAAGAAACGGCTGATGAGAAGAGCCGTGATGCAGCTTGGCGTGTAGAGCTCAGATCTAGCATGAAACCTAAGGAACGCATGGCTATTCCTCGTGTAAAGATGAACGAGCTGGATGCTACCTATCGTGCCCACGCTAGAAAAGAAGAGGTGAACCAAGGCTTGACAAAAGAGCAGGCATTGACAGAAGCCAAGCGTTGTTTAGACTGTGCAAATCCTGGCTGTGTGCAAGGTTGCCCTGTAAACATTAATATTCCTCGTTTTGTGAAGAACATTGAACGTGGTAATTTCCTGGAAGCTGCACGTACTTTACGTGAAACAAGTGCTCTACCAGCTGTCTGCGGTAGAGTTTGTCCACAAGAAAAGCAATGCGAATCTCACTGTATCCACCTCAAGACCAAGGGTGAGGCTGTAGCCATAGGTTATTTGGAGCGTTTTGCCGCTGACTATGAACGTGAAAGCGGTCAATTGGCTATACCTGAAATCGCTGAAAAGAATGGCATTAAGATTGCTGTTGTCGGTTCTGGACCTTCTGGTCTCTCATTTGCTGGCGATATGGCAAAATTGGGTTATGATGTAACTGTATTTGAAGCACTGCACGAAATTGGTGGTGTATTAAAATATGGTATTCCTGAATTCCGTTTGCCTAACAAGATTGTAGATGTAGAAATTGAGAACCTTGGCAAGATGGGTGTGGAATTTGTAAAAGACTGCATTATAGGCAAGACTATCAGTACCAAGCAATTGGAAACAGAAGGTTTCAAAGGTATTTATGTAGCTAGTGGTGCTGGTTTGCCTAACTTTATGCATATCCCTGGTGAGAACCTCATCAATGTTTTATCGTCAAACGAATTCCTGACTCGCGTGAATTTGATGGATGCTGCAAGTGAAGACACCGATACTCCTGTTCCATTCGGAAAGAACGTAGTGGTAGTTGGTGGCGGTAACACGGCTATGGACTCTGTTCGTACTGCACTTCGCTTAGGTGCCGACTCTGCCACTATTGTTTACCGCCGTTCTGAGAATGAGATGCCAGCCCGTAAGGAAGAAGTAAAACATGCTAAGGAAGAGGGAGTACAGTTCCTGACCCTTCACAACCCTATTGAGTATATTTCTGACGAACAAGGCAAGGTGAAACAAGTTGTACTGCAAAAGATGCAACTTGGCGAGCCTGACGCATCTGGCAGAAGAAGTCCTGAACCTATACCAGGAGCAACTGAAACATTGGATGCCGATTTGGTAATTGTTGCAGTAGGTGTATCACCTAATCCTATTGTACCACGTTCAGTGGAAGGCTTGGAGCTGGGTCGCAAAGGAACTATAGTTGTAAACGACGACATGCAGTCGTCTATCCCTACCCTCTTTGCTGGTGGTGATATTGTTCGTGGTGGTGCAACAGTGATTCTTGCCATGGGTGATGGTAGAAAAGCAGCTGCGGCTATGCACAAGAGTTTTCAACAATAGAATTTTTCAGAA
>JAIKZS010000035.1 GCA_024682035.1 Bacteroidaceae bacterium
ATCGTCTTCTGGTTTAAAGATTTCATACCAACGATTGATGATAATGTCGGCGTTTTCATGAATGGCACGCTCAATACGTTTCAAGTCGTTAGCTTTGATGTTGTTTGAACTCTCCAACACAAAGCCTTCTCCATCCCAAACGAATTTTGCGTCTCCATTGTGACCTCTCACATGCACATGGATAGGCTCATGTTCATGGGAAAAGAACATAAAAATAAAACCGTACTGTCTAAATAATTCTGGCATAATCAATTAGTTTAATTACACCGCAAAGATAGGTATTATTTTTGATTCCCAGAGGTATTAAAAGCAAAAAAAGCACAGCCTTGCTAATAATAATGGGTTTTTGATAAAAGAGCTGAATATAGGACTATAAATCATCTCCATTCGCCTGATTGTATACATTGTCATAAAACATCAATATCTTGTATTTTCCATATTGTTCAAATATATCAAACCAAACTTGCCTATTTAAAATATCCTCATCTGTATCTTCATCTGAAAGCACCTGATAGAATGCAGCTTGATATGGCTTTTTATTTACCAACATTTCATACGAAATATCTTCACTCTCTGGTATACTATTATTCTTAAGTGTTAGATACTTAGCATTATTGCTGAATTGTTGGCATAAATTGTTATACCTAATCTTTATTTGACTTTCATCCACTGAATATTTATCTGCCACAAAAATACGATACACCTTGTTGTTATTTGTCACAACAGCAATTTCAACATCTCGACCATTAAATTCTCCTTCCAAGTAATCTGTCGTACTATTGTACTTGTAACCTTTTGCCTTCAATTTTTGTATCATTTCTGACTTATAACCATCAACAGGAATACCGAGAAAATTCGTAACCTCTTTTTGCGCGAAAACAGTAGTTGAAGCAACTAACAATAGCATTAGTAGTAATCTTTTCATCTTGTTTTATTACAGCTCTCAGTCCCCAAAGCATAGGAGAATCCTTTATTCCCCAGATTTGTTGATACAAAAGAAGCGTGGAACTGACTATGCCACGCTGCAGATGAAGGTCGTAGGAAACCCGAGAATACGAGCATGTATAACAGCCCACGCTAAAAGCGCGGAACCATCATGCCATCTCTTGTATTCTCAATGAAAAGTTCCTACGTTTTCACCTACAAGACAAGCATAACGCTTCTATAAAACAGACTTGGCGAACCAAATCCAATGGCAAAAATAAGGAAAATACCTGAATACTTATGCTAACTATAGTATTTTTTCAACTTTTCAATAAAACTGTTGCGTTTAATACAATTGAGGTATCGTAATCAAGCAACTAAAAACCAATGATTTATCCGACAGCAAACGACTACAAACGACTTTAGTCGACTACAAACGTTTAATCAACGGCTCATTCTTGACAAGTAACGTTATTTTGCAGCGTAAAATCACAAAAGTATTATTATGGAAACAACCAAACCAATCAAAAGCATTCAATTTGATATGCAAAAAGCGAACATCGACAACATCAAGAATGTAATCTATGAGATTCGCGGCCAAAAGGTAATGCTAGACCGTGACCTCGCCTGTATTTACGGGGTAGAGACTCGAGCTCTCAACCAAGCAGTCAAACGTAATGCAGACCGATTCCCCGAGGATTTCATGTTTAAACTATCAAAAGAGGAATGGATTGAAATTGAGAAGATTAGCAATATGTCGTCACAAAATGTGATGACATCGCCACAAAAACGCCCCAAGTCAGCACCTCCTTATGTATTCACCGAACATGGCGCTGTGATGCTTGCCTCCGTATTACACAGCCCTTGTGCCGTACAAATGAGTGTGATGGTGACAAGGGCATTTATCGCAATGCGAAAGGCCATAGCAACTATGCTGTCAGTCGACCTAAAAATGGAGCAACTTTCCCATAAAGTCGATCAGTTAAACGCCTATATCGAAGAAATCTTGCACGACCAGAACGACATCAATGAGCAGCAAGAACAGACCAACTTGGAAATAGCCATACAAATAGAAGCCCTCAACGATGCCCTTGATAAATTAAGAGAAACAAAAGCCCAACC
>JAIKZS010000045.1 GCA_024682035.1 Bacteroidaceae bacterium
GGCAGTGAGGGGTAACCCACAGCAGGTCGTATGCCTTGAAACTTCTCTTGTAGCAGCTCCGGTATGCTGAGATGCTCGTCAGGAGCATATCCCCATGCTTCTTTCCTGACGTACAGGTGTAGTTTTTCAACAGCTGCTTCAACCAATCGGTCACACAGTGTTTGCACCAACAGGTTGTGGTAGTCGTCTTCAGAGCTGACAATTGTAGTGTCATTTACTGTAGCAGCAAAGACACCTATTTTGTCTTGAATGTTTAGTTCAATAGGTTTTATAAAATCGCTGATACATAGGCATATGTTTTCTTTATTGTTTGCGTTTTGTTGTCTCAATAAAGGAAACAATGTTGAGCCTATCATCAGGTTGTCGCCTTGGGCTTGTGCATCGAATAACTGGAAGGTACATTTGCAAGTAAGCTGGCCTTCCAGTTCCTCTAACATATTGCGTGCATCAGTAATTAGTTTGATTGCTTCACGTGCCTTTAACTGTTCGTCTGTTGTAAACGACGCAAGCCATGAAGCCCGGCATCCTGCACAATCATGCACATGTGCAATGGTAGCATAACGGGGGGCAAACCCCCAAGCATGGAAAAAGTAGAGCCAGTTAATATACTCTATCACCTCGTGAACTTTGTAATTAACCAATAATTGTTCCATACAAATTATGCTCTTATCAATAAATCTAATTCCATGTGCCATAGTACTCTCTACACCCAGAGCAATACTTTATGCCTTATTCACCATGTTACGCCAGTTTGCAGACAGCTTTCATGTATCCATAAGATTCGGCAATACCCATAAACGGATTGTCCATATCTTTTTCGTATTCAAGGCTGCACATGCCGTCATAACCCACCTGACGCATCATGCGTACAAAAGCCGGAAAATCAATCTTGCCTCGTCCCATCTCTATGCACTTACCTTCCTTGGTATTGTCAGTCTCATCTTTGATGTGCATATCGAATACACGGGTATGGTATTTCTCCAAGTCGGCCACTGGGTCAGCACCATTGCGGAAATCATGACCAATGTCAAGACACATGCCAATATTAGGATGTAGGTCTTTCACCTTGTCCCATACCACAGAGGCATCCTGGTACTGATCTTGGTCTGGACCATGCAGATGGATGGCATATTTTATGTCGGGATAATCCTTCATTTTCTGGTCAACATAAGGCAACAGCTCGTACTTAGGCACACCAAGCATTACCTTAGCACCCACCTTCTTGGCATAAATAAAGGCCTTATCTACTTCTTCTTCTGTATTCACATAAATAGGACCCACTCCATAGCCCGTTACACCATATTCAGCACATTTGTTATGGAATGCTTTGATGGTTTCGTCGCTCGCATCGAGTGGCAAGTGGAAATCCTTAATGCATAGATAATGGATGTCGCACTGCTGTAAAGTCTTAAGAGCAGTTTCGATGTCGAACTTATGAAACGTCCAGTCGGCACAACTCAAGTGGAATTTGTTATCAGCAGCAGTGGTCTTTGGGGTTGCAGCTAACTTTTCTGTAGCACTATTACAGCTACTCATAGCCAAAGCTGCACTACCAGCCAAACTAGTTTTAATAAAAGCTCTTCTTCCTAATTTCATGGTACTTAAATTATTTAAATTTCAATGATTGTCCTTTTGTAGAGTCGGCAACTATATTACCAAGGGCATATACTTGTTGACCATTAACGAAAGTACGCTCAATTTGCCAGTCGAACACATGTCCCTCCAGAGGACTCCATCCACACTTACTTTGCAGGATACTAGGGTTAACGGTAAAAGGCATGTGTGGGCGTACTAACACGAGATCAGCCTGATAACCCGGTCGAATGAAACCTCGGTTCTGAATGTGATAAAGCTGAGCAGGATTATGGCACATCTTCTGGACAAGGGTTTCAATGCTGATGATACCCTTGTCAACCAGTTCTAGCATGCAATTCAGAGAGAACTGTATGGTAGGCATACCCGACATGGCTTTCAAGGCTCCACCTTGTTTCTCGCTGAGCAAATGAGGGGCGTGATCTGTGGCCACGGTATCAATGAAGTCACTGCTTAATGCTTGCTGCAAGGCAGTCTGGTCTGTTATGGTTTTGACGGCAGGGTTGCATTTTACTCTGGCTCCTAATGTTTGATAATCGATATCGTTAAACATGAGATGTGAGATACACACCTCGCCGGTTATCCGTTTGTTTTGCAAAGGCTCATCTGTTAGCAAATCTAATTCGCGAGCAGTTGATATGTGGGCAATGTGGAGGCGGGCATTCGCTTCTTGAGCCAATTCTACAGCTAGTTTCGATGATAGCCAGCAAGCTTCTTCCGAGCGAATTAATGGATGTTTACTTATATCGGCATCACCATCAGCATTTTTGTAGCGCCTTGTATTTTCACTAATTATGTTTTGGTCTTCACAATGTGCCATAATCAATAGGTCGGTTCCATGGAAGATATGACGCAGACTATCTTTCCTGTCCACCAGCATATTACCAGTGCTAGAACCCATGAAGAGCTTGATACCTGGTACTTGACTCTTGTCGAGTTGACTGAATAGGGGGTAATTGGTGTTGGTAGCACCAAAATAACAACTGAAGTTTACCAAACTGTGCTGAGCAAAGTTGTCCATTTTATTCTGCCATGCCTCCAGTGTCGTGGTTTGCGGATTGGTATTAGGCATATCCATCACAGATGTCACACCACCAGCTGCAGCTGCTCGGCTTTCTGAACTAATATCAGCCTTATGAGTGAGACCCGGATCACGGACATGTACATGTTCGTCAATTACACCTGGAAGGAGGTAACACCCGTTTCCATCAATCTTGTTGCTGAAATCTGTTTCGTTGAAAACTTGTCCTTCAACAACAGCAACAATGCACTCTCCCTCAATGATAACGGCACCATTGAATTGTCGGCCTTCATTGACAATCATCACATTATTTATCAGCATTCTCTCCATTGACAGTCAGTTTTTATGAAAAATAGAATCCCATCTCAATCGAATTACTCCAAACATGGCTTCGCCAAAAATACTGCTATTCATCTTCGATGTGCCTTCTCTGCGATTGATGAAAATAACAGGAACCTCTTTAATGCGGAATCCCAATTGCCAGGCTGTATATTTCATCTCAATCTGGAAAGCATAACCTTTAAAGCGAATCTTGTCGAGTTCCATGAGCTGTAAAACCTCTTTTCGGTAACACACAAAACCAGCTGTGGTGTCGTGTACAGGAATACGGGTAATAAAGCGAACATATTTTGAGGCGAAATAGCTCATCAGCACACGTCCCATAGGCCAATTCACTACATTTACACCAGAAACGTAGCGAGAACCAATAGAAACATCAGCACCTTGGTGTGCACAAGCCTCATACAGTAAAGGCAAGTCGTTAGGATTATGACTAAAGTCGGCATCCATCTCGAAGATGTAGTCGTAACCTTTTTCCAGTGACCATTTAAAACCAGCTATATAGGCCGTTCCCAAACCAAGTTTACTTGTTCGCTCTATTATGAATAAACGCTCAGGAAACTCTTGTTGCATGCGTTTTACAATGACTGCTGTACCGTCAGGAGAGTTGTCTTCAACTACTAAAATGTGAAAGCAATGCTCAAGGGCAAATACGGCCCTGATAATTTTCTCAATATTCTCACACTCGTTATAGGTAGGTATTATAACAATGCTATCGCTTCCTTTTTGCATGTTGTTTTTATGGTTTATTTAGGGCAAATGTAATTAATTTTGCTGTATTTATAATAAATTATCTCATCTTTTTTGATTTGTTTAAGAAAAAAGGTCTATATTTGCTTGCTCAATAACTCAAATCTTAAATAAAAAAGACATGAAAGAGAATCATATTTCAAGAAGAAATTTCCTGCGTGGAGCTTCTGCAGTAGCTATGGCAAGTGTCTTGCCTGGTTCTGTAATGGCAGCTAAAGCTGATGACCCTGCTTTTGTTGCCAAAAGTGATGATATGGCAGCCACTCCTGCAGTTCGCAAAGGTCCTAAAAGAGGTGTATCATTCTACAGCTATTCTGCTGAGTTTGGTTTCGAGAAAAACCTCGAAGACTGTTTTGAGGATGTGTGCGATATGGGTGCCCATGGCATTGAAATATTGGCCAATGCACACATTGCCAACTATCCTTATCCAACAGAAGAATGGGTAAATTATTGGTGGTCGTTGTGCCGTAAGTACGACATTGAACCTGTTGAATATGGACACTGGTTGGATTGCCGTTTGTATCAAGATAGATTGCTGGATGTTGACGAGGCTGTTGAATTCCTGAGTCGTGACCTCCATTTGGCCCACCGCTTAGGATTTAAGTGTCTGCGTACCAAGATGACAGTAAAGGATGGACAGTTGGCTCCCATTGACAATTGGCAAGAGATTATTCTTAAAGCTTTGCCTTTGGCTGAACGCTTAGGACTTGTTATGTTGCCAGAAATACATACTCCTTCCAGCTTGACAGAAGGTTTCATTAATGATTATGTTGATTTCATCAAGAAGACGGGCACCAAGAATTTTGGTCTGAACATTGACTTTAGTGTGTTCCGTACTACTCCAGGTCGTGAAACACCAGGACAAACTGCTTTCTATAGCAAGCCTGAGGATATTATTCCCTTGTTGCCTTATATTCATTGTTGCCATGCTAAGTTGTTCCACATGAGCGATGATTTTCATGAGACAGAGATTCCTTACGAGGAAGTGATAAAGATTCTGATTGATCATAATTGGGATGGATATCTGCTCAGTGAATATGAAGGCAGCGATAAATATGACCAGGGATATGAGGTAGGTCAGACCCTACGCAAGCAGCATATTATGATGAAGAGAATTTTGGGTGATTAAAACGAAGGAGGAAACATTATGGAAAAAACAGTCATACAGTCTGTTGGTTTTAGAAATATAGTTAAAGATGGCAAGGTTACTGGTTTCCAGTTAAAGATTCGTCTGCCTTATTACAGAGGCGTTTTCTTGAGCCAGATAAAGGCCGGATCTATTGTCGTTGATGGTGAAGAAATCACCAAAGATCATATTTTGTGGCGATTGAATGGTGCAGACTATACTTGGCAGGAAATGTTGAAATCAGGCAATGTTCATTGGAATCCATTGGAGTTAGTGACATTGATTGTTGATAAACCCGGTGGTTTGAAGCAAGGCTACCACGACCTGAAGTATAGTTATGCATGTACCCACTCCTATATGCCACCTATGTTAGAGGAATTGATGCAACCAGATAAAGAAGAAACAGTTCATCTGGTTGAATTCGGTCATATTCACAACACACGCCGACTGCTAATTGTTTGAGCGATGCAAGTGATGTGAAATACAAAAGGCTCCTCTTAAAAGGGGAGCTTTCTTTTTTTTACTTTTAATTTAATAAATATGTATAAAAGGCTGGTATTAAATTTTGTATGTCTATTGTTCTTGTGTGTATCAGCTTACGCTCAACAAGTGACGAGCTATGCCACTGATGTTACACGTTCTTTAGACATGAAGAAAGGACAAACCACCATGGGTAACTCTAAAACAGGGTTACCTGAACTACAAATCAACTCTTCCATTCGCTATCAGGAGATCGATGGATTTGGAGCAGCAATCACTGGGTCAACAGCCTATAATTTGTCGCTCATGCCAGCTGAAGCAAGGCACGCTTTTCTGGAAGAAACATTTTCTCCTGATAAATACGCTTTTAGTTATGTAAGGGTGAGTATAGGGTGTTCTGATTTCTCGTTGAGCGAATATACTCTTTGTGATGAACCAGGTATTGAGCATTTTGGTTTAACAGTGGAGGAAACAAAATATGTAATTCCTGCCTTGAAGGAGATTTTGTCCATTAATCCTGCTTTGAAAATCATGGGTACACCATGGACTTGCCCGAAATGGATGAAGGTGAAAAGTCTGGAAGAGCCTGTGCCTTTTGATTCTTGGACGGGTGGACAGCTGAATCCTTCCTGCTATCAAGATTATGCACGCTACTTTGTGTTGTGGATCCAAGCCATGCAACAAGCTGGTGTTCCTATCTATTGCATAACACCTCAAAATGAGCCCTTGAATCGTGGCAATTCTGCATCGTTGTTCATGGGATGGAAAGAGCAACAAAACTTTGTGAAACAAGCGTTAGGACCGGCTATTCGTGAAGCAGCTCTTGCTGTGAAGATTTATGCTTTCGACCACAATTATAACTATGACAACATGCCCGACCAACAACAATATCCTTTGCATATTTATGAAGATGCTGAAGCTGGCAGGTTCTTTGCTGGTGCTGCATATCATAACTATGGTGGTCATCCTAGTGAGTTGTTGCGTATTCATCGTGAGGCTCCCGACAAAGAGTTAGTGTTCAGTGAGGCCAGCATCGGTACATGGAATAATGGTAGAGATTTAGAGAAATCGTTATTGCGTGATGTCGAACAGTTGGGTTTATCCACTGTAAATGGTTGGTGCAGAGGATCTATAGTGTGGAACCTTATGCTTGACAATGATCGTGGCCCTCATCGTGGCGAAGGGGCCTGTGCTACTTGCTATGGGGTGGTTGATATTGATAATACAGACTATACCACTATTACCCGCAATTCACATTTCTATGCCATGGCACACATGAGCGTAGCTGCCAAACCTGGGGCTTACCGCATAGCCACTCAACCTGAT
>JAIKZS010000071.1 GCA_024682035.1 Bacteroidaceae bacterium
AGTGGAAACACAAATGAATACCGAATTGATAAAATAGAGATAGAAAGCCCCCAAGAAATAAATCAGGTTACCAGTAGCCAAACCAAAACCGGCCGTACAAAGAGGTGGCATCAAAGCTGTAGCTATAGCCACACCTGGAATTACCGATCCTTTCTTGGTTGTGGAAAGGGCAATAAAGCCTGCGGCACCACCGAACAATGCGATGAAAACGTCATAAATTGTAGGATAAGTACGAGCCAATAACTCCGATTGTCCATCGGAAACCGAAGGACTTACCAAGAAAAACAGGGTAGCAGTGAGCACACTGAAAAGGGTAACCACCGAGTAATTCTTGAATGATCGCTTCATTAAATCGAAATCTCCCAAGCCAATGGCAAGACCTACTCCCATAATAGGGCCCATAATAGGAGATATCAACATGGCACCTATTATCACGGCCGTAGAATTAACATTGAGTCCTAATGAAGCCAAGAGAATGGCAGCTATCAGGATCCAAATGGTAGCTCCCTTCATATCAACAGCTTCGCGTATCGACTTGATGGCTTCGCTTTCATCAGCTTTGTCTCTACGCACATCCAAATACTCTTCTATGAATGCTTTAAACACAAATACACTTTTGTCATTCTGATTGGTTTCCATATTTCAGTTACTTGATAAAACGGTTTATAATAGGTATGTTTTTCAACGGTAAATCTTTTTTGATGATGAACGCTACGAACACCAACAACAAAAGGGTACGGAAAAACAGACGAATCCACAGGTTGTCTATCACCACGACATAAGCCACAATATATAAAATAACAGCCAGTATCACGTAATTGCCAATGGCCTTGAGGTCGTAATTTATGGGGTATTTCTTTTGTCCTATCATGTAACTCAGCAACATGGCCACTCCATATCCACAAAATCCTGCCCAAGCGCAAGCCATGTAACTATATTTAGGAATGAAAAACACATTCACCAGCACCAAGGTTATGCAACCTATGATGGAGAACGATGCTCCCCAATGGGTCTCGTCAATCAATTTATACCAGAACGAAAGGTTAAAATAAATGCCCATGAAGATTTCAGCCATCATGACGACAGGTACCACCTTCAGGCCTTCCCAATAATCTTCCCCTATCAGGTATTTTAGGATATCCAAATAAAAGACCACAGCCAGATAGGCCAGCAAAGTGAAGATGATAAAGAACTTCATTCCTTCTGCATAAACCTTCTTGTTGTCTTTATCACGACTTTTACCAAACACAAAGGGTTCGTAGGCATAACGGAAAGCCTGGGTAAGCATGGCCATAATCATGGCTATCTTCACACATGCGCCATAAATGCCCAATTCAACGATGCCTTGGGCTTTGTCGGGATAGACATAGGGGAATATTATCTTATCGGCTACTTGGTTCAAAATCCCTGCAATACCCAACACCAACAAAGGCAGACAGTAATGCATCATCCGTCGGTTAAGCTCTCTGTCGAATACCATTTTAAAGCCCCTGAACTCTGGAATCATGCACACCATAATGAATGACGTACAGATAAGGTTTATGAGGAAAGCCTTGCCTACATCCTGCCCTTTCATCGCTACATAATAGATCAGGTTAAGGGCAATGTTGAGGAAGATGAAAAGCAGTTTTAAGGTAGCAAACCTTACAGGTTTATTTTTATAACGTAAGTAGGAAAATGGTATGGCTTGTATCGCATCCATTGACACCACAAGCATCATCATGCCCAAATACCAAGGGTGGTCGGCATAGCCCAACAAACCAGCAATGGGTTGCAGCAATGATAAACCTACTACCAGAAAAACAGAGGCGAAGCCAGTTACGGTGAGCAAAGTGGTGGAATAAACCCGCATGGGGTCATCTTTACCATTATTAGCAAAGCGGAAAAATCCTGTTTCCATGCCACAAGTCAAAATGACCATCATCAATGCCACCCAAGCATAAACGTTGGTCACTACGCCATAACCTCCCTCTGAAGCTGGCAAAGCAAGGGTATAAACTGGCACCAGCAGGTAATTTAGGAACCTGCCCACAATACTGCTAATGCCATAGATAGCAGTATCTTTTGCCAATGATTTCAAATTTGCCATATACTTTCAACTGAACAAATCGCCTTGTTCAGGAACACGGAAGCGACCCAAATGCTTGTATGCCAACTCGGTAACTTCTCGTCCCCTAGGCGTTCGCTTGATAAAGCCTTCCTTTATAAGGAATGGTTCATACACTTCTTCTATAGTGCCGGAATCTTCACCCAATGCTGTAGCTATGGTGTTCAATCCCACCGGACCACCCTTGAATTTATCTATAATGGTCAATAAAATCTTGTTATCAATCTCGTCAAGACCGTATTTGTCGATGTTCAACGCCTCTAAGGCATAACGGGCAATGGCCATATCAATATTGCCTGTACCTTTTACTTGTGCAAAATCACGTACTCGCCTTAACAGCGCATTGGCTATTCGTGGGGTGCCACGGCTACGTGAGGCGATCTCAGCCGATGCGTTTGCCTGGATGGGAATGCCCAAAATATCAGCTGAACGCTCTATGATTTTTTGCAATACAGCATTGTCATAGTACTCCAAATGGAGGTTGATGCCAAAACGCGCACGCAACGGAGCTGTAAGCAATCCGCTTCGAGTGGTTGCACCCACCAACGTAAATTTATTCAAGTCTAACTGAATACTTCTGGCTGACGGACCTTTGTCTATCATTATATCGATGCGATAGTCCTCCATAGCAGAGTAAAGGAACTCTTCTACTACTGGCGACAAACGGTGAATTTCATCGATAAACAAAACATCATTTTCTTCCAGACTGGTCAAAATGCCTGCTAAATCGCCTGGTTTGTCGAGCACAGGACCAGAGGTGATTTTTATGCCTACCCCCAATTCGTTGGCAATAATATTCGACAACGTGGTTTTTCCCAAGCCAGGAGGACCGTGTAGTAATACATGGTCGAGCGATTCGCCCCTCATTCGAGCTGCTTGCACAAACACCCTCAGATTATCGACCACCTTATCTTGTCCACTGAAATCTTCGAATCTCAGAGGACGCAAGGCGTTTTCGAAATCCTTGTCGCTGGCATTCTGTTGCAGTCTGATATCAAATTCGTCGTTCATTACCTTGTCTATTTATTATGTTTGCAAAGATAATGTAAACGTATCACAAAAACAATAATTATTTTATTTTGTACAATGCAAAAACTGACATCTGTGCAACATCATCTACATAAAAAAAGAAAAGTAGTGGATGCTATAGAAAACTATTTGTATCTTTGCAGGCATATAAAAAAAGATTAAAACAAAGGACTCATAATTATGAATAAAGTTCGTATCACAGCAATCCGCCAAACTGTATATGAAGATCTGATGGCGAAATATGAGAATCCCATTGAGCATACATGCGATGTGCTGGAAGGACAAGAATGGGTTTCAGAGAATGGACAGTGTCCAAAAGGGTTATGCCCTTCAGCTTGGGACTCCATGCGTGAGTTTGTGGAGGCTTTGGCACGAGGCGAAAGCAATTTCTACGATGGTTGGATGAAGAATCCCAGAAGCGCCATGATTAGTTGCAACGATGGTTTCCGCCCCTTTAGTTTTTATCTGGAAGTGTTGGAGGATAAATAACAAGTTACTATGAACTTCATATTTGACATCGCCAACCAGAACGATATAGACGAACTCGTTCGCCTTAGGTTTGCATTTATTATTGAAGATACAGGAGACTTATCAAGTCATCAGGAACAATGCGTTGAAGAGCAATTGCAAGATTACTTCAATCGAAAACTAGGAAAAGAGCTTATCGCATTCGTAGCAAGAGAGAATGAACGCATCGTTGCTGTTGCCCTCTTGCTTCTGATAGAAATGCCAGCAAATGCAAGGCTTCAGAATGGTCTATACGGAGAGGTTCTAAACGTATATACCCTGCCAGAATATCGAAGAAAAGGTCTGTGCAGTAGGGTGATGCAGCTTCTTATAGAGTATGGAAAGAACTACGGATTAGGGTGCATTGACTTAAGTGCAACGTCGAAAGGATATCCCATCTATGCAAAACTGGGATTTAAGAAAAAAGAACATAAATATAAAGATATGCGGCTAATTCTTCAATAATTCAATTTATGGAAATCAAAGCATTCTACCCTGAAGATATTATCACTTTAGCAAGAAAAGTATCGGAAGTTTGGGAATTTGAGGAATCTCCAGAGTTTACTAAAGTGTTTTGCGAATATCTGGTGCGCTGTAATTACTACACTCCTGAGTTTTCTTTGAAGATAGTCGATGAAGAAGGATTACAAGCCATCGCCTTCGCCTGCATGCCTGGTGAAGAAAATGATTCTGAAATATGGCTGCAAGAACAACTTGGAAAACTTTCTCCTGAAATTAAGAAATACATTCTTCGCAGTAGTGCTTATATAAAACGTACGGATGCAGAACTTCTAAAGATGATGGGACCTCAACCTCATGCTGCCAAATTCTCGCTCTTTTTTAGTAGAAAAGCAGGATATGGAACACTCGTATTAGAGCATCTCGTAGAGAAACTCTTGCAACAAGACGTGAAGTGGCTTTATCTGTGGACAGATAGTTGGTGTAATTGGCAGTATTATCCACGTCATGGTTTCGAGCAGATAGGCCAAGGACTCCTGCCAGAATTCAGTTCAGGCGATGAGAAGTATTATTATTTCTTGTTTCGTAAGCAGATTGGATAATATTTGTTATTTTTGCAGAAAAATATAATAGCATGGTACTGAACTATATTTGGATAGCTTTTTTTGT
>JAIKZS010000085.1 GCA_024682035.1 Bacteroidaceae bacterium
TTTGTCCAGTCTTGCACCCACACCGAATATTGACCGCTTGGCACGTCGTGGCATGTTGTTCAATAATTGCTTTGTAGAAAATTCTCTTTCTGCGCCCAGTAGAGCTTGTTTGATAACAGGTCTTTACAGCCACCAGAATGGGCAAAGACAATTATTCGAAGGTATAGACAGCTCAAAAACTTTTTTTACAGAACTGTTACAGCAGGCTGGTTATACTACTGGATTGGTGGGCAAATGGCACTTGCGTACAGAGCCAAAGGGTTTTGATTATTTTCATGTGTTTGATGACCAGGGGAAGTACTATAACCCTACCTTTTGCACCACAGGGGATTTTGGGAATTACAAACAAGAAATGGGCTATGCAACTACATTGGTAACTCAGCATGCCATCGAATACCTTGACAATCGTGATAAAAGTAAACCTTTTTGCTTAATGGTTCACCATAAAGCACCGCATCGTAACTGGATGCCAGATACTAAAAATATCGGCAAGTATGCTGACGTAGTTTTCCCTTTGCCTGAAACATTTTATGACGATTATGCTACACGAGGCTCTGCTGCTCATACCCAGAAGATGAATATAGCTCATGCTATGGAAATGATTCAGGATTTGAAAGTTCCTGAACTGTTGGAACCTGATAATATTGAGAGCATGACTTCCTATAATTCGTTGATGGGTGAATTAGGACGCCTTACTCCTGAGCAACGCGCTGCATGGGATAAGTATTATCTGCCTCGCAATCGTGCCTTCATGGAGGCTCACCTAACAGGGAATGCTCTTACTGAATGGAAGTATCAAAACTATGTTCGTGATTATATGGCTGTAATTCAGTCTGTAGATGAGAGCGTTGGACAACTTCTTGATTATCTTGAACAACATAACTTGGATGAAAACACGATTGTAGTTTACACATCCGACCAGGGTTTCTATATGGGTGAACACGGTTGGTTCGATAAACGATTTATGTATGAAGAATCTATGCACACTCCTTTAATTGTAAGTTATCCTGGACATATTAAAGAGGGAAGCGTATGCAATCAGATGGTGCAAAATATTGACTTTGCCCCAACTTTCCTTTCTTTAGCTGGCGTCCAAAAGCCACGGGAGATGACAGGCTTGTCACTTGAGCCATTGTTTGCTGGTACTCCAGTGAAAAAGTGGCGTGAAAGCATGTATTATCATTATTATGATTACCCAACTTTCCATTTGGTAAGAAAACATGATGGGGTACGTACAGATCGTTATAAGCTTATTCATTTTTATGGTAAGGGTGGGGAACGCGCTGTATCTGAAAATAAATATCAGAATATGGATGGCACTACTGAAAAAAATATATTTATGTACCTGAAATATTCTAATTATTTTCAAGATGATGCTGATGTTGATTATTATGAGCTTTATGATTTACAGACTGATCCTCATGAACTTAATAATATCTATGGCCAGAAAGGCATGGAGAAAGAAACAAAGAAGTTGATGAAATTGTTGACGCAATACAGAGAAACTCTTCAGGTTGATGAGTATTAATATACTAAATTAAAAGGCATCTGAAATACAAATCAGATGCCTTTTAATTTTAATAATACAGATGTCTATTCTTATTTTAAACTCTCTGCATATGCTTTGCCTGGTTGGACACATGGACCAATTACATCGCCTGTACGCAAGTACTGAAAACGAGGCTCAAAGAGAATGGGCTTAAGCTTATTATAATTTATCTTTTGCTTCTCGTCAAGAAATTCTTCTTTGGCATACGTGTTTTTAACTTTGCAAATAAGCAAGTGCATACCGTTGCCTGTATAGGTGTCAAGCAACTCACACTCCATGGTTACAGGTGCTTCATCGGGTATAGGAGCGCCTAATTCACCCTTACTCCAAGGAAAAACTTGACTTTTGTCAACCTTTTTACCACTCACAATGCCCACATAGTCGGCACGTTGCAAAATGGCTTCATCTATAAGGCTAATGCTTAGCACTTTGTTTTCATTAATGCCCTTGCAAGTTTCGTGACTTGGGGTTACACTAAGTGTTACGATATCCTGATCACCAATACCCACCCAGGCCACTTCAAACCAATTGGGTTTACTGCCCACCATAGCACCAACCACAACAATAGGTGTAGGGAAAGCTGCATTATAAATTCCGATGTTCTTTTTCATTATTGAATTATTTAATGTGATTAAAAAATTATCGGGTAACAATTATTGATTCCGATCAATAAATATTATACCGCAGTAAAATTACTAAAATTTATTTCATTTCTGCCAAGAATATGAGTATATTTGCTCAGTAATAAAAAAAACAAAACCATGAAAAGATCATTTTTATATTGTATAATAACAGTATTGTTCGCTATCTCTTTTATTGATCCAGTTGCCGGTATTGCTCAAAATGGGACATACATACCTGCTATTGCTTTATATCCTCAACAAAATGCCGTGCGTAATCGTCTTGATTTGAGCAGCATTTGGAATTTTCAATTAGATCCCGCCGAAGAAGGAGAAAATGCAGGATGGTTTAACGGTTTACCAGCACCTCAGTCTATTGCTGTGCCAGGCAGCTGGAATGATCAGCTCGATCAAAAGCACAATTATTTGGGATGTTCATGGTATGAAATGGAAACTTATGTGCCCTCATCATGGAAGAATAATGAGGTAGGAATCCGCATTGGTTCAGCAGTATATTTTGCTAAAGTTTGGATCAACGGTCAACTCTTGGGTCAACATGAAGGTGGACATTTACCTTTTGCTTTTGCTGTTACAGACAAAGTGAAGTGGGGAGAGAAAAACCGTATTACAATTATGGTGGAAAATAAACTATCGGCTGATCGAGTGCCTGGTAATGTAGCAGGTGGCGCATTGACTAGTGTGAATTATCCTAACACCAACTACGACTTTTTCCCATATAGTGGATTGCATCGTTCCGTGTGGCTTTATAGTGTACCAAAACAAGCCCATTTAATTGACATAGCATTAACTACTACTTTCCAAGGTTCAACAGGCACTATACATGCCAAGGTAAAAAAGCATGGTAAAGTGGCAAATGGTAGGGTGATAGTATCTGACAAGGACGGCAAGCAGACGGTAATGCCTTTGCGTTTTACAGGAGACGATGCTAATGTTGATGTGCAGATTGCTGATGTTAAACTATGGAGTCCAGATACACCATATTTATACAATGTAACAGTTGAACTGGGTAATGCCTCTAAGCCTATTGATAGTTATAACTTACAAACTGGGGTGCGAACCATTGAGGTAAAGGGTAATGATATTTTATTGAATGGTGAACCCATTATCTTGAGAGGTTTTGGCAAGCATGAAGATTTCCCCATTTTTGGTAGGGGAACTGCATTGCCAGTAATGATAAGAGATTTTTCGTTAATGAAATGGATTGGTGCAAATTCTTTCAGAACTAGTCATTATCCTTACGATGAAACTGTTTATGAAGAAGCTGACAAACAGGGTATTTTAATTATCGATGAGATTCCATCTGTTGGCTTAGTGTTTTATGACGATAAGAAAGACATTGACCGCAGGCGTAAGTTATGTGACAGGATGCTGGAGGAGATGATAACTCGTGATAAGAATCATCCTTCGGTTATAATGTGGTGTGTGGCTAACGAACCTTCCCCTAAAACTCTTGGCTCTAATGTGATGGGTGGCAGTAATGACGCAGCAGAAGAAGAAAATAATATAGCAAAGGATTTCTTGGGAGGATTACTTCGTCAAGCTAAAAAGTTAGATCCTTCTCGCCTGACTACATTTGTGGGAGTTATGGGTGGCCCTGCAGACTGGATGGCTGAATGTGACCTTATTACAATTAATCGTTATTATGGTTGGTACACTAATACGGGAAATTTTGCTATGGCTGAACGTTACTTTGGTGGTGAACTTGATAAATTGTATAATCAGTTTCATAAGCCCATTGTATTAACAGAATTTGGAGCCGATGCTATTTCCGGACATCATGCTAACGAGGATGAAATGTATTCTGAAGAGTTCCAAAGGAAAATGATTAATGCTTATTTAGATATTGCCAATACCAAACCTTTCGTGAAGGGCATGATGGTATGGGCTTTTGCAGATTTCCGTACAGGTCAGGCATTAATGCGTGTTGGTGGCATGAATCTCAAGGGGGTGTTTACCCAAGATCGTAGGCCAAAGATGGCTGCATGGTTATTAAGAAAAAGATGGGTGGACGAGAAAAAAGGAAATTTTTGATGAAGGAAAATTATGAAGTGGACAGTATTATCGGATAATAGGAGCTGTGATGAACATCTTATAACTGAGCATGGATTGTCTATTTTGCTAGAAACAGATAGATACAAAATCTTGCTCGATACAGGAGCCAGTGATGTGTTCTTACGTAATGCAAGTATGCTCGGCTTAAATCTTACCGATGTAAATTATGTTTTCATTTCACACGGACATAGTGATCATGCGGGCGGATTGCAGTATCTTTTAAGCATGAATCAGCAAGCTCAAGTTGTGGTCTCTCAAACAGCCATAACTGGAAAGTTTTATTCTAAGCGATTGGCCCTACATAGTATTACGACTGATTGGAGAGAGGTGACAAAAGACAGATTGCTTGTTGTAACTCATACTTGTGAAGTGGCTGAAAAAATATATGCGATTGCTAAAATACCCCATATACATCCCATGCCAAAAGGTAACCAATACCTCTATATGGAAAATGAAAATGGGCAACTTATACTTGATGATTTTAGACACGAACTTGGATTGTATGTTGATGGTTTGCTGTTTACGGGCTGTGCTCATAATGGGCTGGAGAATATATTAGCAGCTTGCCCATGGCCAGTGCATTCCGTCGTAGGAGGTTTCCATTTACTTGACAGACAAGAGACGGAAGAAGAAATAAAAGCGTTAGCACATAAATTAAAGACAAATTACCCTGAAACGCAGTTTTATACAAGTCATTGTACTGGAGATGGTGTGTTTAAAATAATGAAAGGTGTAATGGGGAATCAGTTACATGCATTCAGTCTTGGTACTATAACTAATATTTAATTCGAAAAAAGTAAGATTGATGAATGAGAAGCAGAACATAGGGGCTTTATTTGATAGAATAGCACTGAAATACGACTTTTTAAACCACCTGTTGTCACTTAATGTTGATAGGTGGTGGCGAAAAAAAGCGGTTAAGTCTCTTATAAATAAGAATCTACAATCAGATGTAGAATGCTTGGATGTTGCTATAGGTACGGCTGACTTGGCCATAGAATTGGCACGTCAACTTGATATGCAACATAAAACATTCATCATTACAGGTGTTGACTTGTCTGTTGAAATGATGCACATTGGTCAGGAGAAAGTAAGAAAATGCGGTTTGCAAAACCAGATTTCTTTTATGAACGAAAGTGCACTTGAAATGCCTTTCAAAGATAACTCTTTCGATGTGGTGACATGTGCATATGGAGTACGTAACTTTTCTGATCTTAACCTAGGACTGAAAGAAATGCATAGAGTGTTAAAGCCTGGCGGCCAACTCATGATATTAGAATTTTCTTATCCCAAGAATAAGCTTATTGCATGGTTTTATGATTTGTATTTTACACATATACTACCCACAATCGGCCGCCTTTTTAGTAAGGATAAAACAGCATATTCCTATCTTAATCGCAGTGTGAAAAACTTTGTTTGGGGAAAAGAGATGTGTAACATATTGAAAACAATAGGTTTTAGTCAAGTAACATATAAACCTCTAACTTTTGGCATCACTACCATTTATAATGCCACTAAAGATGTAGTAAAAGTATGAAACAGCTTTTCCTTTGGCTCCGTATTATTCGCCCACAGACATTGTTTGCTTCTCTTTGTCCTGTATTAGTAGGACTTATGGTGGCTCATACCTATATAAAGTCATCGAGCTTATGTGGGCATATAACTGCTATTTTAACTATATTATGTGCTCTTTCATTGCAAATTTTGAGTAATTTGATCAATGACTATTATGACTTTAAACGAGGTACAGATAAACAAGGTAGGGTGGGCTTCAAGCGTGCTTTAGCAGAAGGAACAGTAACGGTAAAAGCCATGAAAACTGCTTGCTATATTACATTTATAATTGCGCTGCTTCTCGGTGCCATTCTTTGTTACATTGGTGGGTGGGTGATTATGATAATTGGCATAACAGCTCTTTTCTTTGCATGGCTTTATACCGCTACCTCTTATTCTCTTTCATATCTAGGAATTGCTGACATTTTTGTCTTTCTTTATTATGGTGTTATTGCTTCTTGGGGTACTGTTTGGCTTCAATACGAAGCTGAGGGACAGTCTTTTGACATGCATCAATTGACACCCATTTATGCAGGTGCCGTTTGTGGCTTGATTTCCATGTGTGTACTAGCTATCAATAACATTAGAGATATGAATGATGATAAACTGGTAGGTAAACGAACGATACCAGTTCGATTGGGTAAACAGATGGCTCTTGTATTGTTGGGCATCGTTGTAATCCTTATGCCATTGTTTGCATGGCTGGCTTTTGGATTAAATTGGGCAACTTTAGTAATAGTTCCTGCTGCCATTCTTTATTATAATGTTTTGCAGGCAAAAGGGGCACAGTATAATAAATGCTTGTTGCTGGCAGGAATAGTCAATCTTATCTATGTATGCCTGGTTTGGCTGAGCGTTTAATTTTTTATTTTCTTTTTTTCTGCGAAAAATAAGCAACCTTAATTGTTTTCTTATAATTCTTGTCTTAACATCATTTCACAAATAAAAGCTATTAAATATACAAGATTGTTGTATATTTGCATCGTTATATTTAAGTAGAAACAATTGTTGCACAAATAATTATGTTTTGTGCAATGTTTAAAGGTTTTTGGTTTTAAATTTGTATATTATGGGGCAACTATCAGAGAAAACTATTGGCCAATGGCTTGAATACTGGGCTCAAAACACTCCTGAAAAAGAATTTATTGTTTATTCAGATCGCGATATGCGTTGGACATACAAGCAATTTAATGATCGTGTTGATCGTCTTGCAAAGGGCTTGTTATCCATTGGCGTTGTTAAAGGAACACATGTTGGTATATGGGCAAGCAATATACCGGATTGGAATACAATGTTTTTTGCTTGTAGCAAAATAGGGGCTATCTCTATTATGGTAAACACAAATTTCAAGCAATTTGAAATTGAAGATATGGTGCGTAATAGTGATATGGAGGTGTTGTGTATCATTGAACATGAGAAAGATAACAACTTCATGGATATGACGTACAAAATGTTGCCTGAATTGAAGGCACAAGAAAAAGGGCAATTACACAGTGAACGATTCCCTACAATGCGGAATGTTATTTATATGGGGACAGAGCAACACAGAGGTATGTACACCATTAATGAACTAATGACTTTAGGTTTGACCATTGGAGAGGGAACATATCAACAGGCTAAAAATGCATGCAGTTGCTTTGATGCAATCAACATACAATATACAAGTGGTACGACCGGATTTCCTAAAGGGGCTACACTCTCTCATTATGGTATATGTAACAATAGTTTCTTTACAGGTGTGCATCTTGATTTCTCGCAAGAAACTAAATTATGTATCTGCGTACCTTTGTTCCATTGTTTCGGATTAGTACTGGGTGTTTTGAATTGCTTGACACATGGTTGTACGATGGTGATTGTGAAACGCTTTGACTCTTTATTGGTGTTGGCTAGTATACATAAAGAACGTTGTACTTCACTATACGGAGTACCAACGATGTATATTAATATACTGAATCATCCTATGTTTAATCTTTTTGATTTAAGTAGTCTTCATGCTGGTATTATGGCTGGCTCTCTCTGCCCTGTTCCTTTGATGAAGGAAGTAGAAAAGAAGATGCACATGATTGTAACTAGTGAATACGGTTTGACTGAAGCATCGCCTGGTATGACACAAACACGCTGGGATGATCCTTTTGAAGTGAGATGTACTACTGTTGGACGGGAGTTTGAACATACAGAAGTTAAAGTTCTTGATCCTGATGGGAATGAATGTCCAATAGGAGAGGAAGGGGAACTTTGTAACCGTGGCTATAGCAACATGATTGGCTATTATAAAGATCCAGAAGCTACTGCTCAGTTAATTGATAAGGATGGCTGGTTGCATAGTGGAGACATTGGCTTTAAGGATGAAAATGGAAATTATCACGTAACCGGTCGAATTAAAGATATGATTATTCGCGGAGGTGAAAATATTTATCCAAGCGAAATTGAGGCATATTTACAGCGTATGCCTGAAATTAAAATGGTGCAGGTAGTGGGAGTCCCTTCAACAAAATATGGTGAAAGTGTTGGTGCTTTTATTATCCTGAATCCAGGCTGCCAGTTGACAGAACTTGATATTCGTGATTTTTGTAGTGGGAAAATTGCACGCTATAAAGTTCCAAAGTATATCTTTTTTGTTAAGGAATATCCTTTGACTGGCAGTGGAAAGGTACAGAAATATAAGTTGCGTGAAATGAGTGTGGAACTCTGTAAACAAAAGGGTATTGAAATTATTTGATTGGGAAATAATTAGCTATTATTAATTTATTGTGCCGTTGTTCGTAATTTTCGAGTAAGTAAGTTTATACCCATTGGAATTGATAACTCCAGACGAGCTGATGCTTATTTCGTCAACATATGAATCAGCAGTAAGTGTCCATGTGCCGTTTATAACGGCACTGGCACTTTTTGCTATATTCTCTTTGTTGATGGCACCCTTCCAAATCACATTTTCACCTACAGTTACAGTGGCATTGTTTACATCGTCTGCATATACGTCACCGGTATATGTCCAGCTGTTTTGATTGGTCAAAAGTATAATATTGCCAGTAGAGTTATTGCCACGTTTGTAGTATTCTACACTCATCAGTATATTACTAGCTAAGTTGAGCGTAACATCTGTCAATTTTAATGTGCCAGCTACATTTGTTACAAAACATAATGGAGCGTTAGCGTTATTAACAGTTAATGTTGATTTGGTTATATTGCAAATAGGTGTTGTCCCATCAGCATCACCCGAATTTGATTGATGGAGTAATATTCCTCGAGCTTCAGCGTTAGATGTCATGTCGCTATTTTCTATTATAACGTTATTATTTCCTTCTACTGTAGCAATTGGACCTTTTTCGGAAAGACCGGTAATTCCATCTACAGAAATGTTCCCAGTTGAATATATAACAGAGGATTTCGACCCTTTTGCAGTATAGGTGCCACCATTTACTTTAATTGTGCCACCACCACGGTCGGTTGCTATGGTTGATGAAGTTTCGCTATTGGTAATGATAGTAAGATTATTGGCTGTTATGGTACCACCACCTGTGGCATGAATACCACGTGATACACTTTTAACACATTCAATGGTAACATCGTTAATATTAACGGTTCCCATATATGCCACAACTCCATTAGCACCTTTAGCATTAGTGCTAATAGTACCTCCGTTCATGTTAACCACACCATCATTTGTGGAAAGAATTGCGGCATTAGTACCATAAAAACTGCTGCCATCATTGTCGTTTGTGTCACCTCCCGATTTGTTGATCATACATTCATTCATTGTGAACGTTCCCCCACTTACCATTACAGCATTCTCGTCTGATTCTGTTGAAGTGAAGTTAATGTTGCTTACTGTATTTGTCCCAGAAGAATGAGTGTATGCCACTTCTTCTGTGTAGGTCTCATTGCCATTATCGTTTTCTGTTTCATTTTCATCATCATTCTCATCGTCGTTACTCTCGTCACTCGAGGATGAATATGAAGTTGTAGAATTATTCGTTATAATGTCATTCTCTTCAGTGCAGCTAAATGTTACCATGATTGAAGCTGCTAATATGCAATACAGTTTTTTCATTGTCTAATGTGTTTAATTAATATGATGGTACAAAAGTATGAATTAGACTGTATGCTCTCAATTATTTTCTATCAATCACTTGTTTCCTTCAGTAAAATAGGCAAATCTTAGATGTTAATCTTTAAATGTTGTGGTAATAAATAGAACTTTCACTGAATGTTTTGGGCTGTTCATTGAATATTGTAGGAAATATATGTATAAATGGCCTACTTTTGCACAGAACACTAAAAAGAACGTAATGAAAAAAATGATTATGGCAATGCTCATTCTGCTGATTGGCACAACAGTCTGGGCCCAAAGTGCCGACAAACTTTATGAAGAAGGTAAAACCTTGTATGATGCCAAAAAGTATGAACAAGCTGTAGAAAAACTGTTGGCTGCAGCACAAAAAGGCCATCGCAAAGCACAATACCGTTTGGGACGTTGCTATGATAAAGGGTATGGAGTAGAAGAAAGTGATACTAAAGCTTTTGAGTGGTATAGCAAATCAGCAGCTCAAGGCCATGCAAAAGCACAGTATCAGGTTGGTAAGAGCTATAAAAATGGCGAAGGAGTTGTGCAAGATCGTGTTAAGGCAGTAGAATACTTCGTTAAAGCTGCTAAACAGGAAAATGCCGATGCTCAGTTTGCTTTAGGGAAGGCTTATTTAAAAGGCAAAGGTGTAGAAGCAGATGAGTCGAAGGCAAAATCTTGGCTGAAAAAGGCAATAAAGAATGAAAAAGATGGAGATAAAATATTGGAGAAACTGCAAAAACAAGTCTCTTCTGGTGATGAAGATGCTATACGTATCAAAAAACTTTTAGGGTTATAAACATATAATGTAAGAAAGAGGGGGAACTGTAAAAAGCTCCCCCTCTTTCATTAGAATTTCATTAAATGCAGAAATTTATTTCTTCACAAAACCACGTGAATTCAGGAAGTCTGCACTTGCTTTAACGCGATCGAACTGAATGCCACTACGAGTGTCTTCTATTTCAACAAAGAAGTACTTGTGATTGTGGCTGTAGAAAGCATCAAAAATCTTTTCAAAATTCATCATACCACTGTCACCTAAAATCAAACGATCCTTTATGTGCAGCATCTGGATGCGGTCAGCATACTTGTTAATCCATTCAACAGGATCCTGTCCACCCATTACAGTCCAGTAAACATCGAGCTCGAAAATTACTTTGCTTGGATCGGTACTTTCAATGAAAATTTCTTCTACAGTTTTAGGCATTGCCTGTCCTTCTGCTGGGCGGAAACCACGAATAGCAAAACTGATAGGTTCTGTACCTCCAGGAATCAGGCGGTTGAACTCATAATTGTGGTTATGATAGCCAAACTGTATGCCAGCCTCTTTGGTTATCTCACCAGCTGCATTAAACACTTCGCCTACAAATTTGGCATCTTCTTCACTCTTGCAGTTAGGCAAACCTGGTTGCACCATGTACTGCAAACCCATTACTTTGTGGTCTTCTGTAGCTTTCTTCCAGAAATCCTTGATTTCTTCAAAGTTGTCCTTTGAATAGTCACGGGTAGGTGGATTAAGATGTGAGCTTACAATCTGAACGCCAGCATCATCAGCCATCTTTTTAAAATCAGCCATTTCTACTTGGCCAATTTTACCATCACGATAACCAGCCAGTTCGATATAGCTATAGCCGCTTTCTTTAATACGTTTTAAACCTTCTGCCACACCATTAGCTGACAGTTCAGGACCCAGGGAATAAATTTGCAAACCCAATGGGCCACCACCTTTAGGAGCAGCTTCTGCTTTAGCACAGTTACTGAACAAAGCACCCAATGTAAGTAGCGATGCTCCCTTTAAAAATTCTCTTCTATTTGCCATAATACTAAAAAAATAGGTTAATAAATTATTTCAATATATGTTGAATTCTTTCTAATTTTCCATCACATTCTGCGGGTTGAATACCCAACAAATGACAAATTAGGGGATATATATCAACATTCTCAAATTGACGAGCAATGTAACCTTGCTTAAAGGCAGGACCTGTTGCTCGGAAAATAGCTTGCATATATGGGTCTGTAGGATCATATCCATGTGCCCCAAAACCACCCCTGGGGGTATCTCTAAATTCCCAGCCTATTTCAGGAGCGACTATAATGTCGCCCAATCGTTTACTAGTACCATAATGTAAATAAGCTGGAATTTCATCTTTCTTCCAAACAGTGAGGTGGGGCACTTCTTTTAGAGTGTTGTAAACCACTTCACTATATGCTGGTTTGGTGAAAATTGAGGTGGGAATACCTATATAAATTTTGTCATACCATTCTTTTTTTAGATAATCGTGAGGATTAATCACTCTGCTTGGATGTTCAGATACCATTCCGTGATCAGACACAACAATAAAATTAATTTTGTCAGCAATTGGTAATTTCATTAAACCCTCATATAGCTTTCCAACTGCAGTGTCTGCCTTCTTAACAGCCTTTCGAGTTTCATCGCTATTTGGGCCATATGTATGTTCTGTGTAATCTGGCTCGTCGAAATAAACCATAATAAAATGAGGACGTTCTTTCTCTGGTAGTTGCAAATACTCTAATGCTTTTTGTACACGCTCATCATAAGATATCAACGGTTTCTTTGCATAATCATACCAATAAGTAGCATGTCTATTTTCATCTTTTAAATCACTACCCACCCAGTAGATGGTTGCTGTTTTTACGCCCTGTCGTTCCGCAGTCTGCCAAATGGGTTCACCCAAAAAGAACCTGGGGTCATTGCCTGTCACAGGATTACCTGTAGCATATGTCAGTTGAAGATCTGGATCCCAAAACTGATTATTGACTATGCCGTGATGATCCGGATAAAGTCCGGTTGCCATTGCATAATGGTTGGGGAATGTTGATGCGGGGTAACAGGGTTGCATGTCTGATTGAACACCTTCTCTCGCCAACTTATCCATTGTAGGCGCGTCGTATATAATAGGAAAATCCCACCGAAACCCATCGCAAGAAACAATAATCGTATAAGTTTCTTGGGCTTTTACAAAAATAAATAATAAGCAGATAATCAGTAGTGTTATCGATCTTCTCATTAACTTATAGTTTAATTATACTTTTGACTATTTGAAATAGTAATTATCTAATTTTGGGCTGTTTGATATTTGGCTTTTTAATTGCAACCGTATTGGCGGCTCGTTGCACCAAATCTTCAAACAAATTAATCCATTGTTTATCACCTTGCTGAGCAAAGTATTCCGGATGCCACTGAACAGCCAATATGTTATATTTAGGAAATCCTTCAATTGCTTCCACAACACCATCTGGGGCTGTAGCTACTATTTTAAAATCTGGTGCCACATCTTTAACCGCTTGATGATGAAATGAATTAACAGCCAGTAACTCTTGCTGCATAATTTCATAAAGATGCGATTCCTTCACTACGTTTACATGATGTATAGGCAAGGTCCCACTGGAACGTTGGCCATGTTGCACTGTTGGTCTATTGGGATATTGCGATGGTATGTCTTGATAGAGAGTGCCTCCAAAAGTAACATTGATAAGCTGTTCTCCACGGCAGATACCCAATACGGCTTTACCTAAATTAACAGCAGAATGTAAGAGCCACATGTCACTGCGGTCACGAACATAATTAACTCCTCCTAATGCTCCAGCAGGTTCTTCTCCATATAAAAATGGATATACGTCCTCTCCACCCGACAAAATGAGAGCATCTACTCTTTCAATTACTTCTACTGCAGCCAACGAGTCTCTTACCAACGGAAGTAATACGGGTATTCCTCCAGCTTTAATTACTGCATCAACATAGGTGTAACGCACTGATGCTGTGTTTTCACTCGCACTATATCCTGTGCTAATACCTATTAAAGGTTTCTGTGCAAGCACTCCTGTACAAATGAAGGTTAATAATAGACTAAAAAAATACTTATTCATGCTCTGTTTTTTTGATAGTGCAAATATAAAAAACATTTCTTTTTTTATGCACATTTTTTTTTAAAATGTGATGTAACATCTGTGTTTTGCCCCAAGACTAATAAAAAATGTTAAATATCATGGCTATGTGATTAAGATTACATACTTTTGCACCAGAATATTGAGAATATAATAAAGTTAAAGATTATTCCAAAAGATCATGAAAAAATCACTTATTTTATTGAATGTTTTTGCTGTTACTTTGTTAACAGCTTGTACCGAAGATTCAGGCTTAGTAAAATCAATTTCACCACTTAACCCTAGTGAAGTAACGGAAGTTTCCACTTCTAAACCATCAACAGAAGTTTTTGTTCAAGGGGCTCATGTAATGTATGAAGGCGCAACAACTCGTGCTTCTTATCAGTTCCCTCATGCTTATGATGATGGTACGGAAACTGCACGTTTCTATATTCGTAGAGATGGCAAAGTTCCTGATTATTCTGATAAGAGTTCTGCTTTATATTATGGAAGGTCTTCTGGCGGTAATAATTTAGGAAAGGTATATACTGCATTCAATTACGATCGTTATAATGACCGTGACTTAGATTATTATCAGAGAGACAAGAAGACAGGATACAATATTGGACTTTTCCGTTATGTGTACGACCAGGAAGGTTTGGAAACATACTTGGCAATAAATGAAGCTCCAGCCATAAGCGATATATTAAATGATGATAGGGCCGTCTATGAAAAAGATGGTAAAACTGACGAGGTTGCTAAAATTGATGCAATTTTGGCAAAGGGTGAGGAATACCTTTCATCTCATGTACTTTGGTATGTAGTCAAGGAAGTGGGTATGCAGTATGGATGGCATGTAGATGGCGTACTGACAGAGTCAGAAGTTGTAAATCATTCCGTTGATGTTTCTTCAATTCCTGAAGAAGTTGAGGTTGACATCCATCAACAGGAGCATAAAGATTGGAATGAAATTAAGGTTTCTGCTCATATCAGAGCCGATATTGAGTCTCTTTCCATTAATTTACCATTGGAATACGATAATATAATTGAGCAAGATGACTTTGATATTAGAGTTTACGATTATTACTATAAGGAGTATAAAGTAAGCCATGAGATTACTCATGATGCTAATGGCGTTACTATTAATATTTCTGGAATCGAGAAGAATTTTATTGATGGTTTGAAGAAAGCCTTTGGTGATGGTCTGACCATTGAGGTACACAACTATTGTCTTTCTGATGAAAATGTGTGGAATCAACTCAAGAATAGTAAAGTTACAACTGGCAAGTCTTGTACGTTAAAAGGTCAGATTACAACAGCTTTTTCTGATGAAAAAGTATTGATTACTAATGAATAAGAAAAGAATAAGATTTCCCGATCTATAAAAAAGGCGGTGACACTGTTGTGTAACCGCCTTTTTTTTTTAACTTTGCCAAATATAATTAAATGCTTGTTTTTATGGGAAAGAAAATTGTAACAATGGGTGAGATTATGCTTAGGCTTTCAACACCTGGTAACACTAGATTTGTGCAGAGTGATCAGTTTGACGTGGTTTATGGAGGTGGTGAAGCCAACGTAGCTGTGAGCTGTGCTAATTATGGGCACGATGCTTATTTTGTAACTAAACTACCAAAACATGAGATAGGGCAGGCTGCTGTTAATTCGCTGCGCAAGTTTGGTGTGAAGACTGATTATATTGCACGTGGTGGTGAAAGAGTAGGCATTTATTATTTAGAAACAGGTGCTTCTATGCGACCCAGTAAAGTAATTTATGATCGTGCTCATTCTGCTATAGCAGAAGCCGAGCCAGCTGATTTTGATTTTGATTTTATAATGCGAGGTGCCGACTGGTTTCATTGGTCAGGTATTACCCCTGCAATTAGTGACAAGGCAGCACTTCTTTTAAAATTGGCGTGCGAAGCAGCTAAACGCAATGGCGTGACAGTATCTTGCGACTTAAATTTCCGTAAAAAACTTTGGACCAAAGAAAAGGCACAAAGTGTAATGAAACCACTGATGCAATATGTTGATGTATGTATTGGAAATGAAGAAGACGCAGAACTTTGCTTAGGCTTTAAGCCACAAGCAGATGTAACGGGAGGAAAAACAGATGCAGCAGGTTATAAAGGTATTTTTGAGGCTATGGCTAAAGAATTTGGCTTTAAATATGTGGCATCTACATTAAGAGAGTCGTTCTCTGCTACCCATAATGGCTGGAAAGCTATGATATATGATGGGAATGAATTTTATGAGTCAAAACGCTATGATATTAATCCAATCATAGATCGCGTGGGTGGCGGAGATTCATTCTCTGGTGGTTTAATTCACGGTTTATTAACTAAACCCACACAAGGAGAAGCACTTGAGTTTGCTGTAGCTGCTTCTGCTTTGAAACACACCATTCCTGGTGATGTTAACATGGTGAGTGTGGCTGAAGTTGAAGCATTAGCCGGCGGCGATGCTTCAGGTCGAGTTCAAAGATGATTAATAATATTTTATACTATGAAAAATTTTAGACTTTTATTTGTCTTATTGACCATGTTGATGATTAATGGTCAATGGTCATTGAGCAGTGCTAGAGAAGTATCTTCTCTTAATACAGGGTGGCAGTTTAAAAAGGGCACTTTTGGAATATGGGGAGTTTATCCTAACATCATGGTACCTAAAGGCGAAAAGACAGTTAATTTGCCTCACACTTTCAATGGAGAAGATTTCTTGAACGATAGTGGTTATTATCGGGGTGAAGGTTCTTACATGAAAGAGATTGATGTTCCTGAAAGCTGGAAAGGTAAACGAGTGTTCGTTAAATTTGAAGGAGCTGGTGCAGTAGCTAATGTGCAGGTTAATTGGGTTCAGGTTGGTGAGCATAAAGGTGCATATAATGCGTTTACTTATGAACTGACAGATTATTTGGATTATGGAAGAAAAAACTATTTGCTTGTTACATGTGATAATTCCCACCGTTATGATGTAGCTACACAAAGTGGTGACTTTAATATATATGGTGGCCTATATCGTGATGCATGGCTAATCATAACAGATGATGTTGCCATTTCTCCTCTTTACTTTGGCTCTGATGGTATGTTAGTAACTCAAAAGTTGCTGGTGGATAATCATGCAGAGGTGAGCGCAGAAATACATCTTACTACATTGTCAGATTACAAAGATTGTGAAGTGGAATTTAAGATGATCGATGCCGCAGGAAATGAAGTAGCAACAAAAAAAACCAATATCATTAATAATGATAAAGCTGTTATTAACTTGGGCTTGGACAATCCACATTTGTGGGATGGTATAGCAGATCCATATTTGTATAAAATAGTGGCTGTCTTATTAAAAAATGGAAAAGAAATTGATAAAGTGGAAGATCAATTTGGTTTCCGAAATTTCTATGTAGATGAGAACAAAGGCTTTTTCCTTAATGGCAAACACCTTAAATTGCGTGGTGTGTCACGCCATCAAGATTGGGCAGGCCTTGCCTCTGCATTGACCAAAGAAAATCACCTAGCTGACCTTAATATCATTCAAGAAATGGGTGTAAATGCTCTTCGACTTGCACATTATCCTCAAGCACATTTTATGTTTGAAGAAGCTGACCGCCGTGGTCTTGTAGTATGGGAAGAGATTCCATTTGTCAGTACATACGTAAAGTATAAAGGGTTTGATGATAATTTACGCTTTCAGCTAAAAGAGATGATAATTCAGAATTACAACCATCCAAGCATCATGTTCTGGGGGCTTTTTAATGAGGTAGCTGGGGGACATAATGCAATTGCAGCCGAACTTAATGACATTGCCCATGAACTCGACCCTGTTCGTTTGACAACATCTGCAACCTGTTTTGAAGGAGATTTCAATTTCATTTCAGATACAATGGGGTGGAACAAGTATTTTGGTTGGTATGAAGGCAAATTTGCAGAATTCGGTCCTTTCTTTGACAATTGGCATAAGACTTATCCAAATGCAAAGATTAGCATTAGTGAATATGGTGCAGGAGCCAGCATTAATCACCATGTGAGTAAGTTTGATCCTGACAATAAGGAACAGAACAATCCACGTGGCAAGTTCCATCCAGAAGAAAAACAAACCCTATCACATATGGCGCATTTAAAGATGATTGAGGAGCGTGATTATATATGGGGGTCATATGTTTGGAATATGTTTGATTTTGCCTCTTCTATGCGTACAGAAGGTGATACCAATAACATTAACGACAAAGGATTAGTAACGCACGATCGTAAAACACGTAAAGATGCTTTTTACCTATTTAAAGCAAATTGGAATAAAAATGACAAGACAGTACATATATGTTCTAAGCGTTATACTGACAGAACAGAAGATGTTACTGATATCATAGTTTTTACTACTGCGCCTAATGCTCGATTGTATTTGAACGGAAAGTTAGTGGGAACACAGAAAACTGACGCATATGCTACTGTAATATGGGAAAATATTAAGTTAAACAGTGGATTGAATAATATAGAAGTTCGCACTGCACATGGAAATGATTCTGCAGAATGGACAGTTAAATAAACAGATATAATATTATGAATTTATTTGACATAAAAGACAGAGTGGTAGTAATCACTGGTGGTACCGGAGTTTTAGGCCGTGCTATATCCACCTACCTTGCCCAACAAGGAGCAAAAGTAGTAATAATGGGCAGGAAAGCTGAAGTCGGCAATGCAATTGTGGAGGATATTTGTAAAAATGGAGGTGAAGCGATGTTCCTCACAACTGATGTTATGAAAAGTGAAGTGTTGGAGAAAAACTTAGCTGACATTATAAAAGCATACGGTAAAGTAGATGCTTTGCTCAATGCTGCAGGTGGCAATATGCCAGGTGCAACAATAGGTCCTGGCAGTACCTTCTTTGACTTACAAATAGCAGATTTTCAAAAGGTTCTTGATCTTAACTTGACAGGCACAGTGCTCCCTACGCAAATATTTCTTCAACAGATGGCTAAGCAAGGCAAAGGCTCTATTGTTAATTTTTCTTCTATGTCAGCCTTTCGCCCTTTGACTCGAGTTGCCGGTTATGGCGTTGCTAAAGCAGGTGTAAGTAATTTTACTGCTTTTATGGCGACTGAAGTAGCTAAGAAATTTAGTACTGCTATTCGTGTTAATGCTATTGCACCAGGGTTCTTCCTAACTGAACAAAACCGCACTTTGCTCACAAACCCTGATGGAAGTTGGACACAAAGAGGACAAGATATTATCCACCAGACTCCGATGGGGCGTATGGGAAAGCCAGAAGAACTTTGTGGTACTATACACTATCTTATCAGTGATGCATCACAGTTTGTAACAGGTACAGTCGCTATTGTTGATGGCGGATTTAATGTCTTTACCATATAATTTTTATATTATGATACTTAGTGAACAAACATTTCGTTGGTATGGCCCCCAGGACCCAGTGAGCCTTTTAGATATTAAACAAGCTGGCGCGACTGGTGTTGTAACTGCATTGCACCACATCCCTAATGGGGAAATATGGACAATAGGGGAAATACTAAAGCGTAAACAGGCTATTGAAGCTGTGGGATTAACATGGTCTGTGGTTGAGAGTGTACCCGTGCATGAACATATTAAGACACAGACTGGTAATTTTCAACGTTATATAGATAATTATAAAGAGAGTCTCCGTAATTTGGGCAAGTGTGATGTTAAAGTAGTAACCTACAATTTTATGCCGGTACTTGATTGGACACGCACTGACTTAGCGTATGAGATGCCCGATGGTAGTCGTGCTTTACGCTTTGAACGTTCTGCTTATATTGCTTTTGACCTTTATTTATTAAAACGTCCAGGTGCAGAAAAAGCATATAGTGAAGATGAAAAAGCAAAGGCTAAAGCTCGTTTTGATAAAATGAGTGAAGAGGAAAAACATTCTTTAGTAAGGAACATGATTGCTGGTCTACCCGGCTCAGAAGAAAGTTTTACGTTGGAACAGTTCCAACAAGAGCTTGATCGTTATAAGGGTATTACTCCAGATAATCTTCGTAATAACCTCATTTATTTCTTACAAGAAATAACACCTGTTGCCGAAGAGGCAGGCGTTAGGCTTGTGATACACCCCGACGACCCGCCCTGTTCTATTCTTGGATTACCTCGTATAATGAGTTGTGCTGCAGATTTTCAGGCCCTTATTGATGCTGTTCCATCACAAGCTAATGGATTGTGTCTGTGTTGTGGTTCGTTAGGCGTTAGCGAAAAAAATGATTTGGTAGATATGATGTACCGCTTTGGTGACCGCATTCACTTTGTACATCTTCGTAGCACCCAGCGTGACGCAGAGGGTAATTTTTATGAAGCTAATCACCTTGAAGGTGATGTGGATATGGTTGGAGTAGTGAAAGCTTTGCTCGAGGTACAACAGCGTAGAGGAGAAAGTATTGCTATACGTCCAGATCACGGGCATCAGATGGCTGATGATTTGCATAAACACACTAATCCAGGATACTCTTTAATTGGTCGTTTACGAGGTTTGGCAGAGATCCGTGGATTGGAGAAAGGCATTGCTAGTATGATGCAATAATTATTTTAAATGATGATTAATAGATAGATAAGATGAGTAAGTTTGATAAAATAGCAGTATTGCAAAAAATGGGTGTTACTAAAATGGTACCGGTATTCTACCATCAAGATGCAGAAATTGCCAAACAAGTTGTAAAGGCATGTTATGACGGTGGGGTTCGTGCCTTTGAGTTTACTAATCGTGGCGATTTTGCCCATGAAGTGTATGCAGAAGTACGTAAATACGTCAATACTGCATGCCCAGAGCTTGCTTTGGGAGTAGGGTCTGTTGTAGATGCACCAACAGCTTCGCTTTATATACAACAAGGAGCCGATTTTGTTGTGGGACCTCTATTTAACCCTGACGTCTCTAAAGTTTGCAATCGCAGACAGGTTCCCTACACGCCAGGTTGTGGTAGCGTTAGCGAGGTAGGATTTGCGCAAGAAGCAGGTTGCGACCTTATTAAAGTCTTTCCTGGCGATGTCCTAGGGCCAAAGTTTGTAAAGGGATTGTTAGCCCCCATGCCATGGAGTAAGATTATGGTAACGGGTGGGGTTGAACCTTCCGAAGAGAATCTATCTGCTTGGTTTAAGGCTGGTGTATATTGTGTGGGTATGGGCTCTAAACTTTTCCCAAAAGACAAAGTGGCAGCTCACGATTGGCAGTATATCACTAACAAGTGTAAAGAAGTAATGAATTTTCTCCAGGCATAATAAAGTAAAAGAATGACTATGAAAGATTTTATGGATAAAGATTTCTTGCTACAAAGCAAGACTGCACAACAGCTCTACCATGAGCATGCTAAGAACCTACCTATCATTGATTACCATTGCCATCTCAATCCTAAGGAAATTGCAGAAGATCATCGCTTTCGATCCATTACAGAACTATGGTTAGGTGGTGACCACTATAAGTGGCGTGCTTTGCGAGCTAATGGCGTAGATGAGTATTTCATTACAGGAGGGGCATCTGATTGGGAAAAATTTGAGAAATGGGCAGAAACAATTCCTTATACATTTCGTAATCCTCTCTATCATTGGACACATCTTGAACTTCGTACTGCTTTTGGCATCAATAAGCTACTTAATCCTTCTACAGCTCGCGTAATTTTTGATGAATGTAATGAGAAACTACAACAACCAGAATTCTCTGCGCGTGGACTAATGAAGCGTTATAACGTCGAAACAGTTTGTACGACGGACGACCCCGTGGACACCTTAGAGTTTCACGAAAAGATTCAGGGTAGTGAATTTGGCATCAAGGTATTACCTACATGGCGCCCTGATAAGGCAATGGCTATTGATAACCCTAAAACTTATCGAGAGTATATTGAACTCCTTGGGGAATCAAGTGGTGTTGACATTTATAACTATAGTGATTTACTGGAAGCACTTTATTTGCGCCACCTTTATTTTGCACAGCATGGCTGTCGCCTTTCTGATCATGGCATAGATTGTTTTTATTTCGAGCCAGCTACTGAAGATCAATTGCAAGCAATTTTTGTTAAAGTGATGGCAGGAACAGAACCTACACAGATAGAGATTCTTCAGTTCCGAACAGCTCTACTGATTTATTTTGCTGAACTTGATGCTGACACCAAATGGGTGCAACAGTTCCACTATGGTCCTCAGCGTAATAATAATAGCAAGATGTTTCAACTACTGGGTCCTGATGCAGGTTACGACTCAATGGGTGAATTTACTACAGCCAAGACAATGGCTCAATACTTTGACTATCTAAATAGTGAAGGGTGCTTACCAAAAACCATTGTTTATAATCTCAATCCAAATGCCAACGATATGGTAGCTACCATGATAGGTAATTTCCAAGATGGCTCTGTGCCAGGAAAGATGCAGTGGGGTAGTGGTTGGTGGTTCCTTGACCAAAAAGATGGGATAGAACATCAGCTCAACACACTTTCTCTTCATGGTTTACTTAGCCGATTTGTAGGTATGCTCACAGACAGTCGTTCATTCCTTTCTTATCCTCGACATGAATATTTCCGTAGAATATTATGTAATTTGGTCGGACAGGACGTAGAGAATGGAGAGCTTCCTGCAGAAGAAATGCCACGTATAGCACAAATGATTGAAGATATTTGCTATTATAACGCAAAGCATTATTTTGCTTTTTGAGTAATCAGAATTTTTTATTTATAAAACTCCCCCCGAACATAAAAATGTGTTCGGGGGGAGTAGCTTTTTTATGCAATATATTTGCAGTCTAAAAGCAACATATTACATGCTAATGATTATTTCAACCACTTGTCTAACCATTCGAAGAATGTGCGTTGCCAAAGAATGCCATTTTG
>JAIKZS010000101.1 GCA_024682035.1 Bacteroidaceae bacterium
ATGGCAGCTGGCATCATTGCCGCTATGCCCGAAGTAAGCAGTTTGTCGCCCATCTACTTGGCTTGCACCACAGCTGCCATTGCAGGTGGTTCCACTGTCTGTTCGCATTTCAACGATTCTGGTTTCTGGCTGGTGAAGTCATTGGTAGGCATGGACGAACCTACCACCCTCAAGACATGGACTGTGATGGAGACGCTGGTCGGCACCACCGGTTTTTTGGTGGCATTAGTCATATCCATCTTCGCTTAAGTCTATCGCCACTTTACAAAACTACATTTAGTATTTTCACCACATCATAATAAACCCCGGAGCTTTAACTTCGGGGTTTGGTTGTATATCAATTTCATTTGATTAAACGAAATCTGCTTCTTGTAAATATTTAGCACTCTCAGCCACCCTTTCAAACTGATGACCACTCCGGAAATTTTCGTCCTCTACGAAGAAATCCTTCATGCCGTTGGCATGAAACTGACGGAAGATGTTCTCATTGTTGATCATACCCGAAGCGCCCAACGCCTCACGGTCTTTTACATGCATCAAACAGAACCGATCGGGGTACTGTTGCAAGTATTGCACAGGGTCGTTCCCTCCTAAAATAGCGGCAAAGCCATCCAACTCAAACTTCACCAAGCCAGGGTCAGTCTGTTCCAAAAGCAAGTCGAAAATTTGTCGAGCCCCTTTCTCATACCTGCCCGTCAATGAATACATCGCTTCCTGACCACCCGGCATGACGCGCATGGCCACATTCACCTCGTTGTGGAAGGTGAACAACATGCCAGCATCTTGGGCAATACGACCTGCCTCGTTGCAAATGTCACATACCAGTTGCACATCCTCAATACTCCGGCATGTAGGAATGCCCGCTTGTACCAAATAAGTGATGCCCATCAAGGCATGGCGTTCCACCGTCTCCTTCCAGAAATCCAGTACCTCTTGTCGGTTATCGGGTGTATAAACCTGTTGCGGAGTACGCACATGCGAACTCGTAACCTCCAGTCCGGCATCTTGCGCCATCTTCCGATAATCTACCAACGAAATAGGATCGTGGAACAAAGCAATGTTTCCATTGTTATAGCCTGCCAGTTCGAGCGTATCATAGCCCATCTCCTTTAGGCGTTTGAAACCACCGGGGATGTCTTTGGCCAATTCGATGCAAACGCCAAAAACCTGCAAACCAAAATGTTTATGGTTCTTGACGGGCTCAGTTTGAGCTCCACCCTTGCAACCCATCTGGATCATCGTTCCGAGTCCGAGCAACGATGTACCCTTAATAAATGACCTTCTGTTCATGGTTGTTCAATATTTTGCTGGTGCAACAATGCACGCTAACAGGTGCAAATATAATAATAAATATAGATTTCTTACAAAAGTGATGAAAGATTAGCAAAAAAATGCCTGACATATAGAGACAATCCCCCAGACAAGACGCCAATAGTTTACCAAAATCCGTGAGTTACTCGATGACTTCGAGGTAGAAACTGAACGGACGGAAACCGTCGTTGCAACTGATCATGGCACTCAAGGGATTCTTCATCCATCCGTCGAAGAAATTGCCTTCACCTTTGGCCAGTGACGCCACAAAAGGTTGCATCGACTCCCATGCCGATGGACACATGCCCTCAGGACAAGTCCCGTCCACCGATATCCATTGTTGGCCCTCCTGGACATCACAAGCGTGCAAGATCGGATTCTCATATTTCGCCATCAGGTCGGTATAGATGGTTTGACGCATGGCCGTAATCCTTACTTTGTTCATAAAAATCCTTTCAATTTTTCATCAATGCACAAAAATAGATAAAACGAATGAAATTTAACTCCTTCAACTGCTATTATTTAGGAGGATACTTGAAGATTTTTCGTTACTATTTTCTATTTTTGCACTATCAACTAGTAAGATTTGGTGCAATGAACACAGAAAAAATGAACATATTCGGACTCCTGAAGAACCTTTGGCCTTTTGTGAAGCCCTACCGACTTTTGATTTTTGCTACAGTGACACTTACCTTCATCGGTTCACTAATGGCACAGGTGAATGCCGTGGTGTTGGACAAGACGGTGGATGCCATCAACGCGTTGATCCAGAATGCGTCATTTGAATGGAGCAAGGCAGCTGAGATATTGATTATCATCTGTATAGTGCTATTGGGCAAGGAGGTATTATCTGCATTCATTACTTTTTTCCAACGCTACTTCGGACAAAAATTGCGTATCTATGTAAGTCGTGACCTTTCGCTCAAGGTGATTGACAAGATCTTGACTTTCCGCATGGCTTTCTTCTCGGCAGAGGACAATGACACGGGTAAGTTGCAATCGCGCATCGACCGAGGAGTGATGAGTCTGAGTAACACAGTGAACAATTTCTTTATCGACATACTCCCCCTGTTTACCAGTGCTGTACTAGCTTTAGGTCTGATGTTTGCCGCTAACTTCTACGTGGGTTTGGTAGCCTTGTGCATCGTGCCAGTCTATTTCTACATCACCTACCGTCAGGCCAAGCGCATGAAAGGTGGTCGAAGAAGCATCTTCAGTAGTCACCAAGCCGTGAGCCAGGGCATCCTGAATATCATCGAGAGCATCAGTGTGATCAAGTCATTCAATCGGGAACAGATTGA
>JAIKZS010000111.1 GCA_024682035.1 Bacteroidaceae bacterium
ACTGGTGGCAACTCAGGCAGCCCCGTTATGAACAATGCAGGAGAACTAATAGGCATTGCATTCGACGGCAACTGGGAGTCTTTAAGTGGTGACATTAATTTCGACAACAACCTGCAACGTTGCATTGCAGTAGATATTCGATATGTGCTGTTCGTAATCGACAAATTGGGTGGTGCACAAAGATTGATTGATGAAATGACAATTCTTAATTAACATTGATTGCTGGGTATATGCCACTATAAGATGGAGGAACTTTAAAATGAAAAGTATCAAAGAAATTTACAGAATCGGTGTGGGACCATCTAGTAGTCATACAATGGGTCCCAAACTAGCTTCACACCTATTCAAAGAGCGTCATCTTGATGCTTTCCGTTTTAAAGTAACACTCTATGGCAGTTTGGCAGCTACTGGCAAAGGCCACTTAACTGACGTAGCCATCTGTGAAGAACTGGAATCTGTGGCTCCTGTACAAATTGTATGGGAGCCCAAGGTTTTCTTACCTTTCCATCCCAATGGAATGAACTTCAAGGCTATAGATAAAGACGAACACGTTATTGAAGACTGGACGGTGTATAGTGTAGGCGGTGGAGCCTTGGAAACAGAAAAAGGACCTGCAGGGATGCACAATACAGGCGACATTTATCCCATTACCAATTTAACAGATATCCAACAATGGTGTGATCGAACCGGCCGTAGTTATTGGGAATATGTAGCAAAATACGAAGATAATGACATCTGGAACTATCTGCAAGACGTGTGGACAGTAATGAAGGACTCCATAGCTAGAGGACTTGAAGCAGAGGGTGTCTTGCCAGGCCCACTGAACCTAAGACGTAAAGCTATAACTTATTACCTAAGAGCAAATGGTTATCAAGGCACTCTTAGATCCAGAGGTATGGTATTTGCTTATGCTTTGGCTGTAAGTGAAGAGAATGCGTCAGGTGGTAGAATAGTAACAGCCCCAACATGTGGTAGTTGTGGCGTATTGCCTGCTGTACTCTACTCTCTTCACCTAACGCATGATTTCAGCGACACCCGCATTCTTAGGGCCTTGGCTACAGCTGGACTGATTGGAAATATCGTAAAGGAAAATGCATCTATTTCAGGAGCCGATGTGGGTTGCCAAGGTGAAGTAGGTGTAGCATGTGCTATGGCTTCTGCTGCTGCTTGTCAATTGTTTGGAGGTAGTCCTTCACAAATTGAATATGCTGCCGAAATGGGATTAGAACATCATCTAGGTATGACATGCGATCCAGTATGTGGCCTCGTTCAGATTCCATGCATTGAGCGCAATGCATACGCAGCTGCCCGTGCCTTAGATGCCAATATCTTTGCCACTTTCACCGATGGACACCATCGTGTATCCTTCGACCATGTAGTTGATGTAATGAATAAAACAGGTCACGACCTACCATCTCTTTATAAAGAGACCAGCGAAGGAGGCTTAGCAAAACTAAAAATTGATTATTGACATTAATCGCTCTACACTTATACCATTAATTAGAGTGTTCCTTTAGAAGAAGGAAGTTCATAATGGTAAATGTCTCTTTTTACAGCCATTTTGATGGCACGAGCCAATGCCTTAAAAATACCTTCAATTTTATGGTGTTCGTTTTGCCCTTCAGCTTTGATATTTAAATTCATTTTAGCTGCATCGCTAAGTGACTTAAAGAAATGTAAAAACATCTCTGTTGGCATCTCTCCTATTTTCTCACGCTTAAAATCGGCATCCCATACTAACCAGGGGCGACCTCCGAAATCTAAGCACACTTGACAAAGGCAATCATCCATAGGTAAGCTATAACCATAGCGCTCAATACCTCGCTTATTGCCTAAAGCCTTATATAAACATTCACCCAAAGCCAATGCTGTATCTTCAATAGTATGGTGTTCATCTACCTCTAAATCACCTTTCACATGGATGACTAAATCAAGCCCTCCATGTTTGCCTATTTGTTCCAGCATATGATCAAAGAACCCCAAGCCTGTAGTAATGTCACAAACGCCATTGCCATCAAGGTTCAAGGCCACTTCAATATCAGTCTCGCGAGTGGTGCGCCTTACTTGTGCCTTTCGCTCGCCAGCAAATAAGAACTCAGCTACACGATCCCAGTCATTGGAAGCCATTACACAACAATTCTTCAAATCATCTCGCCCTTCTAAAGAGCTCATATCAGGTTGCAACAAAATGGCTTTACAACCCAGATTTTTGGCCAACTCAACGTCAGTTGGCCGGTCGCCTATAACAAAACTATTGGACAAATCATAAAGTTCATTGTTCATATAGTGTTGCAACATGCCAGTTCTAGGTTTACGATTGGGCGAATTGTCTTCAGGCATAGAAGGATCAATACATACCTCATCAAAAGTCACACCTTCGCCCTCTAGAGTCTGCATTACTAAGTTGTGTACAGGCCAGAATGAATCAGCAGGAAAAGACGATGTTCCCAAACCATCTTGGTTGGTGACCATCACGAAACGAAAGTCAAGCTTACTGCGAATAAATCCTAAATTCTTCATGACCTTAGGATAGAATTTCAACTTTTCAAACGCATCCAGCTGATAATCAATGGGAGGTTCTATAACCAACGTGCCATCCCTATCTATAAATAAAACTTTCATAATTCCTCCTATCACTTTTTATATTCCTAATCAATGCCCCTTACTTTCTACACTGTACGCCCTTCTCCATACGCTTTCAGCGCTTTTATCAGTGTATTATTCTCTTCAGGAGTTCCAATCGTTATTCTCAAACAATTATTACACAACGTAACTGTGTGTCTATTTCTTACAATAATGCCTTCAGTCACTAAATAGCGGTAAATAGCATTAGCATCCGTCACGCGAGCAAGGAAGAAATTGGCATCTGATGGGAATACTTTCTCGGTAAGCGGCAACAGAGCAAAAAGTCGCATGAGTCGTGTGCGTTCTTCCTTCAATATTGTCACCCACTCTTTTGTTTGCTGAAAATTACGCAAAGCCTCAAGAGCTTGTTGCTGCGTCAGCATATTCACATTATAGGGGTATTTCACCTTATTAAATAATCCTATAATCTCTTGTGAAGCAAAAGCCATTCCCAAACGTATGGCTGCACATCCCCAAGCTTTAGAAAGGGTTTGCAGCACAATAAGATTAGGATATTTATCTAGCCACTTTGTAAACGAGGGTTGATCAGAGAAGTCAAAGTAAGCCTCATCCACCACCACAATGCCACTAAAGGCCTGTAATAGGGCTTCCACTTCTTTATGATTCATGTCATTACCCGTTGGGTTGTTAGGACTGCACAAAAACATTAGTTTTGTATGGTAGTCTGCCAAAGCCAACATATCTTTAGCAGCAAATTGAAATTCTTCGTTTAAAGAAACCTTGCGATATTCTACATCGTTCACATCAGCACACACTTTATACATGCCATAACTGGGGTCGATAGCCACTACATTATCAACACCAGGATTGCAAAATACACGATATAGCAGATCAATAGCCTCATCACTACCATTACCGCAAAAAATGCAGTCTTCGCGCACACCCTTCACTTTGGCTATCTCATGCTTTAATTCCTTTTGCAATGGATCAGGATATCTGTTAATTGGAGCGTTATATGGATTTTCATTGGCATCAAGAAATACACTAGCTTCAACACCACTATATTCATCACGAGCACAAGAATATGGAGCTAAGTTCCAGATATTTTTTCGCACTAATTTCTCAAGGCTGAAAGACGACTGAATAGCGTTGCAAGTTATACTCTCAACACCAAATTTACGACTTTGCAAACGTACAGTCACTGCATTCTTATGGGCATCAAGTTGTTCGTTGGAAGCCATTACTTCAATGGCCTTACCTATATTACCAATACCTTGTGCTGTAAGTTCTTGATAGGTTATTTTACGGCAGAAGCTGTCAAGATTTACACCATTATATGCTTTAGCATAACCGTTTGTAGGCAACGTATGATTAGTACCCGAAGCATAATCTCCTGCACTTTCGCAGGCATATTCGCCTAAGAAAATCGATCCAGCATTAACAATACGCTTAGCCACTTCATTATAGTTGCGCGTTTGAATAATCAAATGTTCAGGTGCATATTCATTGGTCATTTCTATAGCCTCATCCATATCTTTTACCAATATCAGTCGACTGTTTTTTAACGATTTACTAGCTATATCCTTGCGTGTCAATCGAGTCAGTTGAAGTTCTACCTCTTTCATGACTGCTTGTTGTAAAGACACAGATGTTGTGATCAGCATTGCTTGACTATCAACACCATGTTCTGCTTGACTCAGCAAATCAGCTGCTATAAATTCAGGGTTAGCTGTTTCATCGGCCAATACCATTACCTCAGACGGTCCTGCTGGCATATCTATGGCAACATCGCCCAAGCTAACTACCTGTTTAGCTGCAGTAACATACTGATTACCAGGTCCAAATATCTTATAAACACGAGGCACTGTATTTGTTCCATAAGCCATTGCGCCTATGGCTTGCACACCACCAATCTTAAAAATATGATTTACTCCAGCAGTTTTGGCTGCAAACAATACAGCAGGATGTACCTTACCGTTGCGTGACGGAGGCGTACAAAGTACAATTTCACGACATCCAGCTATTTTTGCAGGTATGGCCAACATGAGCACAGTAGAAAACAAGGGTGCCGTTCCTCCTGGAATATACAATCCCACTCGCTCAATAGCTATTGATTGTTGCCAACAAGTTACACCAGGCTGGGTTTGAACTTGAACCCCTGCAAAACGTTGCGCTTCGTGAAATTTAGTAATGTTACTCTTCGCCAATATAATGGCGTTCTTCAGATCATCACTAACCAAAGTCTCCGCTTCTTGGATTTCATCTTCAGTTACCTGTAAGCTAGCAAGCCTCACATGATCGTAGGTTTCTTCATAGCTAAACACAGCCTCATCACCGTTGTATTTCACTTGGTCAAGAATGCCCTTCACCATTTCATTAAGGTGCACTGTGTTCAGCACAGGCCTCGTGAGTAACTTATCCCACGTTTTTCTTTCTGGATAATTAACTAGTATCATGGTTTAATTATATTGACCATTAGTCATTTACTGTAAATTAGAACACATCTAATCTATTAACAATAAACGATAAACTAAACTATCATTTTTTCAATTGGAATAACCAAAATTCCTTGTGCGCCCAGCTCTTTAAGCTTGCCTATTATTTCCCAAAAACGTTTTTGGTCAAGCACAGTGTGCACAGAGCACCAGCCTTCTTCTGCAAGAGGCATTACTGTAGGACTCTTAATGCCAGGTAGTACAGCAATAATTTCATCCAAATTGGCCTTAGGAGCATTCATCAGTACATATTTCTTGTCCTCTGCTGCCCTCACAGCATCAATGCGGAATAACAATTCATCTAATATTGCTCGTTTGTCTTCGCTAATATGACGATTGCCTATGAGCAATGCCTCACTTTTCATCACCACCTCTACTTCTTTCAGGTGATTACTAACCAATGTAGAACCAGAGCTTACAATATCAAATATTGCATCGGCTAAACCTATGCCTGGGCTAATTTCCACAGATCCTGTAATTACATGGATATCAGCCTGTACACCTTTGTTAACTAAAAATTTTTTGAGTATAACTGGATAACTAGTGGCAATTTTTTTACCCTCAAACCACTGTACACCTTGGTATTCCGTGCTCTTTGGTACAGCCAATGATAGACGACATTTGCTGAAGCCCAATCGCTTAACGATTTCAGCATCTTCATCACGCTCCATAAATTCGTTTTCACCTACAATGCCTATATCAGCTACACCGCTTGCTACGGTTTGTGGTATATCATCATCGCGTAAAAACAGCACTTCGAGGGGGAAGTTACTTGCCTGCACCAACAAAGTTCTTTTCATTAAATTCAGTTTGATGTCTGATTCCGCCAGAAACGACATCGTTTCGTCATACAGACGACCTTTCGATTGAACAGCTATTCTTAACATGCTACTTAATAATTATAAATAAAGGCTTACCGCTTTTTATCGGTAAGCCTCTATATTTATGTTTCCAGATATTCACATACATACCATTCCGCCCACCGAGATTATTCGCTAGGATGCTTATGGTGATGATGTGAAACTGTATAATTCATACAACACGTTTTAAAAGTTGCTGCAAATTTACACGTTTTGAAATAAACTGCCAAACATTTTATCTTTTTTATAATGTTTTTTAATCAAATCTACCTATATTCGCAGACAAGTAAAAAAAAATACCCATGAAAAAACATATCATTACTTTTCTATCAGCCACATTGCTGGGTATAGCTTCTTTTGCGCAAGTGAACGACTTGCCACGCTCAACTCCTGAACGCGAAGGTGTGCCATCTCATGTAGTATCAACTTTGCTCGACTCATTGTTTGCCATTCCGCAAACAAACATACACAGCGTGATGATGCTCCGTAACGGGAAAGTGATTGCCGAGGTTTATCCCACCCCATTTAAAGCAGAATACCAACACACCCAATATTCTTGTTCTAAAACTTTCGTTAGCGCTGCTATTGGATTGGCCGTTGATGCCAATTTGCTAAGGGTAACAGACCGCGTTGCAACATTCTTCCCCGACAAATTACCTGATGAAGTTTCACCAGAGCTTGCTGCAATGAGCATACATGATTTACTCATCATGGCCTCGGGTATTGATCCCGATGGTAGTTTAAGGGCCAACAATATTAATTGGATAGAACCTTTGTTAGCAAAAACCGTCAAAACACCTGGCAAAGAATTTAAATATGATTCACTCTGCACTTATCTGTTAAGTGCCATTGTGCAAAAAGTTACAGGTAAGACCGTACTCTCATATCTCCAAGAAAATATATTTAATGAGTTACATATAGAAAAGGTGTCATGGGAAGAGAGCCCCGAAGGTATTACCACCGGTGGATGGGGATTATTCATCCAACCAGAAAGCTTGGCTAAAATGGGTCAATTGCTGCTGCAGAAAGGTAGCTGGAATGGAAAACAACTGCTATCAGAAGCGTGGGTAAACCAGATGATGCATTCACACATTGACACAGGTGACGGTCGATATTACGGCTATCAAATGTGGGAAGCATCAAAAGATGGGGCTTTCCGCGCAGATGGACGATTTGGTCAATATATAGTAGTGATGCCCAAGCAAGACATGGTGGTGGTAGTAACACAATGCAGCAATGCTCCTAATCCGTGGTTAATAACACGACTACTGGCTCCTGTCGTACAAAAAGAAGTCTTGATTACTGATAAAGATTATGAGAATTTACAGCTTAAGTTGCAAAAATATAGCTATCCTACTGTAGGAGGTAAAGCTAAGAGCAGTATCGCTAAAAAGCTATCAGGAAAATCATTCATATTAGCTGATAATCAATTTGGTTGGCGTAAAATTAGTTTCGAACAAGGCGACAAACAACTTCTTGTTGTTATTACCAATGAGCAAGGCATACGTAGTGAGTTGTCATCTGGCTACCGCCATTGGAATACAAGTTGGACAGAAGCCCATCCTCCTTATTCTATGAATGCACAACAAAAGTTCAAAGGTATTGAAGGTCCATTTGCAGTTGCAGCTTGTTATGGATGGTCATCTACCAATACCCTGCGCCTTAATCTGCAATATGTAAATTGGATCAGTGCATTAGACGTTACTCTAACTTTCAAAGACAACTCTGTAAGCTTTAGTGTCCATAAAAACTACGAATCTGATGTCCCGCAATTTACAGGATCTTATAAATAGTTTAACTTAACACAAAATCTTTTAATGCACTGGTTCATGAAAATAATAAAAAAAATAGGACTACTAAGTATGCTGCTATTAGTTATAACGCAGCTGTATGCTGGCAACACCATGCTGTCTTGGCAACAAGTGGATAGTACAAATAAAAGCTATAATAAGCTTCAGCTTGGACAGCCAGTATCAATCATTGAGAACTGCTATGGCACCGTGGTACCAGAAACTTTGGACAAGTTGGCAGAATATAGCCGCAATGATAACTTTGAGATGTTTGCTACTTTTTTCAGATTTGGTTATGCCATCTATCTTGACAAAGACACTCGTGCCACTGTAATGAAGATACAAGGTAACAAAGTACTCATAAAACTAGACAATTATACTCAGTTTTGGGTTTTCGACACATCCCTACGTCCAATACTGTAATCATTACAACTTACACCCTACTTATTAATATCAAAAAAGGTGCAACACCTTACGATGCTGCACCAAAACACTCTATAGGTAAAATTTAAAACAACTCAGTTGCAGGAGTATAATCAAGAGAGAAGCAATCTGCCACAGCTTTATAAGTAACCTTGCCCTCTGCCACATTCAGACCTTTAAGCAAAGCTGCATCTTCCTGGCAAGCTCGTTTCCAACCTTTATTGGCCAGTGCCAATGTGTAGGGCTGAGTAGCATTGGTAAGGGCAAAAGTAGAGGTGCGGCTTACTGCGCCTGGTATGTTAGCAACGGCATAATGAACAATACCATCAAGTATATATATAGGATCACTATGCGTTGTAGGATGACTAGTCTCAAAACATCCACCCTGGTCAATGGCCACATCCACCAACACAGTACCGGGCTGCATAATATGCAACATATCATGTGTAATAAGGTGAGGCGTCTTGTCACCAGGAATCAATACAGAACCTATGACTAAGTCAACATCTGGTAACTCACGTTCAATTTGCATACGCGAAGCATACATGGTGCGCACATTAGCTGGCATTATGCTATCCAAATAACGCAGACAGTCAATGCTCACATCCGCCACAATTACATCAGCTCCCATACCTGCAGCTACAATTGCCGCATTGCGTCCTACACGTCCGCCACCCAAAACCAACACTTTACCAGGTTTTACTCCGGGTACACCACCCAACAAAACGCCCTTACCTCCATGTATCTTCTTCAAATAGGTAGCTCCCTCTTGAACTGCCATCTTACCAGCCACCTCACTCATTGGAATAAGTAGCGGTAAACTATGATCAGCGCGCTCAACTGTTTCATAAGCAATGCATACAGCCCCACTCTTCAACATGGCTTGCGTAAGTTCTTCATCGGCTGCAAAATGAAAATAAGTGAACAAAACTTGTCCGTCTCTTATCAAAGGATATTCTGGAGCTATAGGCTCTTTTACCTTTACAATCATATCAGCAGTGGCATACACCTCCTCAATCGTTGGCAAAATTTTAGCTCCTGCCTTTTCATACTCTTGGTCAGTAAAACCACTGTTTTCACCAGCTGTGTGTTGCACCACAACAGTATGCTGGTGTCGCACCAATTCAGCCACCCCAACAGGTGTCATTCCAACACGATTTTCGTTGTTTTTGATTTCTTTTGGCACTCCGATAATCATAGCACTTAAATATTAAGGTTATTCGACATATGCATAGAACAAAAATAATTATTATGCAATAAAAATACAAGAAAGAACAAATATTTTTTATAATAATGGAACAAAAAAAACAAGTGTAGGTCATCCAATAGATCTACACCTGCTACATTCAATACACTTTAGTCAGTCTGTGGAAAACTGTATGTTTTAACCCTTATTTCTTTTATTTTATCATTAGTAAAGGTTCTATTATCATGCTTATAATGTTTTTAAACCTTCGCAAATATAACAATAATATATTAATCAATCAATATCTTGAATCTGCTATTTTGATACGTTTTAGTTAAAAAGAGTAAATTTTATGCTGAAAAGCATGTTTTTTTGAAATATTATGCTTACCTTTGCAGTGTCAAAATAAGAATAGAGAGATAAAAAAGATTGTTTAACCAGTCTTTGGTGAGAGCAAAGACTTAGAAAAAGGAGGTTAATATGACTAAGAATGCAAACACTATTTTAATGCTGCGCTATAGCATTAATCGTTATCAGAGAATGGGTAATGGCGCTATGTGCCAAGTGTTGAAAAGCAAGCTTCAAAAGCTGCTGGCTCAGCAGGCAGAGCTTGCTTAATTTTAAAAGAATGCAAATAACTAATTAAATAAAAGCGGAGGACTGCGAAGTTCTCCGTTCATTGTTTACTAAACAAATCTATTACCATACAAATGGCTAATAGCCAATAATAAAGGCAGCAATTGCTGCCTTTTTGTATTAATTATGATTATAAAATTCTTTAGTCACCTCATTTTGAATCTCAAGCTGAACTTTTGTACTTTTCAAGATTATTCCAACTACATCGGCATACAGATTCAAATACAAATGCGATGGAAAAGTAAGATTAATCCTGTGAATCTTCCGTCTTCTCTTCAAAATCGGTATTACCACTCTTAAGAAGAAGGTTGTACCAACTAATGAGCTTTCTTACATCATTAGGATGCACTCGATCACGATCGAAATCAGGAAGAACCTGCTCTAAATAAGCAAAAAGTTCTGGTGTCTTAGCTTTCTTAACATCAAATGTTACCTCAGCACCCTGCTCTTTCTCAAATATATTCTTAAGTACTTGGCGAAGAGGCACATCATCAGCGTTTGTAAACATAGAAATATCACCTAATGATACGATTTTGTCATTTCCATAAGCAGGAGAACGACGACCATCGATCAATGACTCTACGATAAGCATGTTCTTACCTTGTGATACCAGCTTGTAAAGGCCTGGCTTGCCAGCAATAGATAAAATGGTTTTCAACATAATTCAAATTAGCTTGGTTAAATTATCGCTGCGAAGATACGCATTATTTTTGAGATAGTGTGTTAATTAGTTGCAAAACCTGTGGGATGACAGGGGTTTTTCCATCGTTCGTAATTGCATAGTGACTCTTGCGGCACTTCTCTGCATCATCAATTTGATGACGAACACGTTGTTCTATTGCATTGCGCGAAACTCCATCGCGCAGCATGGCACGTTCAATTCTAACTTCCAATGGAGCAACAACCATAACAATGCAATCAACTGCATCGTCGAATCCAGCCTCGAAAATAATGGCCGATTCCATTGCCACAATAGGCACAGATTGAGCATCGACCCATTGACGGAAATAATCCTTCAATACAGGATGAATAATACCATTAACTTGTTGTACGTGTGAAGCTGAATCAAACAAATAATTGGCCAACATTGGTTTATTTAACACACCACCTTGATAGACATCTCTGCCCACTAAGTCGATAAGCTGTTGGCGTATAACAGGATCTACTGCACTAAGGCGTTTGGCCTCAGCATCACAGTCAAACACGGGGATACCCATCGAGCACAGCACTTTAGCCACTACGCTCTTGCCACTGCCTATACCACCGGTAATACCCAGTTTAATCGGGGTCATGTGTTACATTTTCAATTAGGAAATCTATTTGCGAAGGATAAAGTCTTACTTTACTTACACCATCGGGCACCTTCTTGAGCTTCACCTCATATTTATCACCCTCCAGCTTACGCAACTCTTCATAGCTAACTACCACATGAAAATCATCAGCAGTTATGTCCAGATATCTGCTCAAACCTACATGAAACGTTACCTTCACCTTCGATGGGAAAGCACGTAAAGTCTTATCGGCAGGGAAATTAACACCTTCAATGGGTACCTCAACCGACTTTTCTGTATAGATGTCAACTGGCAAGGTTACTTCCACTTCTTCTGGCACAAATTTCACACCACGACCGTTAAGTAGTGATATCTTTCGACGAAGTGTATCCTCTATCTGCGTCTCCTCAAAATATTGAGTATAAGCAGCCTTGACGGTATCAAGCGAGCCTTGTGGAGCATACACGGTCACATGTGGAGGATTGAAAATGGTATCGCTAATGTAGTATTGCTGACCAGGTGTCACCCTTGCCTGCAGGCGAACAGGGACTTTCTTCGACTTACCTTCTGAGTAGTAATAATCAATAGTATCAGGGTTAATAACTGATATTGATGTAGTATTGGCCAATTGTGCAGCGATAGACTTACTATAGGTATTACTCGTTAGCGACACATGATGACGTCTATTCTTATGCTCTTCAAAATCAATGTTAATAGGATAGAAACGCTTGGTGAGCTGATAATTTAATAAGGTATTCCCTTTATCGCGTAAAGTCACCATAAGTTCCTCTGGAAAATCAGAAGTGATAACGATATTCTCGGGTACATTCTTTAACTTCAAGGGTACCTTGACCTCTATTTCATATTCACGGTCTAATGTCTGCTCCAGCCAAAACAAGGCAGCAATGAGTAAAAAAAAGAGAAAAGTAAAGAACTCCCTACTGTTTTTACTAAGCAGGAAGTCCTTCACCTTATGTACAATATGCCAAAAATGCTTTTTCAAAACAGTTTACTTCGACTGAGCTGCATTGGCATTAGCATCAGCAGCAGCTGCAAAGATTGAATTTTTATCAATGCGAACTTTCACATTGCGAGCAATTTCCAGCATCACATCGTTGTCATTGATTTCGGTAACAGTGCCATGAATACCACCAGCAGTGATTACTTCCTGGCCTACTTGCAGTGATCTGCGGAACTGAGCAATTTCTTTCTGTTTTTTGTTCTGTGGACGAATCATAAAGAAATACATGATGACGAACATCAGAATAAGCATGATCCACATCATTGACGAATCCATTCCCGCTGCGGGAGCTTGTAAAAATAATGTCATATTCTCTATTTTTTAGTTATTTTTCCTTCTTTACGTAATCTTTTTACAATGCCATCAAGTGTTCCATTAACAAACGATCCACTTTTAGGCGTACTATAATATTTAGCTATCTCAACATATTCATTAAGAGACACGCTTACAGGTATGTTCGAGAAGCTCAAAATCTCAGCCAATGCCACCTGCATGATGATGACATCCATAAATGCTACACGGTTAATGTCCCAATTTCGAGTATTATCACTCACCATTTTACGGTACTCATTACAATTCAGTATTGAACGACGCAAAAGACGTACAGCAAAAGTACGGTCTTCTTCATCTTTATACTCAGGCAGTAGCTGGAAGTCGGCATCAGAATTCTCATTAAAGCGATTGATAGTCTTGAGCACGAAGGTATCAACAATCTCCTTGTCGTCATTCCAATACAAGCTCATCTCTTCGAGTAAGCCCTCCAGTTCTTCATTCTTATTGATAAAAGTCTTGTAAATGGAACGCCAAAACTCTCGATCCTCCAAGTAAGTAGTTTCGGCTTTAGCCATATACTTCTCATATAATTCAGAATTTTGAATTTTATCTAAAAGCTGCTTAACAAATTCTTCGTGATTCATCAGCCATGAACGCTTCTGTCGCTCCTGATAATCATAAAGCATTTTATTTGTTTGCAATTGAGCCATAAACTTGTTATTAATGAACCTCATGTTAGGCTTTAAATCATCTTCTGTAGCCAGATTCTTAAGTTTGGCATTTTCGATACGTCTTGATGCACATTCAGTGAGATCCACCATCAGTAGCAGCAAAAAGTTATAAAGGTCGTAGGCTTTAGAAAGGCTGAAAAGCAACTCTTTTTCAGCTGCATCCAGATTATTACTACCATTCTGATAGTAGGCATACACAATCTGAATAATCTTCAATCGGATAAGAACTCTGTTTATCATAAAATAATAATAACAATAATAACATCTGCAAAAAAAGGACCAACAAAGGCAGACGCAAACATGCTTCATCATACCATGTGAAGTACATCTATGCAAATTTCATTTGCAAAGGTAGGCATTTTTTTTATCGTTACCACATAAACTCAATATTTTTCTTGGATAGATGAAAAAAAATGACCAACTTTGGGGTGTTTTTTATTAAGTCATATTAAAAAAGAAGAATATGGAAGATTTCAAGAAAAAAAGTGCTGTTGAAAGCGGTGATAAGGATATTGTGTTTTCACAATCAGTAAAAGCCGGCAAGAGAATTTATTACATGGATGTAAAGAAAAGTCGTAAGGATGAATTGTTTCTGGCTATTACCGAAAGCAAGAAAATCATTACCGGTGAGGGTGCAGATGCACAAGTAAGCTACGAAAAGCATAAAATATTTTTATATAAGGAGGATTTCGACAAGTTTATCAATAGTTTGAACGAAGCTGTAGCCTTCATTAAAGAGCGTCAACCATACGAAGCACCAGTTCCTGCTCCTGAGGTGACAGAAGAAAGCCACCAAACCGATACAGAAACCTCAACCATAGACGATCCACTAAAAATTGACATCGATTTTTAAGCTAATGTTTTGAGATTTCAGAAAAGTGTTGTACCTTTGCACCGCTTTTTTGCAATCATTGTGTGTTTTAACACGCACCGTGTGATGGTGAATTAAGCAAAACAACTTAATTTTAGAGTAACACAAAAATTTTAAAAGATGAAAAGTTTTGATTTAACTGGTTCTGTAAGAACAATTGCTGAGCGCTCATCAGAGCAGCAGAAAGTCTTGAAGGCTATGCGTAGAGAAAACAAGGTTCCTTGCGTACTCTACGGAGGTGAGAAGAATATTAACTTCACCGTAAATGATGCCGATGTACGTAAGTTAGTTTACACTCCTGACATTCATTATGTAAACCTCACAATCGATGGTGAGCCTCATATCGCTATTGTTCGTGAGCTGCAATTCCACCCAGTCAAGGATAATCTCCTGCACATTGACTTTATGGAAATCAATGACAAGAAGCCTATCGTAATGGAAGTACCATTGAAGCTGGAAGGCTTGGCAGTTGGTGTAAAAGCCGGTGGTAAGATGCGTCAGCTGATGCGCACATTGAAAGTAAAGGCCATCTATAGCAACATCCCTGAAATCCTGTCTGTTGATGTTACAGAAATGGGTCTGGGTAAGGCTAAGAAGATTGCTGACCTGAGCTACGAGAATCTCGAGCTGATCAATCCTAAGTCAGCTGTTGTTTGCATGGTTGCTGCAACTCGTCAGTCAAAGGACGCTGCTGCTCAGTAATCACTGAACAGAACCTCTAACTAATAATTGCGGATTGGCGCACCACTCCAAGTGAGGCATCAATCCGCTATTTTTATTACAATGTGGAGTTTATTACGCTTGCTCGGCTTTGGTAAAACCGTTCAAAAGCAGGCAACCGACAATATGATAAAGTATTTGGTAGTTGGTTTGGGAAACATTGGTCCTGAATACCGTAACACCCGTCATAACACGGGGTTTATGGTAGTTGACAGGTTTGCCGAGAAAAACAATGCACCAGCATGGGAAGACCGTCGATATGGTTTTGTAAACCGCGTAAACATTAAAGGGCGACAAATTGTACTATTAAAGCCATCAACCTTCATGAACCTAAGCGGCAACGCTGTTCGTTACTGGATGAAAGAGGAAAACATCCCACTCGAAAACCTACTGATTGTTGTGGACGATTTGGCATTACCCGTAGGTGAATTGCGCCTCAAGCCGAAAGGCAGTGATGCAGGCCACAACGGACTGAAACACATTGCAGACATTCTGGGCACTCAGGCTTACGCTCGGTTGCGCTTTGGCATTGGCAACGAGTTTCCCCGTGGCGGACAAGTTAATTTTGTACTGGGAGAATTTGACAACGATGACTTAAAGATACTACCCGACCGCATAGATATGGCCTGTGAAATGATTAAAAGTTTCTGTCTGGCGGGAATAACTATTACAATGAATCAGTATAATAAGAAATAATCCTATTATACTGATTTTTTTAATAAATGAATAAAGCCGATCTCCTAAAGTTTAAACAGTCAACTAAACGCTAATTACCTCTCATAATCCCCATCCTCTTCATCATCCTCATCTTCAAAGTCGAAATCAAAATCACCCAGGAAAACAGGATCGGTAAAGTCATCCAGCTCACGACGCTCCTTTTTGGTGGGTCGTCCAGTGCCTTTGGCACGATTCACAAAACCACTAATTTTGCTAACCTCCAAAAGCTCCAGTTGGTCGGAAGTCGTTACATTCTCCATCATGCTGGGCACCAGTTTGGCTCCTACACGCTTTTCAATGGCCTGTAACACCTTGAATGACCATGTAATAGGCGGTTTCTTTACACTCAGCACATCGCCCACCTTTACCGTATGAGCAGGTTTAGCTTGCGTTCCATTCAACAACACACGACCTTTTTTACAAGCTTCGGCAGCTATTGATCGTGTTTTATAAATGCGTACTGCCCACAGCCATTTATCAATTCTTGCACTTCCCATAATTTCATCAACCTCCAATTTTAAATCTTACCAAGAATCTTGTCCATCACCCAGTTCGTCAACGTAGCACTAACACCATCAGATGTACATATCTTACGGTCGAGAAGATGATCAACTACCGCCTGAATAATAGGCTGTTGCACATAAATAGGATTCTCAACAACAATATCTTCACACTTACCTTCAGTATAAAGTTTGATAGGTTCATAAGTATAGACAGAAAAACTGATAGTACCTTTGTCGCCAATTACAACAATACGGTCTTCGCGCGCCGACTCTTGCGCCACAAAACACCAAGAGCCACTGCCCACCAATCCACTTTCAAACTGGAAACAAGCACTCAGTGAATCCTCCACCTTGTAAAGACCACCCCGATTAGCCTTAAAACCCGAAGCCTCGACAATAATGCCAAAGATATACTGAATCATATCGAGCTGGTGAGGGGCCAAATCGTAAAAATAACCACCACCGGCAATGTCTGGCTGCAATCTCCAAGGCTGTTTACCACTATAATCAAGGTCGCGTGGAGGCACGGCAAATCGTATCTGTATATTAGCTATATTGCCAATAACACCATCTTCTATTAATTGTTTTACCTTTTGGAAATAAGGCAGATATCGACGATAATAAGCCACAAAACAAGGCACACCAGTTTCTGTCGATATACGGTTTACACGGCAACATTCTTCATAAGTCACCGCCATAGGCTTTTCAATATATACAGGTTTGCCAGCTTTCATGGCCATAATCGCATAAGTAGCATGCGACGATGGAGGTGTAGCAATATAAATAGCATTCACATCAGGGTCGTTCACCAGTTCCGAAGCATCATCAAACCATTTAGGAATACCTCTCTCCAAAGCATAATCTTTAGCTTTGCTCAACTCACGACTCATCACCCCCACTACTTCAGAATCAGCAATCTTCTGAAAGGCAGGTCCACTTTTATATTTGGTCACCTCTCCACAACCAATAAATCCCCACTTTATTTTTTCCATAACATACTCTTTAATCATAAGAAATAGCATAAGTGCCACTAACAACCGACTGTACAGCTGCTCGTTCACCTACAATCCATATCACATCACCAAATTGAAATAATTCATGCGGATTGGCAGCATGTAGCTCATCAGAACCTCGCTCCACCCCCACAATCATACAATGGTAACGGTTACGAATACCACTTTCTATCAAATTTTTACCCAAGAATGGCGAATTCTCATCTATTACAAACTGACGTAATATCATCTCACCGCGTTCAAACTCTTCTTCCTCAAATTCCGATGTTGGAACAAACATCTTGCTAAATTTTGTCAAATCAGCATCAGTACCAATTACCTGTATGCGGTCATGAGGATATAAACAATCGATGGCCTTTGGAATATTAATACGCTTTTTGCCGCGCAAGATAGACACCACATGCACACCGTACAACTTACCGAAATTAAGATCTTTAAGTTGGGTTCCCACCCAGTCCACCTCAGCAGGCACTTCAAAGTCAGCCAAGTGAATATCTTTAGACATCAATCGACCAGCATAATCCGGTTTTTTAGTACCTAAATATTCGGCTCTCACCTCACGCGAGCGTAAATTTTTAAAGAATATCTTTTCTATCTTTAAAGATTGCTTTTTCAAGCTCCTTGATATGATCATGACAGTCACCAATATCAACGCCAATCCAAAAAGCAAGCCAGCAGAAATCTCAAAAAGTGATGATATAACAAACATCACGAAAAGTATGGCTATCAATATTCTAAACACAACTGTTGCCAGTAACAGCACATGATTTTTGCTGTCGTGCCACAAGGTTACAAACTCGTCGCTGTGGTTGCCCTTTACCATGATAGCGCGTAAAAAAGGAGACAAGAAGCAAATCGTGGCCACAGCTACCAGCAAGTCACCCCAAAAACCAGGTATAATACCCATCACGAATGGATGAACAAAATTAATGAAAATAGCAACGATAGCTACACACACAATTGCATAAATTAACGTGCTGCGCCCAGTGCTTATCAAAAAACGTTTCCAGTCGCTGTCATGATTAACATTACGTGTACCCGTAGCATAACGAGCCAACGTTTCCTTCCATTTCTCTGGCAATCTAGCCTCCACGAAATCAGATGCAGGTTCTGCCAAACGAATCATGTAAGGTGTAAGGAAAGTAGTAATGACCGACACTGCTACAACGATAGGATACAAGAAGTCACTCGTTACCCCCAGCGATACTCCTAAAGAAGCAATGATAAAGGCAAATTCACCTATCTGCGTCAAACTAAATCCACATTGCATAGAAGTCTTAAGCGTCTGTCCTGACAGCAATACACCCAATGATCCAAAAATGGTCTGGCCCAATATAATCGTCAAGGTTATCACAAGAATCGGAACAGCATATTCCACAATCATCAATGGATCTACCATCATGCCCACCGACACGAAAAAGATAGCGCCAAAAAGGTCTTTAACAGGTTTAACCAAGTGGTCAATATGTTCAGCCTCTACCGTTTCAGCCAAAATTGACCCCATGATAAAAGCTCCAAAGGCAGGTGAAAATCCTGTTTTCGCTGCTATAACCACCATAAAGAAGCACAAAGCCAATGATACAATAAGCAGTGTTTCGTCGCTCATCAGCTTGCGTGTCTTGCGCAACAGCAAAGGAATCAGCCAAATGCCTACCACAAACCACAATATCAGGAAGAAGCCCAATTTACCGATGCTGAACAATAACTCTAACCCCTGTACATTGTTGCTCACTGCCACCGTTGAAAGCAGTACCATCAGCACAATGGCCAAAATATCTTCAAGAATAAGAATGCTCATAACCAGTTGGGTAAACTGTTTCTTGAACAAATCGAGGTCAGCAAAAGCCTTATAAATGATGGTGGTTGACGACATGGCCAGCATACCACCCAGGAAGAGGCAGTCCATGCGGCTCCAGCCAAAAAGCGTACCAGCCGTCACCCCCAAGAAAATCATACAGAAAATGATGGAACATGCGGCGATGATGGCCGAGCCACCCACTTTCATTATCTTCTTGAAACTGAACTCCAAACCTAACGCAAACAAAAGGAATATTACACCAATATCTGCCCATACATGTACACTCTCGTTATCAACCACCGACGGGGTGTAGCTTAGGTGCGGACTGGCCAGAAATCCGGCCACGATATAACCTAAGACAAGAGGTTGCTTGAGTTTTTTGAATAGCAGAGTCATGACCCCTGCACAAACCAATATAAGAGCTAAGTCGGCTATAAGCGGAGCTAATTCAGACATAAATATTCAGATTAATTCGTTTTCTAATGGCAAAGATAATGTAATTGTATTATTTTTGACAATATTTAGGCTTAAAAAAATTTTCTACTCTTGATAGAAATATGTAACTTTGCAGACAAATAGAAAAATACCAATTTTTAAAATTATAAACAAATGAAAATTTCACACATTGAGCATCTGGGCATTGCAGTTCCCAGCATTGAGAAAGCTCTCCCCTTTTTCGAGAACGTTTTAGGTTTGAAATGTTACAACGTTGAAGTTGTAGAAGACCAGAAGGTAAAGACTGCTTTCCTGAAGGTAGGCGAAGTGAAACTGGAGCTGTTGGAGCCAACAAGCCCTGAAAGCACCATCGCTAAGTTTATCGAGAAGAACGGTGGCCGTGGTGGTATGCATCACCTGGCATTCTGCATTGAAGACGGCGTAGCTAACGCTCTGTCAGAAGCTGAAGGTCTGGGCATCGCCCTCATCGACAAGGCTCCTCGTAAGGGCGCCGAGGGTCTGAACATTGCGTTCCTGCACCCAAAATCTACAGCAGCTGTGCTGACTGAACTTTGTGAAAACCCGAATAAATAATATTAATCGTTACAATACAATGAGTAATCAGGTTGAAAAGATTAAAGAACTGATCGAGCTTCGTGCTAAGGCTCGCTTAGGCGGTGGCGAAAAAGCTATCGACAAACAGCACGCTAAAGGTAAGTACACAGCACGTGAGCGCATCACTATGCTGGTAGATGAAGGCAGCTTCGAGGAAATCGACATGTTTGTGCAGCACCGTTGCACCAACTTTGGTCAGGAGAAGAAGCACTTCCTGGGCGATGGCGTCGTAACCGGTTGCGGTACAATCGACGGCCGTCTTGTTTATGTCTTCGCACAGGATTTCACCGTATTTGGTGGTTCACTGTCAGAGACTATGGCACAGAAAATCTGCAAGGTTATGGACCTCGCTATGCGTATGGGTGCACCTTGCATTGGTATCAACGACTCTGGTGGCGCTCGTATCCAGGAGGCTGTTAACGCCTTGGCTGGTTATTCAGAGATTTTCGAGCGCAACATCCTGGCATCTGGTGTTATCCCACAGATTTCAGGTATCTTCGGTCCTTGCGCAGGTGGTGCTGTTTACTCTCCTGCACTGACCGACTTCACCATCATGATGGAAGGTACTTCATACATGTTCCTCACCGGTCCTAAAGTGGTAAAGACCGTTACAGGTGAAGATGTAAACGAAGAGAATCTGGGTGGTGCAAGCGTTCATTCTTCAAAATCAGGTGTTACTCACTTCACCGCTGCTACCGAAGAAGACGCTCTGTCACTTATCCGTAACCTTATCAGCTACATTCCACAAAACAACATGGAAGAGGCTCCTCGCAAGGCATGCGATGATCCGATCGACCGTATTGAGGATTCTTTGAATGAGATTATTCCTGACAATCCTAACCACGCATACGACATGTATGAGGTGATTGGTGCTATTGTTGACAATGGTGAGTTCCTGGAAGTTCACAAGAACTATGCTAAGAACATCATCGTGGGTTTCGCTCGCATGAATGGTCAGTCTGTAGGTGTGGTAGCTAACCAACCTAAGATGATGGCAGGTGTGCTCGACTGCAACGCTTCTCGTAAGGGTGCTCGTTTCGTACGTTTCTGCGACGCATTCAACATTCCTTTGGTAACGCTGGTTGACGTTCCTGGATTCTTGCCTGGAACTGGTCAGGAGTACAACGGTGTAATCCTGCACGGTGCTAAGTTGCTATACGCTTACGGCGAGGCTACTGTACCAAAGGTAACCATTACACTGCGTAAGAGCTATGGTGGTTCTCACATCGTGATGGGTTGCAAGCAGCTGCGTGCTGACATCAACTATGCTTGGCCAACTGCCGAGATTGCTGTGATGGGTGCTGCAGGCGCTGTAGCTGTGCTGTTTGCTAAGGAAGCTAAGGACAAGGAAGATCCTAAGGCATTCCTGGCTGAGAAGGAAGCTGAATATCAGAAGTTGTTTGCTAATCCTTACAATGCAGCATCTTACGGCTACATTGACGATGTGATTGAGCCTCGCAACACTCGCTTCCGCATCATCCGCGCTTTGGAGCAACTGAAGAACAAGCGTCAGACCACTCCAGCTAAGAAGCATGGCAATATTCCACTGTAATCTTTAAAATAGAAAACGTATTTATGAAGAAAATCAATTTTGGAATAATTCTTGCCTTCGTGCTGGCAGTAAGCTTCTCATCTTGCCGTCAATTGTCAACCAGCAGTAAAGTGCTGATTAACGAGGTCATGATGCAGAACGAAACCAATGCTACCGATGAATATGGTGATCACAGCGCATGGATAGAATTATTCGTTAAATATTATGGACAGATAGATGTTGCAGGCTACATCCTCGAAGCACAGCAAGAGGGCGGTAAAGCCGAACAATATACTATCCCTAAGGGCGACCAAGTGACTATTATCCCAGCTCGCCAGCACGTTGTGTTGTGGGCAGATGGACAGCCTAACAAGGGAGTTCTTCATACGAACTTCACTTTGGATCCAACCAGAAACACCACCATTCGTCTTTACAACTCCAACAAGGATTTGATTGACGAGGTGAAGATTCCTGCTAACACTTTGCGTGCTGACCAGTCATATGGCCGTATCGACCAGACGACTACAGAGCTTGGTCCTGAGAACTGGGAGGTAAAAGACAGTTCAGATGGTAATGCTAACACATACGTTACTCCTAACACCAGCAACCGTGTGAACGATGTTAACCAGAAGATGGTAACCTTCAGCGAGAAGGATCCAGCTGGCGTGGGTATGGCTATCACGGCAATGACCGTTGTGTTCAGCTGTCTGATTCTGTTGTTCTTTGCTTTCTCTCTTCAGGCTAAGATCTCTATGAACATGGCAAAGAAAAACGAATTGAAGGCTCAGGCTGCTACAGGAAATGAAGCTCCTGCCGCATCAGATAACAAAGTTGGCGAAACTCCAGGTGAGGTCTTTGCCGCCATTGGTATGGCCCTGCACGAAATGCAGAACGATGTTCACGATATCGAGGACATGGTACTGACCATCCACACCGATGCAACCAAGGTAGAAGAATCAGCATGGAGCAACAAAGCATTTGCTATGCGACAGATACCTGTAAGAAAATAATTACACCATATTTAAAGTAGTAATATAAACAATGAAAGAATATAAATATACAATCAATGGTAACAAATATAATGTTACTATTGGCGATATTGAAGAAAACATCGCTAAAGTTGAGGTGAACGGAGTTCCCTACACCGTAGAGATGGAGAAAGCTCCTGCTGCTCCTAAGAAGGTAGTTCGCCCAGTAGTTGCAGCCGCAGCTCCAGCAGCAGCCGCAGCTCCAGAACCAAAGGTAAGCCGTCCTGCTGGTGGCGGTGGTAAGAGCGGCATCAAGTCACCTCTGCCAGGTGTAATCCTGCAGGTTAAGGTGAACGTAGGCGACCAGGTAACCAAGGGCCAGGTGCTGATGGTACTGGAAGCTATGAAGATGGAGAACAACATTCTGTCTGACAAGGACGGTAAGGTTGCAGCAATTAATGTAAGCAAGGGTGATTCTATCCTTGAAGGTACTGACCTGATAGTTATTGAATAAAGAATATGGGAGAATTTATTAGTTTCTTAGGATCCAACCTACAAACATTCTGGGACTATACCGGCTATGCAAATGCTGAGATAGGCAACTGGATAATGATCCTTGTAGGCTTGGTATTCATCTACCTGGCTGTGACCAAGGAGTTCGAGCCTATGCTGCTCGTGCCAATTGGTTTCGGTATTTTGGTAGGTAACGTGCCTTTCAACCTCGATGCAGGTTTGAAAGTAGGTGTATATGAATCTAACTCCGTATTCAACATTCTATACGGAGGTGTGACTAACGGCTGGTATCCGCCACTGATCTTCCTTGGCATTGGTGCCATGACCGACTTCTCAGCCCTGATTTCCCAGCCTCGTCTGGTGCTCATCGGCGCTGCAGCTCAGTTCGGTATCTTTGGTGCTTACATGCTGGCTCTGTTGCTGGGCTTCGATCCACAGCAGGCAGGTGCTATCGGTATCATCGGTGGTGCTGACGGTCCTACCGCTATCTTCCTTTCCAGTAAGCTGGCACCAAACCTGATGGGTGCAATTGCCGTGGCAGCTTACTCTTACATGGCACTTGTGCCAGTAATCCAGCCGCCTATCATGCGACTGCTCACCACAAAGAAGGAGCGTGTAATCCGCATGAAACCTCCAAGAGCCGTTTCAAAGAACGAGAAGATAATCTTCCCAATCGTAGGTCTGTTGCTGACTGCCTTCTTGGTACCTTCAGGTCTGCCTCTGTTGGGTATGCTGTTCTTCGGTAACTTACTGAAGGAAAGTGGTGTAACCCGTCGTTTGGCAGAAACTGCACGTAACCAGTTGATCGACGTTGTAACCATCCTATTAGGTTTCACCGTAGGTTGCTCAACGCAGGCATCTGAGTTCATCACCGTGAACTCACTGCTCATCTTCGGTCTGGGTGCTTTGTCATTCGTAATCGCCACTGCTTCTGGTGTATTGTTCGTTAAGTTCTTCAACCTGTTCCTGAAAGAGGGCAATAAGATCAATCCGTTGATCGGTAATGCAGGTGTATCTGCAGTGCCAGATGCTGCCCGTATCTCTCAGAACGTAGGTCTGGAGTACGACCCATCTAACTACCTGCTCATGCAGGCTATGGGTCCAAACGTAGCCGGTGTGATTGGTTCAGCTGTAGCAGCCGGTGTGTTGCTGGGCTTCCTGATTTAAAGAATTCTTTTAAATCACTGATAAAAAGCGGGGAAAGCTTCATGCTTTCTCCGCTTTTCTTTATACCTTTGTAGTATATACTATAAAATAAACAACCATGAAGAAATTGTTTTCCATGTTGGGAGCCTTGATGCTCAGCTTCACCTCCCATGCCGCAAGCATTAGTAAGATTGACCCACCCCACTGGTATGTTGGGCTTCAGCAAACCGAACTGCAACTGATGGTCTATGGCAACGACATTGGTTTCTCACAAGTATCCACCGACTACCCGGGTGTTGAAATTACCAACACAGTAACCTTAGAGAGCCGCAACTACCTATTGGTTTATCTGAACATCAAAGATGCCAAACCTGGCAAAATGCAGCTCACTTTTACCAAAGACAAGCAGCAGCTCAAACAGGAATACGAACTGAAAGCACGCAGCAAGAAAGGTGAAGAACATGTAGGTTTCGATAGCAGCGATGTGCTCTATCTGCTCATGCCCGACCGCTTTGCCAATGGCGACGAAAGCATTGACAATATTAAGGGCCTGTCGGACTATAAAGTAGATCGTACCAACCCCAGCGGTCGCCATGGTGGCGACATGAAAGGCATAGAGCAACACCTTGACTATTTCACCGAACTGGGCGTGACGGCCCTTTGGTTCACCCCCGTATTGGAAAACAACATGCGAGGTGGCTCCTATCACGGCTACGCCACCACCGACTACTACCGGGTAGATCCCCGCTTCGGCACCAACGAAGCCTATCGCCAGCTCATCGCCAATGCCCATAAAAAAGGACTGAAAGTAGTAATGGACATGATTTTCAACCATTGTGGCAGCGAGCATATTTGGATAAAAGATATGCCGTCACGCGACTGGTTCAATCATTCTGATTATAAGGAGAACTTTGTACAAACCAACTACCGCCTTACGCCTGTAGTTGACCCCTATGCTTCCAAGCACGACTTCGACCGCATGGCCAACGGCTGGTTTGTGCGTACAATGCCCGACCTGAACCAAAACAACCCGCATGTCATGACCTACCTTACGCAAACTAGCATTTGGTGGGTAGAATATGCCGATATCGATGGCATCCGCATGGACACCTACCCTTATGCCGACTATCAGGCCATGAGTCACTGGATGTATATTATAAATAAAGAGTATCCCCACTTCAACGTGGTGGGCGAGTCATGGGTCACCGAACCCGCCTTCACGGCTTGGTTCCAGAAAGGCTCCAAGTTGTCTCAGCCACAGAACAGCAACCTTACCACCGTTATGGATTTCAGTTTCTTCGAGAAGGTGAATATAGCCAAGAAAGAACAAAGCGATGGTCAGGGACGGGGCCTCGACCGCATCTACAATAATTTTGTTTATGACTTCCTCTACCCCAATCCACTGTCGGTGCTGACCTTCATCGAAAACCACGATACCGACCGCTTCCTGGAAGAAGGACAAGACCTGGCTTCGCTCAAGCAAGCCGTTACCCTGTTGCTCACTGTCCCCCGCATTCCACAGCTGTACTATGGCACCGAGGTGCTGCTCAATGGTGTAAAAACCATCACCGACGGCTATGTACGTAAAGACTTCCCGGGTGGTTGGAAGGGCGATAAGCAGAATGCCTTTACCGCTGCAGGACGCACCGCAGCACAAAACGAGTGCTTCGACTTTTACAAGACCTTGCTGCACTGGCGCCAAGGGAACAAAGTCATCAGCCAAGGCAGCATGACACACTTCCTGGTAGAAAACAGCGTTTATGCCTATGCCCGTCAGTACAACGGCAAAACCGTGTTTGTTCTGCTCAATGGCAGCGACAAGGAAACCACAGCCAACCTCAGCATCTATGCTGAAATCCTGCAAGGCTTTACCGCTGGCAAAGATGTACTCACTGGTAAAACCATACCATTGGACAAGTCATTAAAAATGCAGCCACGCGAAACTTTGTTACTTGAATTATAATATAACAACTCGTCTATTCAAAAGAAGCTTCTCTCATTTATAGAGAGAAGCTTCTTTCGTTATGTTCCATTTTCTACTCAAAGGGGAAATTTAAACCAATATATAGTCAAAAAAGGACTATGATTATTCAAAAAAAGTTACGATTTTTGCACCCAGTATATTAGCTAATAAAAATTAAATAAATAAGATGAAATCAACGATGTTTATGGGACTGCTTGCCACCGCATTGGTCATGGGCAGTTGTGCAGGAAACAAAGACGTAAAGGAAAAAGCTCCTATGCGTGTAACGACAGAAGTAGTAAAATCGACCAGTCATGGTGCTGGTAAGACGTATGTGGGCATTGTGGAAGAGCGTGAAGGCACAGCCGTCAGCTTCACCACCATGGGCGTTGTACGCCGCATGCTGGTCAGCGAAGGCCAAGCCGTCAGTCGCGGACAGCTCATTGCCGACATGGACGATACCACCGCCCGCAATATGCTGGCAGTAGCCGAGTCAGGCATGACACAAGCCAACGATGCTTTGCAGCGCTACGGCATGCTGCACGAAAATGGCTCCCTGCCCGAAGTAAAATGGGTAGAAATACAAACCAAAGTACAACAGGCTGAATCACAACTCGCCATTGCCAAGAAGAACCTGGCCGACTGCCAGCTCATTGCGCCTGTCAGTGGCATCATTGGCAAGAAAAATGTCAATGCTGGCGAAACAGCCATGCCCTCTGTAGCCGTGGTAACCATCCTCGACATCAGCTCAGTCAAAGTAAAAATATCGGTACCCGAGGCCGAAATCAAGCAAATTAACAGCAACACCAGTTCCCTCATCGATGTAGAAGCCGCTGGCAAGCAAGTAAAAGGCGGGGTTATTGAAAAAGGCATACAAGCCGATGCCCTGACCCACACCTATGCAGTGCGCATCAATGCTGAAAACCCCGACCGCAAGCTGTTGCCTGGCATGGTGGCCAATGTAACCCTTGACTACAGCACCGACCAAGCGGCAGCCGTGCCTACCCTGCCCGTTACAAGTGTGCAGAAAAGAGCCGACGGCACGCTGTTCGTTTGGGTAATTGATGCCGACAACACCGCCCACCGCCAGCCAGTTAGCGTCGCACAAACCATGGGCACCCGCATTGCCGTAACCAGTGGCATTACAGATGGCCAGCGCGTTGTAACCGAAGGATATCAGAAACTAAGTGAAGGAACCAAAGTAGCCTATTAATTATGGAAGACAAAAAAATCAATTGGTTCAAATGGCCGTTGGAGCACTATTCTATTTCGTTGCTCCTCGTAATCATATTCTTTTTCATGGGCATCTATGGCATGTATGTCATGCCCAAAGACGAGTTCCCCGCCTTTACCATACGCCAAGGCGTAGTCATCGGCGTTTATCCTGGTGCCACTGCTGAAGAAGTAGAAGAGCAGCTCACCAAACCATTAGAGCGTTACCTGTTCACCTACCAGGAAGTCAACCGCACCAAAACCACCTCTACCTCACAAAACGGCATGTGTATTATAATGGTGCGACTCAACGACGATGTCAACAATAAAGACGAAGTATGGAGCAAGGTAAAACACGGTGTCAACAATTTAAAAGCCAGCTTGCCATCAGGGGTACTGACCGTCATGGTAAACGACGATTTTGGCAACACCAGCGCCCTGCTCATCGCCATGGAGAGTGCCCAGCGCAGCTATCGTGAACTGCACGAATATACCGACCAGCTGAGCGATCGCCTGCGCCGCATCGAATCGGTGGCCAATGTAAACACCTATGGTGACAAGAAAGAGCAAATCAGCTTATACATCGACCGCCAGCGTCTGCAGGCCTACGGCATAGGTCAGCAAACCCTCCTGTCACAGTTGCAAGCCCAAGGCCTCACCACCATGAGTGGCAGCATTGTGAGCAGCACCCAGCAAACACCCATCCATGTTGACCCCATAGAAAACAACGAAGAAGAAATAGCCAATACCATCATCTTCAATGATGCCTCTACGGGCAAGGTGGTGCGTGTGCGCGACGTAGCCCGGGTAGTACGCGAATACGACCTCTCTGAAAGCTACATCGAGCAAAACGGACACCCCTGTGTGCTCATCTCCATGGAAATGGTGCCGGGCAACAACATTGTAATGTATGGCAATGATGTAGATAAGGTGCTCGATGAGTTCCGCCAAGACGTGCTGCCTGACGATGTTACCATCACGCGCATCGCCGACCAGCCCAAAGTAGTGAGCGACAGTGTCAGCTCCTTCCTGCGCGACCTCCTTATCTCCATGCTAGTCATTGTGGTAGTCATGCTGCTGCTGTTCCCAATCCGTTCAGCCATTGTGGCCGCCATCACCGTGCCCGTCAGCACCTTCATCTCCGTGTCGGTCATGTATATGTTCGGCATCGAGCTCAACATGGTCACGTTGGCCGCCCTCATCGTCGTATTAGGAATGGTGGTCGATAACTCCATCGTGGTCATCGACGGCTATCTCGAATACATCGGCAAAGGCATCGAGCCCAAGAAGGCTGCCATCGACTCGGCTAAACAATACTTCATGCCCATGTTGCTGGCCACTCTCTGCATCTGCATCATCTTCTACCCGTTGCTCTACACCATGAAGGGAGCCTTCAACGATGCCATGCAAGATTTTCCTTTAACCATCACCATTAACCTCATGGTGTCGCTCTTGTTGGCCGTACTGGTCATTCCATTCCTGGAAGTACTCATCATCAAGCCAGAGAAGGTGCTCAACAAGAAAAAGGATAAACGTTCGCTCACCGATATCGTGCAGCAAACCTACGACAAGATATTGGCCATCACATTCCGTCATCCGTGGGCTACCATAGCAGGCGGCATCGGCGTGGTAATTCTCTCCAGCATCATTGTGCCATCCCTGAAAATCCGTATGTTCCCTTACGCTGACCGCGAACAGTTTGCCGTCGAGGTATTCCTGCCCGACAGCAAGAGTCTGGACGATACACGTTTGATAGCCGACTCGCTGCGGCAAGTTTTGCAAGCCGACAAAGATGTTACCAACATCACCAGTTTCATAGGTTGCGCCTCTCCCCGTTTCCAGGTTACCTATGCCCCCCAAATGGCAGGACGCAACTATGCACAGTTCATCGTCAACACCACCTCACAGGAAGCCACCTTGCAGCTACTGGCCAAATACCAGTCAGAGTGGAGCGAAGCATATCCCAATGCCTATATCCGCTTCAAACGACTGGACTACCTGGAGGTGCCCGAACTTGAATACCGTTTCTATGGTGACGATATCGATGCCCTGCACGAAGCCAGCGAACAACTCATGGCCCGCATGCGAGAGATGCCCGAGGTAGAATGGGTACACAGCGATTTCTTCAATCCCTACCCCATCATCAATGTCAAAATTGACCCCGTAGTCTCCTCACAGTTAGGCATCAACCGTGCCACCACCTCACTCGGTCTTGCCACGGTCACCAACGACATGCAAGTAGGCGAAATCTGGGAAGGCGACTACAATCTGCCCATAGTCATGAAAAACAGCAATGACATTACCTATTCCGACATCGAGAACCTGGGCATCACCTCACCCATCAGCATGATTTCCTCTGCCCTCCAAGGCATCAGTGGCGACAATGCAGCCACCAACGGCAGCGTGCCCCTGCGTCAGTTTGCCAAGGTAGCCCCTGCCTGGAAAGAAAGTCGCATCATGCACCGCAGCGGCGAGCGCTGTCTCACCGTAACCGGACAATTTGCCCAAGGTGTCTATGCCGCCCCCATTGAGAGCCGCATTGCCGACATCATGGAAAACGAACTCGATTTGCCCGATGGCGTACGAGCCGAAGTAGGTGGCGAGATAGAATACGATGCCGAGGCCATCCCCCAAATCTTTGGTGGTGTAGCCATCTCCATGGTCATCATATTCTTCTTCCTGCTGTTCAACTTCAAGAAATACGGCATCACCACCGTGTGCATAGCCGCCTTAGGTCTCATGTTGCCGGGCACCCTGATAGGACTGGGTTTGATGGGTCGTACCCTGGGCCTCACCTCCGTCATGGGCGTCATCACCCTCATGGGTATGATCATGCGTAATGAAATCTTGATTTTCGAGCATGCCAACGACCTGGTGAAGAAGTTTGTCAATGCCCACCCCCGTCCTGCCGTTGTAACACCCGATATGAAACGTGCGTACTACAAGCAGTACAACCAGGCAGTAAAACAAGCCGCCATGGATGCAGGCAGTCGCCGCATGGTGCCCATCTTCCTCACCACCGCCACCACAGCCGTAGGTGTAGTACCCATGATCCTTGCCCAGACCTCGTTCTGGATGCCCGTGGGAGTCACCATCTTTGCCGGCGGTATTGGCTCCCTCATCATGGTAGTCACTGTTTTGCCTGTAGTATATTGGAAAGTTTCAACAAAATGAAAATAAAGAATTGAACATGAAAAGATATTTATATATAATAGGTATAACCCTCACCCTGTTCATGGTTCAAGGCCAATGGTCAATCGTCAATGGGCAATCATACACCCTTGAGCAGATACTCGACTCAGCCCGCCATAACAACATCACCCTCCGCAACGCCCAGCGCAGCGTCGAGGCAGCCAAAGAACAACGCAAGGAAGCCTTCACCAAGTACTTCCCCACCGTCAGCAGTTCAGGCTTCTGGTTCAATGCCAACAAGGGCATGGCCAAGATGGACATCAACCTCTCCGAATACATCACCCCCGAGATGGCAGCCAGCATCGCCCAGTCAGGCATCCTGCCCGCCGAAGCCTTGGCATCCTTAGGACAGCCCATGAGTATGGAGATGATGAAGAAAGGCGTCATGGGCAACATCATGGCCATGCAGCCCGTCTTTGCCGGCGGACAGATTGTCAATGGCAACAAGCTTGCCAAGGTAGGTGAAGAGGTCAGTCGCCTCCAGCTGCAACTGTCGGAAAACGAAGTCGAGAAGACCGCCGAGCAATACTACTGGCAAATCGTCTCTTTGGAAGAAAAGCTCAAGACCATCGATGCCGTTGAAGCCATGCTGGCCGACATCAACAAAGACGTTACCGTGGCTGTAAAAGCAGGCGTAGCCATGCGCAACGACCTCCTGCAAGTAGAACTGCGCCAGAACGATGTAGAGAGCCAGCGCCTCACGCTCAACAACAACATCTCCATTCTGCGCATGATCCTGGCCCAATACTGCGGTTTACAAACCACCGACTTCACCCTCAGCTACAACCCCGAGGTACAGTCGCCCATGCTCGAGAAGCAAGACCACCAGCTGGCCCTGCTCAACACCCCAGAGTACCAACTCTTAGGCAAGCAAGTAGAAGCCAGCAAGCTGCAGCATAAAATAGCCATTGGTCAAAACCTTCCAACCGTAGGCGTAGGCGGTGGCCTTGTCTATCATAACATGTTAGAGTCAGGCCGTTCCTTCGGCATGGTCATGGCCACCGTCAGCATCCCCATCTCCGACTGGTGGGGTGGCTCACACAATATCAAGCGCAAGAAAATTGAGCGTCAGAAAGCCATCGACCAGTTGGCCGACAATTCCGAGTTGTTGAAAATCAACATGCAGAGTGCCTGGAACAACCTGCAAGAAGCCTACCAGCAGCTCACCATTGCCCAACGCAGCATCGACCAAGCCACCGAGAACCTGCGTCTGAACCGCGACTACTACCAGGCAGGTACCATCACCATGAGCGACCTGCTCGAAGCCCAACTGCTCTACCAGCAGTCGCTCGACAAGCGCACCGATGCCTACACCAACTACCAAAACATGCTCTTGGCATACCGGCAGTCTGTGGGAGAATGATGAAAACCAAGCCTCCTTTTTTCTTTGTTTTATAGTAATGCCTCTTGTCATTTGATGGAGGCATTACTATTACATGTTGCAATATCTCCTATGATTGAAAGGAAGTATTTCTATAGGGGTATAGCAAATATTGCGATGACCCATAGAAGATACTACATTCGCTATTGAGAAACTTATCTTTAACCCATAGATAGTTTTACTTCTAGCGACAGCGTACTATATAACAAGAAAAAAACAGGCAGCAAAGTCTTAAACTCACTGCCTGTTTTATGATATCAACTCTTAATTTCTTAAATCTTCTCCATGGCCTGCTCAAGGTCGGCAATGATGTCACTGACATTCTCGATGCCCACAGAGAGGCGAATCAGGTCGGGAGCCACACCTGCCTCACGCAGCTGTTCGTCGCTGAGCTGGCGGTGGGTATGACTGGCTG
>JAIKZS010000113.1 GCA_024682035.1 Bacteroidaceae bacterium
CCAGAGATGAAGTTATTGATGGTTACAGGTTTCTGTGGCGGTTTCACCACATTCAGCACATTTGCCAACGAATCATTTGGAATGATGAAAGCTGGCGATGTTCTGCAGATGGCGCTTTACGTTGGTGTTAGCGTTGTCATTGGTATCTTGGCCGTATGGGGTGGAATGGCGCTTTCAAATATATCAATTAAAGGATAACAACATGTCAAAAGGCGGTTTCTCAGAGCAAGAAGAGTCCGCCTTTTGGGATGATTTCGATAATCTGCAGAAAGCTAAGATTATCCGATAATTCTATTTTATTTCTTCTAAGGCTCCAGTCTCTGAGTCGATAATGAAGCCACGAACCATAATATCTTTTGGAACAAGAGGATGGGTTCTGATGGTTTCAACTGTCTTACGGACTGACTCGGGCGTATCTTTGAATCCTTCGAGCCAGTGATTTAAGTCGATGCCGCACTTGCGGATAGTATCGAGTGTTGCATCAGTAACACCACGGGCAATCATCTCATGCTGGAAATGGTCATAACTCATATGGCATGCTCCGCAATGCGAGTGAGCCACTACCATGATTTCCTCCACGCCCAGCTCATAGATAGCCACAATGAGGCTGCGCATGGCAGAGTCGAATGCAGAAATCACTAGACCTCCTGCGTTCTTAATGATTTTGGCATCTCCATTCTTCAATCCCAAAGCTGCCGGCAGAAGCTCTGTCAGGCGGGTGTCCATACATGACAATACCGCCAGTTTCTTATCGGGATACTTGCTTGTGAGGTACTTCTCGTAGCCTTTCTGCGCCACGAACTCTTTATTGTAGGCAATAATCTGGTCAATCATATGCATTTATTCTTTAAATTTTCCTTTCGCCCAAAGCTTCCAGTACTTCCAACCGCCAGTAGTCCACAGAGCAAGGAAGATAAGCACTGGTTGGAAGAACAATCGAATAAGTCGGGCCTGATCGGTATTGAGTCCGAAGGCATCGATGTGGTTCACATACTGGTTGATGTTGCCAGGGAAAATGGCTACATAGAAAAGTGCCAGCAGCGCACCTGCGATTGCTCTCCATTTGCCGCAGAGGAAGATGATGCCAAGGCCGAAAGCAATTTCAACTACGCCAGATGCCAGCACAACAAAGTCGGTAAAATCTGGGCTGAACTGCAACCAAGTAGGCACCTGCGCCACAAACTCCTGACGGTTGAATGTCAGATGACTGAATCCTGCGTAGGTCATAAACGAACCTAACAACAGACGGAAAAAAAGTTTTAGGTACTTCATATTATTTTTTTTTTTAAGCAGTTGTACTCAGGATGATTGCGCCAAGGGTTTATAATTTTCTTCATATTCTGTAATTTACAATTTTAAGAAGATCCTCGATTCTGTCAATAATGAATTCGGGGCTTGCTTCTTTTAGTTCTTCCTCTGTTCCATTTCCCCAAGTCACGCCACATGTCTTAGCCCCAGCATTGGCTCCCATCATGATATCTACCGCCATATCACCCACAACAAGTGTTTCGCTGGCATCAAAGTGCATCGCTGCCAGCGTTTTCAGTACTGGCTCAGGCTTGGGCTTTGCCTCCTTTACATCATCAGCACCAAGCAGTAGCGATATGTAATCAGCTATCCCCATGTTGTGAGTCAACTCTGTTAGAGAATTGCGAGAGCGAGAAGAAGCGATGGTGAGCACTATTCCTTTCTGATGCAATGCGGCTAATGTATCAACTACTCCAGGAAACGCCTGTGGCTGTATCTTCTTGAGGTTCTCATTGAATATACGTCTGTACGTTTCTGAACAACGAGTTATCAGCTCTTCCTGAATATCAGGGAATAAGGTTTTGAAGCAACCTGCCAATGGCAGACCAATCACAGAGGCACACTCATCTTCATGACGATACGGCAGCTGATGCTCTGCTATAGTCATCTGCATGGTGGTTACGATGTTTCGTCGTGTATCGCCCAGTGTACCGTCAAAGTCGAATATTATCAGTTTTATATTGTTTGGCATATATCTAAAATTCTAATTTCACTTAATTCTATCGGCAAAAATAGCGATAATCATGGAATTTTCGCTATATTTGTCCCCAATTTTAGGATAGTTTATGAAGAAAGGTAGTATTATACAAAAAGCCACCCGAGGGGTGACTTTAAAATGGAGCAGGGGCGATAAGGTCTTACTCCCCGCACTCAGCGGCGTAGTCAAAAGCGAACCTTTGACGCTGCAAATATACTAACTATTTAATAACTTCCAAATATTTTGGGACTTTATTATTTATAATTTTCATTTTTTATTTGGCAATAACCATAAAATAAAGTATCTTTGCACCATAAAACAACTATAAAATGGCAACATAAACCTATTTTTATATATTCATAATGAAAGTTTTTATCGTATATTGTCACCCGTCAGAGGATTCGTTTACAAGAAATGTACGCGACTCATTTATCAAAGGAATTGTTGATTCTGGAAATGAATACGTAATATCTGATTTGTATAAGATGAATTTCAGAACAGATATGTCTGAAAAAGAATATCTCAGAGATTCTAACTATAGTACAGAACCAGGTTTGGAAAGCGATGTTCTTGCAGAACAAGAAAAGATAAACTCTGCAGATGCTATTGCCTTTATCTATCCCGTTTTCTGGACGGAAGCCCCAGCCAAGCTTGTGGGATGGTTCGACCGCGTATGGTCGTATGGATTTGCTTATGGCAACAAAACAATGAAGGTTCTCGACAAAGCCATTATTCTCTGTACTGCAGGAAAGAATACTGAATATTTGGAGGAGCTTGGACTTCTTGGAAGTATGAAGAAAGTAATGCTTGGCGATAGACTTTATAATCGTGTAAAAGAGTCAGATTTCGTTGTTTTTGGAGGTATGTCTAAAGCACTTAAATTAAGACATACAAACTGGGACAAGTATCTCAAAATAGCATATAGAAAAGGCTACACATTATAATTGAAGTCCATCAAGTCCCTCGTAGTTGGTGATGGCCTGGCGCCACTCGTCAGGAAGAGGAATGGTTTGATGGTGTTCCAAATCGTATAGTACCATGATCGATGTGCAATGGCTTTTGACTTCTTGCGTATCGGTATCTATGAT
>JAIKZS010000122.1 GCA_024682035.1 Bacteroidaceae bacterium
ATGGTAATACCACGATCCAGCCATTGCTGCTCGTAATAGGTGCGAATGGAAAGTACATCGTCCACCAAGCCAGAATGGTAGAGGTCGTTGACCATGGCCTTGAGGGGCAACATGTTCAATTCTACTAATAAACGGGTATAGGTGAACATGAAATTACTGTCGGTCTTGAGATGTATGACTCCTCCATCTTTCACAAAATGGCGATAACGATTCAGAAAATCGGTAGAAGTAAGTCGCTTGGTAACCTTTTTCATCTGCGGATCAGGGAAAGTAAGCCAAATCTCACTCACTTCACCAGGGGCAAAAAAACGGTCAATTATCTCAATGTTGGTACGCAGAAACGCCACATTCGTCAAGCCCTCTTGCAACGACTGCTTTGCACCTGTCCACATGCGAGCTCCCTTGATATCAACGGCAATATAATTGCACTGCGGGTTAAGACGGGCTAAGCCGAGAGTATATTCGGCTCTGCCACATCCCAACTCCAGTATAATAGGGTGCTCGTTATGGAAAAACTCCTCGTTCCATTTTCCTTTCATCGGAAACGGATGATCGTCCGCTATGGTATATGGATATTGGAAAACATGAGGAAATTCCTCCATGTCAGCGAATTTCTGTAACTTTCCTTTCCCCATATCAGTCTAAGACAGTAACCCATCCGTGCACATCGGGCTCGTCGCCATACTGAATGCCACGCAATTTGTTATAGAGCTTAGTTGATATAGGACCTGGCTTGCCATCGGCACTAAAAGTAAAGCGCTGCTTGGTGTCAAGGTCGTCGATATATGAAATAGGACTGATAACGGCTGCTGTACCACAAGCACCTGCTTCCTCAAAGGTTGACAGTTCCTCTTCTGGTATCTGACGACGTTCCACCTTCAGACCCAGGTCTTCAGCCAACTGCATAAGACTCTTGTTGGTGATAGATGGCAGGATAGAGGTTGACTTTGGTGTGATATAGGTATTGTCCTTAATGCCAAAGAAGTTAGCTGCACCACACTCATCCATATATTTCTTCTCTTTGGCATCGAGATAGAACTCGCAGCTATAGCCCAAATCGTGCGCTTTCTTGTTGGCAGTAAGACTGGCAGCATAGTTGCCACCTACCTTATAAATACCTGTGCCAAGAGGAGCAGAACGGTCGTGCTCACGAATGATAACGTAAGGATTGGTAGAGAAACCACCCTTGAAATAAGGACCTACCGGAGTAACAAATATAACGAACAAGTATTCAGATGCTGGATGAACACCTACTTGTGCTGAAATACCCACTAACAGCGGACGGATATATAAGGTAGCGCCACTTTCATAAGGAGGCAAGAAACGCTCGTTGAGCTTCACTACTTTCTTTACTGCATTGACAAATGTTTCGGTTGGCAACTCTGGCATCAGAATGCCACGACAGGTTCCTTGCAAACGAGCCGCATTTTCTTCTGGACGGAAAATGCGAATCTTACCATCTTTGCCACGATAGGCCTTCAAACCTTCAAAAGCTTCCTGACCATAGTGCAGACAGGTTGCTGCCATGTGCATAGGTATGGTCTCTTCGCTGCAAACTTCTAATTCACCCCACTTACCGTTACGGTAATACATTCTCACGTTGTAGTCCGTCTTCATGTATCCGAAAGACAGATTTTTCCAATCAATCTCGTTCATATCTTTATAGTGTTATGTTAACTTCTTAAATGCAATAATTGGTCACAAAAATAGCAATAATTATTAACAATTACTGCTTTTCCTGTGATAATTTTTTAATTTCCTCGTCAGCCTTTGTCAACTTTTCTTCACAAAAGGCTATCAATTTATTGGCTTCTTTTATCATATCGGCCAACTGATCGATGTCTAATTCGCCACTTTCTATTTGCGAAACAATTTTTTGTAAACGCTCATAAGCCTGTTTATAGGATTCGGTATTCATAATGGATAATTGATAATAGATAATGGATAATTATTTTACAATGGAGATGGTTTCACCTTGTTTCAATTTGGTAACTAGTTCATCGCCAGGCTTGAGCAAAGAGGCATCTTTCACTATCTTACCATCTTTCAAGGTGATGCTATAGCCTCGGGCCAACAGTTTTTCTGGTGTAGCATCAGTTACTTTCTGTTGAATCAAGATTAACTGGTGGCGTTTTTTTTCTATAAATTGCTTTGACGACTGATTAACTTGTTGCCTAATCAGTGGGAGTTGTTGCTTTTTGCTGGCTACTTGCATCATGGCTACCTTTGAAATGTTAAAACGAGCATTCATGAGATAAAGCTTGTGCCCAGTAATACGCTGCATGGCTCTAGTAGGAATGCGAGTCTGCAATCGAAGCAATCTTTCCCTGTTAGACGTGAGTAAATAGGTAGCTCCTTGATAGAGGCGTTGCGACAAATCGGCCAAAGCATCGGCTACGTCCTGCATTTTACCTATCAGGTATTCAGCAGCTGCAGTAGGTGTTTTCACACGTGTATGCGACACCATATCTAACACAGTATCGTCGCGCTCATGACCAATGCCTGTAATAACAGGAAGAGGGAACTGAGCCACAGCTGCTGCCAATGGGTAGGTATCAAATCCAGTGAGATCGGAAGTTGCTCCACCTCCTCGAATGATTACCACCACATCAAATTCGTGCTCACGGGCATAAATGCGGTCTAAAGCTTGGAGGATGGACTGCTCTACTCCATCGCCTTGCATAATGGCAGCAAACAGCTCGGCATGAAAATAAAAGCCACCAGCATTGTTAGTCAATTGATTGGAAAAGTCGCCATATCCAGCTGCGGTAGCCGAAGAAATGACGGCAATGCGCTTGGGAAGCAGAGGCATTGCCAACTCTTTGTTCAGCTCTAACACACCATCGGCTTGCAACTGACGTAGTATTTCCTGACGCTTACGGGCCATATCGCCCATGGTGTAGGAAGGGTCTATGTCGGTTACATTGAGCGAATAGCCATAGAGCTCATGGAAAACAACATTGACCTGCACCAAGACCTTAATACCTGCTGTAAAAAGCTGACCTGTGGCACGCTCAAAAGTAGGCTTCAATATAGAAAATACATTTCGCCAGATAATGCCTCGAGCCTTGGCCACCAGTCCGTTACCACGACGATCTTTCTCTACGAACTCTACATAACAATGTCCGTTGTTAATCCTTGCCTCGCTCAGCTCGGCCTGTACCCAATAAGCTTCTGGCATGCCAAGTTCCAATGTATCCTTGACCAGCGAGTTGAGTTCCAGTAGCGTTAATGCCTGTGTGGTTTCACTAATCATTGAGCTATTTATTGATTGATATAACTTTGGTAAGCTTTCCACATATCTGGCACACCGTAACCATAAACATTGTCAGGATAAGCAGCTCGGTCGCCCGACTGGCGCACCAATTCAATTATTTCTTTGGCTGTTAGCGTGGGACATGCTTGCCAAAGACACGCTACCATGCCACATATGATAGGTGATGCAAAAGAGGTGCCATTGGCTTTTCCCTGATTACCTTGAGCATTGATAACCCCGGCCCTCATACCAGCAGCTACCACATCGGGTTTTATTCGGCCATCCTGGGTGTTACCTAC
>JAIKZS010000143.1 GCA_024682035.1 Bacteroidaceae bacterium
GGTTTGAAATGATGAAGAACGTAATAGTAACGGGTGCTAATGGCTTTATTGGCAGTACATTGGTCAATAACCTCTTGAAAAACGGAGTAAACGTTGTGGCTATAGACATCTCTTTTGCAGCCCCACGTATTCCTGACTGTGATCAGGTAGTTAAGCTGGAAGTGGGATTGGATGATGTGGAAATGTTAAAGAACTTGATTCCTGCAGCAGCGTATGATGCCATGTATCATTTAGCATGGGCAGGCGTGAATGGTCCCAGCAAGGCGGACCCCACGGTGCAACTCAACAATATTCAACTTGGGATTAAATGTGCACTACTCTGCAAGGCACTTAGCGTAAAGAAACTGCTTTGTGCCGGTACTGTCGCAGAACAAGCAGTACATAGCCTTCCTAACCTGTCGCAAACCAGTGGCGGTATGATGTATGGCGTGGCCAAGCATTGTGCACATTTAATGTTGGAGGATTACTGCAAGAACATAGGCTTGTCATTTGTTTGGATGCAGTTCTCCAATATTTTCGGAGTCGGGAACAAGACCGGTAACCTAGTTAGCTATACCTTAGGTGAATTGCTGCAAGGAAAAGAAGCCACCTTTGGCCCTGCTGCCCAGCCGTATGACTTCATCTATGTAGATGACCTCTTGGAAGCCGTTTACCGCTTAGGTGCATCAGATACCAAGTGCTCATGCTACTATATCGGTTCCGGTTCTCCTCGCATACTAAAAGAATATCTTCTGAAAATAGGTGAGCTGGCAGGTATGCAAGAGAAAGTAGGTATTGGCATCCGTCCTGATGACGGTATCAAATATAATTTCGATATGTTTGATACTACTCCACTGATAGAAGCCATAGGTGACTATGTAAGCATTTCATTTGAAGCAGGAATTAAGAAAACGATTAACTGGTTAAAAGAACAAGCATGATAACAAAATTCAGTTTTGAGGAATTAGACCTCAAGGGAGCATATAAAATCCAGCCCTTCTACGCAACGGATGAACGCGGCGGTTTTGTCAAGGACTACAATATTGACATGTTCAAAGCCAACGGTATTGAGCATGAGTTGAAAGAAGTCTTTTACACCATCTCCAAGCGAGGCGTCATTCGTGCCATGCATTTCCAGCTGATAAAGCAGCAAGCCAAACTGGTACGCTGTATTAGTGGCCATGTGTATGATGTGATAGCCGATCTTCGTCCAGACTCCCCAACGTTTGGTCAGTGGAGAGGGTTTCATCTTACAGGAGAGAATCAAGTTGAACTATATATCCCCCAGTACTTTGGTCACGGTTATCTGGTAATTGAAGATTCTGTAGTTTCTTACAAGTGTGGTGAAGTGTTCTATGGTGAAGGTGATAGTGGTATTATGTATAACGATCCAGACCTTGCCATTGAGTGGCCAATGGACTTGATTGGAGGAGAAGAAAACCTGATTATCTCAGAGAAAGATAAAAAGTTGATGAGTTTAAAATATTATCTTGAAAAATTAAGGTAATGAATTTTTACGTACTATTGACGTTTATAATGGTAATATTTCTGATTTCTCATAGGGAGTATCCCTTAAGAGTTGGTGTTACTATTTCATTTGTATTGTTTTTCTTGGCTGCCTTTCGGGGAGTTGGCGTAGGACATGATACAGCGAATTATACTGACATTGCCTATATCGAACAAAGAGCGAATTCATCATTGAGTTCTTTGTTGGATTTTGCAGATGTTGATACGTCAATTGAATTTTTATCCAACTTTTTGAACTTAATAGTTGTTAAACTAGGGCTTAGTGGTCAGTGGGTTGTGATTTTCTATGCTATTATCATGATAGTTTTTGTGTACTTGTCATGTAAAAGAATGGCACTAAGTCCAACTTACGTTATGGCCTTTTTCGTTGTTTTGGGTATTTATTTTTATTCATTATCAGCATGTAGGCAAATATGTGCAGTTAGCGTTATTTTGTATGCAATGACATATTTGAAAGAACCTGATAAAAAGAGTCTATATTTTTTTTTCTGGATTGTTATAGCAATCATGCTACATGCTATGTCATTCGTTAGTCTTCCGTTGTATTTTGTTAGGAAAATTCCAAGTACTTTCTCTTTTAATAAAATAGCGTGGACGGTCTTGATACTTAGTCTTTTTCTTACGATAATTAAAATTGATTTTTTGAATCAACTTTCTGTACTTGCTGATAGTGATCATTTTACAACTTATATGGAGAAATATGGCGAGTCTTCAGTATCAATTTTTTCATTGCTTGGATGTTGGGTTGAAACAGGTTGTTTGTTTTATTTTTTCTTACTTAAGAAACATAGCGACACGGACCAGAGTATTACAGCTTTTGATTATTTGTTTTTGTTTT
>JAIKZS010000147.1 GCA_024682035.1 Bacteroidaceae bacterium
AAGCATTTCACGAACCTTAAAAAAATTAGGATTCATCGTAGCAATCATTGCTTCCATTAAAGTAACATGATTCCTTTGAGCTGCCTCAATCATTTGTTTTACTTCACGCGCATTTGAAGCCATAGGTTTCTCACACAAAACGTGTTTCCCGTGGTTCATACAAGTAATAGCAATATTTGCATGTGTACAATTGGGAGTTGCTATATATACAGCATCGATCACGTTGCTAGATGCCATTTCGTCGACAGATGTATATGTGTGTTCCACACCATATTTAGCAGCAAATTCAGCAGCACGTTCTTGCGTACGTGAACAAATAGCTGCCAATTCAAAACGCTCGTCTTCTTTGGCGCCTGCCAACAGCCAGTCAGTAATTTTGTTGGTACCAACCACACCAAATCTTATTTTCTTTACCATAGCCTAATAACCTAATTCTTCACCTACAAGCACAACACAAAAACGTTCGTTATCATAAGAATTTCTCACAATATGTATTTGATTACAAATACTATTAGCAGAATGGCAATCGTGACAAACGCCATCTAAGGTGCAAGGGGTATCGCGATTCAAGCGAACGGTATTGATAGGAGCAGCTGTTCCTCTTGCTCTTTTTATAGCAGCATCTAAATCTTTTGCTATCTTGTTGACACCTACAACAAATATTACTTTCTTGGGGCCCCAAGCAATAGCCGCCACGCGATTACCGTTTCCATCAATGTTGACAATGTCACCTTGTTCACTCATGGCGTTGGCACTGCTAATATAGAAATCAGCACTGAAAGCTTGTCTATAAATTGCTTGAGCTTCTTCAGGAGACTGAGCCAAATCTCTATCAAATAAAATATAACTGTCTGTCTTATGCAAAGCATCCGTTAAGCCCATATCGCGTATGGTCATTGACCCACCCCATGATATACTACTACCTTGAGGAATAAGCGACAGAACTTGCTGAATAGCATCTGCTGAAGTCGCACAATAATATCCCTCAATATGACGTGTATGCAAGCTTTTAATCACCTTACCCGCCAACAATTCATTTCTCTTTTCAACCGGTGTCATAAAAAACAAGTTTTTGGTTATTATTTTTTCAAAGATAATGCATTTTAATGAAAAATCGTTATTTTTGCACGCAAATTTTCGGAGTCATATGAAAAGCAAACTACCATACCATATATTAGCCATAAGCATCATAGCAATCTGGGGTGTTACTTTTATTAATACGAAGTATTTAATCTTAAACGGATTGAACCCACAAGAGATCTTTCTTTTGCGATTTATCATAGCTTATATTGGCGTGTGGACTTTCTCTCCTCACAAACTTTTTACGGATAATTGGCGCGATGAATTGACGATGGTACTATTAGGTATCAGTGGAGGATCACTTTACTTCTGGGCAGAGAACACAGCAATTCAATACTCATTGGTGAATAACGTGGCTTTCATTGTGTGCAATGCCCCCCTAATAACTTTATTCCTCGGAATGGCTTTTTCAAAAGAAATTCGAGCTACTAAGGCTATCATAGCAGGTTCAATCATATCTATTTGGGGGGTTGCAATGGTTATATTTAATGGCAGTTTTATTCTAAAACTCAACCCTTTAGGAGATTTCCTTGCTTTAGTTGCAGCTGCCTCATGGGCAGTTTATAGCTTGGTAATGCGAAACATGACCAAACGATATAATACAACTTTCCTTACACGCAAAGTTTTCTTCTATGGCATATTGACTATTATACCAGTTTTTATCATCACTCCATGGCAATTCCCATTAAGCAAATTAACCGAACCTGTGATATGGATGAATCTGGTGTTTCTAGGTGTTATAGCAGCATTAATATGTTTTGTCTTATGGAGCATCGTAATTCGTGAACTGGGAGCGTTAACATCTGCCAATTACATTTATTTATCACCCGTATCTACCATGATTGCTTCAGCTATTTTCTTACAAGAACCTCTTACCTGGATATCTGTAGTAGGATCTATATTGATACTAACAGGTCTGTTCATAGTTGGATTCTATTCTAAACGCAAAAAAGACGAGAACCGTTCTCGTTGATAACGAAAACGGTTCTCATATACAGTTGACGGTTGGTTCAAAAAGGTTAGTCAGGACGAACTTTCTGCAGCAATACTACATCGTAATACTCTTTACCAATTCTCCACCATTCCTTGATTAATCCACAATCTACAAAACCTGCATGATGCAACAAATGAAGGCTATCAACGTTGTTAGCCAAAATATGTGCATTGAGTTGTTTGAAATGAAGGAAAGTAAAAACATAGTCACTCAACAAATCTAAGGCTTCTGCTGCATATCCCTTACCTCGTTCTTCCGTCAACAACGATATTCCGATTTCAGCCCTTCCATGCATTGGTTCAAAATCAGTAATATCAATTACACCAATAGGACGG
>JAIKZS010000148.1 GCA_024682035.1 Bacteroidaceae bacterium
AAGCATTTCACGAACCTTAAAAAAATTAGGATTCATCGTAGCAATCATTGCTTCCATTAAAGTAACATGATTCCTTTGAGCTGCCTCAATCATTTGTTTTACTTCACGCGCATTTGAAGCCATAGGTTTCTCACACAAAACATGTTTCCCATGGTCCATACAAGTAATAGCAATTTTTGCATGTGTACAATTGGGAGTTGCTATATATACAGCATCGATCAAATGACTAGATGCCATTTCTTCGACAGATGAAAATGTATGTTCCACCCCATATTTAGCAGCAAATTCAGCAGCACGCTCTTGCGTACGCGAACAAATAGCCGTCAATTCAAAACGCTCATCTTCTTTGGCACCTGCCAACAGCCAGTCAGTAATTTTGTTGGTACCGACCACACCAAATCTTATTTTCTTTACCATAACCTAATAACCCAATTCTTCACCTACAAGCACTACGCAAAAGCGTCCGTTATCATAAGAATTTCTTACAATATGTATTTGATTACAAATACTGTTAGCAGAATGGCAATCATGACAAACACCATCTAAAGTACAAGGGGTATCACGATTCAAACGAACAGTATTGATAGGAGCAGCTGTTCCTCTTGCTCGTTTTATAGCAGCATCTAAATCTTTTGCTATTTTATTGATGCCTACAACAAAAATAACTTTCTTAGGCCCCCAAGCAATAGCTGCTACGCGATTGCCATTTCCATCAACATTAACAATGTCACCTTGTTCACTCATAGCGTTGGCACTGCTGATATAGAAATCTGCACTGAAAGCTTGCCTATAAATGGCTTGAGCTTCTTCAGGAGACTGAGCCAAATCTCTATCAAATAAAGTATAACTGCCTGTCTTGTGCAAAGCATCCGTTAAGCCCATATCGCGTATGGTCATTGACCCACCCCATGATATACTACTACCTTGAGGAATGAGCGATAATACTTGCCGAATAGCATCTGCTGAAGAAGCGCAATAGTATCCCTCAATATGACGTGTATGCAAGCTTTTAATTACCTTACCCGCCAACAATTCGTTTCTCTTTTCAATCGGTGTCATAAAAAACATGTATTTGATTATTATTTTTTCAAAGATAGTGCATTTTAATGAAAATTCGTTATTTTTGCACGCAAATTTTCGGAGTCATATGAAAAGCAAACTACCATACCATTTATTAGCCATAAGCATCATAGCGATCTGGGGTGTAACTTTTATTAATACGAAGTTTTTAATCATAAACGGATTGAACCCACAAGAGATCTTTCTTTTGCGATTTATCATAGCTTATATTGGCGTGTGGACTTTCTCTCCTCACAAACTTTTTATGGATAATTGGCGCGATGAATTGACAATGATATTATTAGGTATTACTGGAGGATCGCTTTACTTCTGGGCAGAGAACACAGCAATACAATATTCTTTAGTGAATAACGTGGCGTTCATTGTTTGCAATGCTCCCTTAATTACCTTACTTTTCGGAATGGCTTTTTCAAAAGAAATCCGAGCCACGAAAACTATCATAGCAGGTTCTATCATATCCATTTGGGGTGTTGCAATGGTTATATTCAATGGAAGCTTTATTTTAAAACTCAATCCTTTAGGAGACTTCCTTGCTTTAGTTGCAGCAGCTTCATGGGCTGTCTATAGCTTAGTAATGCGAAACATGACAAAACGATATAATGCCACTTTCCTTACACGAAAAGTTTTTTTCTATGGCATACTGACTATTTTACCTGTTTTTCTCATCACCCCATGGCAATTCCCATTAAGTAAACTGACAGAGCCTGTAATATGGATGAACCTAGTGTTTTTAGGTGTTATAGCAGCATTAATTTGTTTTGTCTTATGGAGCATCGTAATCCGTGAACTGGGAGCGCTAACATCTGCTAATTACATTTACTTGTCACCCGTATCTACCATGATTGCTTCAGCCATATTTTTACAAGAACCTCTTACTTGGATTTCTGTAGTAGGATCTATATTGATTCTAACAGGGCTATTCATTGTTGGATTCTATTCTAAACGCAAAAAAGAAGAGAACCGTTCTCGTTGATGACGGTAACGGTTCTCATATACAGTTTGAAAGCTGTTTCTAAAAGATTATTCAGGACGAACTTTCTGCAGTAATACTACGTCGTAATACTTTTTACCTATTCTCCACCACTCTTTGATTAATCCACAATCCACAAAACCAGCATGATGTAGCAAATGAAGGCTATCAAAGTTATCCGCCAGAATATGTGCATTGAGTTGTTTAAAATGAAGGAAGGTAAAAACATAGTCACTCAACAAATCTAAGGCTTCTGCTGCATATCCCTTACCTCGTTCTTCCGTCAACAACGATATTCCGATTTCAGCCCTTCCATGCATTGGTTCAAAATCAGTAATATCAATTACACCAATAGGACGG
>JAIKZS010000001.1 GCA_024682035.1 Bacteroidaceae bacterium
CGAACAAGATTTTCGATAAGTACGGCATTAAGTACGAATATAGTGAGCCTTATCAAACAGGACATACTTGGAGTACATGGCGCAATAATTTGAAAGATTTCGCACCACGACTCTTTAAATAATTCTACCTACAAAATAAAAACAGGCACCTCAATTGGGGTGCCTGTTTTGTATTCGTTTCATTTACGGAACGGTGGCTTCTGAACCACAGCCTTCAGTTTACGGCCACGCATATCAATCAAGATATCAGTACCCGTCTTACTATAAGCCGTCTTCACATAACCCAGTCCGATACCAATCTTGCGAGTAGGCGACATGGTACCGCTAGTCACCTCGCCAATCTCTTCGCCTTCAGTATTAAGCAACTTATAGTGCTCACGAGGAATGCCACGATCAATCATCTCGAAGCCCACAAGCTTACGGCTGACTCCCTCTCTCTTCTGGCGTTCTAATTCAGCCCTGTTGGTGAAATTCTTACCATCTACAAACTTGGTTATCCAACCCAGACCTGCTTCAATAGGAGAAGTGGTGTCGCTCAGGTCGTTGCCATATAAGCAGAAGCCCATTTCCAAGCGGAGGGTATCACGAGCTCCCAAACCAATAGGAATAATGCCAAACTCGGCACCTGCCTCAAATACAGCCTGCCAAATTTGTTCAGCATCTTCTGGATAGAAATAAATCTCGAAACCACCGGCACCTGTATAGCCTGTGTTAGAAATAATTACATCTTTAGCACCAGCAAACTCACCATGCGTAAAGTGGTAGTAAGGAATGGTACTGAGATCGATAGATGTGAGTTTCTGCAAGGTAGTCAATGCCTTAGGGCCCTGAATTGCCAATTGCGCCGTATTATCAGAAGAATTCTGTAATTCTGCCCCCAACGAATTGTGCGACACACACCAGTTCCAATCCTTTTCAATATTAGCAGCATTCACCACCAACAAGTATTTCTCATGTTCATAGTAATACACAATCAAGTCATCTACTATACCACCCTGTTCATTGGGGAAACAAGTATATTGTGCCTGACCTAACGTCAAAGCCTCAACATTATTAGAGGTAATCTGCTGTAAGAAAGGCAAAGCCTTTGGGCCTTTCACCCAAAACTCACCCATGTGTGACACATCGAACACACCTACGCCATTGACCACAGCCAGGTGCTCCTGAATAATACCAGTAGGATACTCAATGGGCATGTTATAGCCCGCAAACTCATGCATCTTGGCACCCAATGCAATGTGTTTTTCTGTAAACGGAGTATTTTTCATAGTAATTGTAATGATATTTGAATAATCAAGGTTATTTCTTAGCAGTTAATTCGGCAATTTTTACCATCACGCGCATGGCTTTCTCCATGCTGGGGATAGGTACATACTCAAAACGGCCATGCATATTCATACCACCTGCGAAGATGTTAGGACAAGGTAGTCCTTTGAAAGAAAGCTGTGCACCATCCGTGCCACCTCGAATAGCTTTCACAACGGGCTTGACATCAGATGCCAGCATAGCTTCCTTGGCAATGTCAATCACATACATCACCGGTTCGATCTTTTCACGCATATTGTAATACTGATCACGCAATTCCAGTTTCAATGTACCCTCACCATATTCAGCATTAATCTTGTTAGTCAGGTGCTGGAACTCACGCTTGCGGCTCTCAAAACGCTCCCGGCTATGGTCACGAATAATATAGTTGACCACCGTCTGCTCTACCGTACCATTAAAGCTGATGATGTGGTAAAAGCCTTCGTAACCCTCAGTATGTTCAGGTGTTTCGTGAGAAGGCAACATCGATACGAAGTGATTGGCCACACGAATAGAATTAATCATCTTGTTCTTGGCCGTACCAGGATGCACATTACGACCTGTAAAAGTAAGCTTTGCAGCAGCAGCATTGAAGTTTTCGAACTCCAGCTCACCAACTTCACCTCCATCAAAGGTATAGGCAAAATCACACCCAAATCGCTCTACATCGAATTTATGGGCACCTAAGCCAATCTCCTCATCAGGATTAAAGGCAATGCGAATCTTGCCATGCTCAATCTCAGGATGCTCTTTCAAGTATTCCACCCCTGAAATAATTTCAGCGATACCAGCCTTATCATCAGCCCCCAGCAAAGTGTTGCCGTTGGTAACAATTAGGTCTTCGCCAATATGGCTTTTTAATTCGGGGAACTGAGTAGGACTCAATATGATGTTTTCAGCAGCATTGAGCACTATGTCGCCACCGTCATAATGCTCTACAATACGGGGAGTAACATGCTTGCCACTCATATCGGGAGCCGTATCCATGTGAGCAATAAAGCCCACCACAGGCACTTGCTTGTCAGTATTAGTTGGCAAGGTAGCATAGAGGTAGCCATTATCATCCAGAAAAACATCTTCCAGGCCAAGGCTATCTAATTCTTCCTTCAAATACTTAGCCAGCACCATTTGTCCGGGTGTTGACGGCGTAACGCCTGACTCCTCGTCTGAAGTCGTTTCAAAGCTGACGTACTTTAAAAATCTGTCAATGAGTTTATTCATGGTATTTTTATTTAAGCTATTGGCCATTAGCTATTGATGGTCGGCAATAGCTAATAGCCAATGATAAGGTTATCAATTAAAAGTGACTACTTCCATCGAAGCAATGCGTACAAATCTTGCACTTAGGCAAGCCAATGGCCTTCACTACATTTTCCACTGTATTGAATTTCAAAGTATTCAAACCAAATTTCTGTCGCATAATTTCCACCATCTTATTATACTCAGGGGTCCCTGCCTTAGAATACTGGTCGAGTTTAGCATTAGGATCACCCTCTACATCCTTGATGATGCGACGGGTAAGTAGTTCCAAGTCGCCTTTAGAAGCCGTGTAGGCCACAAAAGGACAAGAATAAATCAATGGTGGGCAACTGATGCGGATGTGTACCTCCTTCGCTCCATATTCATAGAAAGTCTTAACATTGTCGTGCAACTGAGTACCACGGACAATAGAGTCGTCGCAGAACACCATCTTACGACCTGTCAGCATACTACGGTTAGGAATCAGTTTCATCTTTGCTACCAAGTTACGCATCTCCTGATTGGCAGGAGTAAAGCTACGAGGCCAAGTAGGTGTATATTTTGAAACGGCACGATGGTAAGGAACACCCTTACCTTCGGCATAGCCCAACGCCATGCCCACCCCAGATGATGGGATGCCACAAACACAATCAACATCTGCATCGTCTTGCTGTCCCATCTGCATACCTAAGCTAAAGCGTACAGCCTCAGTATTGATGCCTTCATAGCTAGAGGTTGGAAAACCATAGTAAATCCACAGAAATGAGCAAATCTGCATCTCCCCGTTAGGTTTGCGCAACTGCTCCCATCCATCGGCTTTTATACGTACTATCTCGCCCGGTCCCATGTAATGGTCACGCTTGTAATCCAAGTTAGGAAAACTGCTAGTCTCACTGGAAACAGCATAAGCTCCCTCTTTCTTGCCTATGATGACAGGAGTACGGCCCATTTTGTCGCGAGCTGCAATGATTCCATCCTCGGTAAGGATCAGCAAAGAACACGAACCCTTAATTCTGCTGAACATATAATCTATGCCCTCTACCCAATTCTTACCTTGTATGATGAGCAAGGCAATCAGCTCCGTCTGATTAGTTTTACCAGAGTTCAGCTCTGCAAAATGCAAATTATGGTCAAGAATTTCCTGTTCAAGTTCAGACAAATTAGCAATCTTGGCTACCGATACAATGGCAAACCTGCCCAAATGGGAATTGAAAATAATTGGTTGAGGGTCGGTATCGCTGATAATGCCGATACCAGAATTGCCCGTGAATTTATTTAATTCATCTTCAAATTTTGTTCTGAAATAAGAACTGTCCAGATTGTGAATAGAACGTGCAAAAGAGCCATCTTCTTGATTGAAAGTTGCCAAACCTCCACTACGCGTACCGAGGTGTGAATTATAGTCGGTACCGTAGAACAAATCGGCTGTACAACGATGCTTTGCGATGGTGCCAAAAAAACCTCCCATAAATTTTGTTATTAAAATTAGGTTGCAAAGATAGTGCAAATCGGAGAGAGAACAAAGAAAGCCTGCTTCTTTTTTCTCACAACATCATCCCCTATCTTATCTGCATATAATAATTATTATTGATAATTCTTTAATCCAGTTTGCAAGAATTCCACATACTTAGAAATATCCTCATCATAAGAATACGACTTATTCAGTGGTTTTCCTTCATTGTCAATCAACACGTAGAAAGGTTGCGCATTAGCCCCAAACTTCACACGTTGCAAGTAGCTCCATTTATCACCCAATGTGCGCAATGTACGCTCTTTACCATTCTCCACCACCTTAATTGGCTCGGGCAATTTCGTCTTATTGTCAACATATAAAGTAATAAGTACATAGTCGTCATTGATGAGACTACCTACGGTAGGATCGGTCCATACTGCCAACTCCATTTTACGGCAATTTACACAACCGTACCCCGTAAAATCGAGCATCACTGGTTTCCTTACCCTCTGGGCATACTCCATACCTAAATCGTAGTCGTCGAATTGGGCACGAACTTCGTTCTTATACAAATTAAAATCCTGCGTGTACAACGGTGGTGCAAAGGCGCTTACAGCCTTTAATGGCGCTCCCCAAAGGCCAGGCACCATATAGACGGCAAAAGCCAATGAAGCCAAGGCCAGGAAGAATCTTGGCACACTCACATGCGTATCATCATCGTCATGTGGGAACTTAATTTTGCCTAACAAATAGACACCCAACAGGGCGAAGATTACAATCCATAAAGCTAAGAATGTCTCACGATCCAGAATATGCCAACCATAAGCCAAATCAGCTACTGACAAGAATTTCAAGGCAAAAGCCAGCTCAATGAAACCTAATGTTACCTTGATAACGTTCATCCATCCACCCGATTTCGGCATTTGTTTAAGCCAAGCTGGGAAGAGGGCAAACAAGGTAAATGGCAATGCCAAAGCTATGGCAAAGCCAAGCATACCAATAGCTGGTGATATGATGCTACCAGAGGTAGATACCTCTACCAACAAGAAACCAATAATAGGACCTGTACATGAGAATGATACCAATGCCAAGGTGAAAGCCATGAGGAAAATGCTCAATAAACCAGTGGTTTGCTCAGCTTTACTATCCACAGCATTGCTCCACGATGATGGGAGGGTAATTTCAAAAGCGCCAAAGAAAGAGATGGCAAACACCACCAGCATCAGGAAGAAGAAGATATTAAAGATAGCATTGGTAGATAGAGCATTGAGGGCACTGGCCCCAAAGAGCAGTGTCACTAATAAACCTAATGCTACATAAATCACCACAATGGCTAAACCGTAGGTCATGGCATCGCGAATGCCCTTTTTCTTGTCTTTGCTACGCTTCAGGAAGAAACTGACAGTCATTGGGATAATAGGCCAAACACAAGGAGTGAACAATGCCAGCAAACCTCCTAAAAAGCCTGTAAAGAAAATGTAAAACCAAGAGCTGTCGACGGTACCTACAGACTCACCAAATGAACGGAGATCAGCAACGACAGGTTGCCACCATTTTTCATTGACCGTTGACGATTGACCATTGACAGATGACTGCGATTCTGCCAAATCGACACGAGCATCTTCGCCTCTCTCTGCTCCAGAAAGAGACGATTGGTCTTCGCCCTCAGATCTTTGACTTTCAGCCACTACCCCATCAGCAGCCTCAACCTCAGCAGAACCAGTAAACATAAAGGGTACTTCGCTAGGAGGCAAGCAATTTTGATCGTTGCAAGCAGCATATTCCAAGTAGCCTTCCATACGATATGCCCCACCTTCCAGTTTGACACGCTGTACGAATTTGGCTGTTTTTTCAAAATAACGGACCTCCATGCTGAAGAGTTTATCAAACACAGATTGCTCATTACCAACAGGAAGTAGTTTTCCATCAACATGAGCTCCCGTCATCTTATCTATATTGAAAGAGGCCGAGATAGGACCGCCTTCACCCAATTCAGTAGAATAGATGTGCCACCCTGGATCAATCTTCGCCGTAAAAACTATTTCTGCAACATCGTCAGACACTTTATTGAATTCAGTGTGAAAATCCACAGGCTCCAACAACTGGGCCTGTACAAAGAGAGTTGTGAGGAGTAATCCAAACACACACAGCAGTTTCTTCATGTATCTATATGCTATTAAAATTGATAATCTACACAAGCACGACCGTCTTTCACTTCGGCCAACAGCTTAGCAGCCGCAACATGGGCTGGATGTGCAGCATAAGCCTTAACCTCACTCAGGGTATCAAATTCACTATCAAGTGCAATGTCCCATTGCTCGTCAGCATTAATATTAATACCCACCTCTACATGTTTAATGAAAGGAATCACCAATGGCAAAGCCTCGATTGCGGCCTTGAATTTGAGGGCAACAGCCTGCTTTTCAACTGCAGAAACATCTTTTTTCAGCTTAAAAAGCACAATGTGTTTCACCATAACTTTGTTTGTTAATTGATTTTGATTATATTTGCCCGCAAATATAGCTATTTTTTATCACATTAAGTATTAACAAAATGTTAATTATTGGTATCGCTGGCGGAACAGGTTCTGGTAAGACCACCGTCGTTAATAAGATTATAGATAAGCTGGGCAAAAACGAGGTAGTACTGTTGCCATTAGACTCCTATTATAAAGATAGTAGTCATGTGCCTGTTGAGAAAAGACAGCTCATCAATTTTGACCATCCCAATGCCTTCGATTGGGATTTGCTACGCAACCATATAGCCATGTTAAAAGAGGGCAAAAGTATCGAACAGCCTATGTACGACTATATTACTTGTTCACGTCTACCTCAGACGATACACATTGAGCCCAAGGATGTAATTATTTTTGAAGGTATTATGTCACTATACGACAAGGAGATACGCGACATGATGGACTTGAAGATATTTGTGGATGCCGATCCTGATGAGCGACTGATCCGCAATATTGAGCGTGATGTTGTGTCACGTGGCAGAACCTACCAAGCTGTTATGGAGCGCTATTCACGCGTGCTTAAACCCATGCATGAACAATTTATCGAGCCAAGCAAACGTTTCGCGGACCTGATAGTTCCTCAAGGAGGGCATAACAATGTGGCGATTAAGATTTTAACCATGTATATTAAGAAAAACCTGAAAGACTAATTTTCTTTCTGACCTCGCTTCTATCTCTTTGAAAGCAGGCATAATCCAAGTTAGTAAAACTCTCTACGCACTGCTTAGCGAAACGACTGTAAACTAATGAGAAATGAAGATTAGAACATTGTACATATTATTGGGGGTATTGTTATTTTCTGTGGTAATGGGGTGCAATTTCCATCACAATGAAGTAAAACCCAAACGCGATCTGGACCAGATCATCGACAGTGGTGTGATAAGGGTGATAACATTATATGGTTCAACTAGTTACTTCCAATATCGTGGTCAAGATATGGGTTTCCAATATGAATTAGCCAGTCAGTTTGCCGAACACCTAGGGGTGGAATTGGAAATAATAACAGCTAATAATATTGTGGAACTTACACAATTATTGTTCGAAGGTAAAGGCGACCTCATTGCCTTTCCACTTCCCTATACAGCTGAATGGAAAGACAGTCTGGAGTATTGTGGAGAAAATGCCATCACCCACCAAGTACTGGTACAACGCAACCACTGGAAGACCAAACCACTAAAAGACGTAACTGAACTCATTGGAAAAGAGGTATATGTAAAGCCTGGTAGATTCTTACAACGTATGAATAACCTCAACCAGGAAGTGGGAGGAGGCATTATTATTCACAACGTTGCAAATGACAGTCTGTCACTAGAGGATCTCATTGCTCAAGTCGCCGAGGGTATAATTGATTACACTGTAGCTAACAACGATTTGGCTAAGCTCAACCAAACATACTACCCAAATCTGGATGTTAGCATGGCTGTTAGTCATGACCAGCGATCATCGTGGGCTGTCAGAAAAGAGTGTACCCAATTGGCTGAGGCTGTAAACCATTGGCACGAAGAAAACATTACTTCGCCCAAATATACGGCCAGCATGAAACGTTATTTCGAGTTGAGCAAGAGCAAGATATACTACCCCATCATGTCGATCAAAGAGGGTAAGATTTCACCTTACGACAATCTATTCCGCCAATATGCTAAAGAGATTAATTGGGATTGGCGTTTATTGGCCTCGTTAGCCTATAATGAATCGAATTTCGATACAACAGCTGTTTCGTGGGCTGGTGCCAAAGGGCTAATGCAGCTGATGCCAAGAACAGCCAAAGCCATGGGGGTACCAGAAGGTAAAGAGCAAAATCCAGAGGAAAGCATCAAAGCTGCTGTAAAGTATATTTCCATTACTTCTTCTGTTTTCAAAAGCATTCCTCTGCCTGAGCGCCTTAAGTTTATCTTGGCAGCCTATAATTCGGGCACAGGTCATATTACTGATGCCATGGCTTTAGCTGAAAAACATGGGGCAGAAAAATATGTGTGGGACAAAAATGTTGAAAAATATATCTTATTAAAGAGCAACGAAGAATATTTCACAGATCCAGTATGTAAGCATGGTTATTTCCGTGGGTTGGAAACCTACAATTTTGTAAGAGACATTATGCAGCGGTTCGAAAGATATAAAGAGTTGATTAAGGAATAATAAAGAGTAAGAGAAAATTTTATAATTGATAATTAAAAGAGAATAATGGATAACGCAAAATTATTAATTCATCAATAAAAAAGGGCCACATCTTGAAATGCAGCCCTTTATGATAAACGAAGACCATGTTTAGAACAAGAATCCTACTCCGATACCTAAATTGAAACGGCTAAAGCCATTGTCAGAAACAATGTATTTAGCCTCTGCGCCAATCTTCACATTGCTAGCAACAAAGTATTCTAAACCACCACCTAAATTCACACCAAGTCTGGTAGGAATATCATTGTTAAAGAAAGCAATATTCAAACCTGCCAAAGGATAAACATTGAACTTAGAAGCTACAGGAAACACATAGTGTACATTACCGTTCACATCAAACATTGTAATACCTTTTTTCTTGAAATACAAAGTAGTACTCAAATCACCACGAAGTTGGTCAACAAAACCATATTGCAATTTTACGCCTAGGCCGAATTGACCATTTAAATCATCGTAATTACCATTCACACCAAAGGATGTAAAGCCTTTCTGTGCAAAAGCAGCAGTACTCATGGTGAGCAATGCCACCAACATAAACAAATACTTTTTCATATTCATTCTTTATTTAATACGTTTATAATTTGTTGCAAAGATAATACTTTATTCTTAATTTTCCACGCCCTAATTAAAAAAGTTTCAAGCGTTTATTTCTCGCTTCCTCCAAGGAAAGGAGATCGGGTTGCTTGTCAGATGCCTCCTCTCGCAAATGAGCATATTCAGTCCGAAGGTCATCCTCTAATTCCTGTTTTTGTTTGGGGTTCATCAATCGAGCAGCAATGGTAGGATTCTGAGATGCGTCTTTCAAATGAACAACAGGGGCATGATATACAGGTGCAATCTTCAGGGCAGTATGCAACTGAGAGGTAGTAGCTCCACCAATTAATAAAGGTATATCAAGTCCAGCCTTTTCCAGTTCTATGGCCACATGCACCATTTCGTCAAGTGAAGGAGTTATCAGGCCACTCAAGCCAATCATGTCAACATTTTCACGAATGGCCGTGCGCACAATCTCTTCTGCAGGTACCATCGTACCCAGATCAATAATCTCATAGCCATTGCATGCCATCACTACCGATACAATGTTCTTACCAATGTCGTGTACGTCACCTTTCACGGTAGCCAACAGCACTTTACCGCCCGATTTTACTTTTTCTTGCTTGTCGGCCTCGATAGCCGGTTGGAGTATGTTCACTGCTTTCTTCATGGTGCGAGCCGTCTTCACCACCTGCGGCAAAAACATCTTGCCTGATCCAAACAGCACTCCCACATGGTTCATGCCATCCATCAGCGGACCTTCAATGATATTCACCGCTTTGGGATATTTGTGCAAAGCCTCTTGAATGTCGGTTTCCAGATAAGTATCTACACCTTTAATCAGGGCATATTTCAAGCGCTCCTCAACCGAAGCATTTCTCCACTCATCAGTCGTTGCCTGATTTACACTCACACTCTCTTTTTTACCCACCCTATTGGCCACCTCTATCAAACGTTCAGCTGCATCTTTCCGCCGGTTCAGCACCACATCTTCCAAGCGTTCCAGCAAATCTGATGGGATTTCAGAATACAGTACCGAACTAGATGGATTCACTATACCCATATCCATTCCTGCAGCAATAGCATGGTACAAGAACACTGCATGCATGGCCTCACGAATATAGTTATTACCACGGAATGAGAACGATAGGTTGCTAATGCCTCCACTTACATGACTGCCTTTCAGGTTAGCATGAATCCATGCAGTTGCCTTAATAAAGTCAACGGCATAATTATCATGCTCAGGCATACCCGTAGCCACGGCTAATACATTCGGATCGAAAATTATATCTTGTGGAGGGAATCCTACCTTATCGGTAAGCAGTCTGAAAGCCCTTTGACACACCTCAATCTTGCGTTCAAAAGTATCGGCCTGTCCTAGTTCATCGAAAGCCATTACTACCACAGCAGCGCCATAATCCCTAAGCTGGCGAGCCAAAAACAAGAATTTTTCCTCGCCCTCCTTCAGTGAAATCGAATTCACTACGCATTTGCCCTGCAAACACTTCAAGCCAGCCTCTATAACTTCCCACTTCGATGAATCAATCATCACCGGCACACGTGCTATTTCCGGCTCTGAAGCCAATAGGTTCAGGAAATGCCTCATCTCTTCACGAGCATCCAGCAAACCATCATCCATATTGATGTCCAGCATCTGGGCTCCATCCTCCACCTGTTTACGAGCAATACCCAATGCTTCGTCATAATTTTTTTCCTTAATAAGACGCAGGAATTTACGTGAACCAGCCACGTTGCATCGTTCGCCAATGTTGAGGAAATTAATAGAAGGCTTTACTTCTAACAACTCCAGCCCTGAAAGTTGCAAATAAGGCGATGGTGAAACGGGGACATGGGGTTTAGCCTCTTTCACTAAAGGCTGATAGGCAGAAATAAACACATCGGTGGTACCACAGCATCCACCTACAATGTTCACCAATTGTTCGTCGAGGTAGGTCTTAATGACACTGGCCATGTGTTCAGGTGTTTCGTCATATTGACCCAGACTGTTGGGTAATCCTGCATTTGGATAAACACTGATATAATAAGGAGCACGTTCGGCCAACTG
>JAIKZS010000020.1 GCA_024682035.1 Bacteroidaceae bacterium
AAGATGTTAATCTCCGTTTAAATAATAATTTACCATATCAGCCATTTTGCTATCAGGCAGGACATGACGCCCTGCCTGTTTTACATCTAAAGGAAGATTATTATTCCGCAAACTAGAATATATGTATTAATTACCGTAGTAGCCAATGAATAGCGGTGTGTTGGTACTATTCTCTATGATGCCATAGAGGAAAGGATGGTCCATGTGGAAATCAATGATAGTTTGAGTATCTATACCAGGAGCGCCATGGCTCAAAATAGCAGTAACAGCTGCTGCTTCTGTCCCTTTTTCATCTACCTTCATATACGTTTTCTGAATAATCTCCAGTGCAAGGTTTGCTTCAAATTCATGACCAGTTAAATCGAAATTCAGCATATGGATCTCATCACCGTTGAAGGCTATATTGGGATTCAGTTGTGAAAGGTAATATAACAATTGCTCATCCTTATATTCTACCTCAAACTTAGGCATCTCAATATTCACTGTATAGTAGTCAGAAACAAGCAGGTCTTTATAAGAGAGTTTTTCTATCACGCTGGTGATATCTGTTCCGTTGTCAGGTAATACCACAAAGAAATCGAATGCACCATCGTTGTATGGCAAATGAGCTACCCCATAGCCGTCATAACCTTGATACAAGAACTTGCTTGTAATTTTCATCGTATCCATCTGCTTGGCTTCTCCGCTTTCTGTTGTAAACTGTTGGCTGATAGTCATGCCTTCAGCAAACTCATGCTTCCACCCGCCCTTATAATAGATGGCGTTAATCAAAGCCCATATGAGTTCGTCTATCTGCTTTTCTTCTATGATTGAGGTAATCTTGCCATTAGTTTTGTCTGATACCCAGTTGTTAATGTCTTTCGCAGCCTCTGCTGCACTGGCAGGGTTGATGACATATGCTTCGGCATCATAGTTTTTTAGCTTTTCAGCATAACTTTCTGTGGGGCTAAACCATTGGTGGTACCAGAACGAGTTGGCACTGCTGAATGCCACTTGATCATCGGCTTCCTTGATACCCTTGAGCATTGTCTGATAATAATCGTTCAAGTCACCTACAGTAAAGCCTTCAAGGTTCATGGTTTTGAGCAATTCCGCCAAAGTATTGCCTTCCATTGCATTTGCAAACATACCCAATGCCACATTTAAACTGAATGGAGAGAACAGCACATTGTCACCTGCTTGCTTGTCGGCATACATCTGCTTGAAGACTTGTAAGCTAAAGTCTTGCAGTCGCGTATTGATGTCCTCCTGTGAGCGTGTCAGGGCGATAGGCTGTGCTTCGTGTCTGAAATTGTCAACAACTTCTTCGATTTCCGGCTCTTGCACTACATCGATCACTCTCCTGTTGTCGTTAGATGTGCACGCACTCATGCAGAGAGCAGCCATACATCCAATCAGTAATGTCTTTGCTTTCATAGTATTCTTCCTTTGATAATTTTTCTGCCTATAAAACTACCAAATCCTGAAACCTTGCAGGATATTAACATAGTTTAACTTTGTGGGTGCTCTACTGCAGAGTGGTATTATAAAATAGGCGAGGACATGCCCCGCCTATTGCTTCATTTACTTAGAAGTATTACTAACTTAAAACTAGAATATATGTATCAGTTACCATAATAGCCTATGAAGAGTGGGCACTGAGTGTTACTCTCTACAATGGCATAGAAGAATGGACGGTCAAGACGCATGTAGGCGTTCTCTATTTGAATGGAGGGGCCTGGAGCAGTAACATTCATAATGTCTGAAACAGCTGCAGCTTCGGCGCCCTCCTCATCTACGAGGAAGAAAGTCTTCTGTATAGCTGCCAACCCTGTATCCTCGTTGATATCTTCAAAAAAACTCATGTCATCCTGCAGGAATTTCAATGTAGGATTGATATTAGCCAAATAATTGAAGAGGTTATTCTCCGTATAATCTGAAGTAAACTTGGGCAAAAACAATTCCAAGTTTACAGATTTCATTCCCATATTTACATACTTTTCAAAATTATATATTTCAGGGATTGCCTTGGTTGCATCCACCCCCTCTTTGGGAAGAATCATGACAAACTGAAACGCGCCATCAACAAAAGACTTAGTAGCCAGCTGGTACTCATCAGTATCTAAATAAAAAGTTCCGTAATTTGTATGCATCAAAGCGATATCAGCTGTATGGCCGTCAGCATAATAGAAAGGCTGTACTTTGGTGGCTTCTTTAGAGAAAACAGCTGCCCAACGAGATTTAAAATATACGGCATTCATCAAATGGAAAAGCTCAGCAGGTACTGTAAAATCCAACATCTTATCGATGCGCCCATTGGTCTGCTCTGCACACCAGGCATTGATTACATCTACTGTTTTGGGGTCGCCGAAGTCCATTGCCTCAGCCTTGGCATCATATTTTTCTTTGATGATACTGAGGAAGTCACTATTAGCCTTTTTGTCCTGATTATACCAGAAAGCATTGGCACTCTTGAAGATGGCAGCCTCGTCAGCTTTCTCAATGCCTATCATCATGGTTTGGAAGAAGTCGTTGATTTGCTCCTTGGTGTAGTTCTCCAATCCCATAGTCTTGAGAACATCCTTCAAAGTCTCACCCTCCAAGCCATTGATGAACATACCCAAGTCCACTTCCAGGCTTATAGGGGAAATCATCAAGTTGGTGCCTGGTTGACGGTTGGTATATACCTCCTTAAACAGTTTCCAAGAGAACTCCTGCAACTTAGCATTGATAGCCTGCTGTGTCTCATTCAGTTGGACAGGCGTATAACTGTGTCTTGTTACAAGTTCTTCTGGCTGAGGCTCGTAAGGCTCATCAATGGCTAAATCGTCTTTATTGCTACAGCTCCATATACAGAGTGTAGCCATTACGCTCATAAATACTATAATTAGAGTAAGGAAATTATACTTTTTGTATTTCATAATATATCCAATTATAATTATACACAAAACACTAATATGGGGTAGTGGCAGTTTTAAACGTTGCAAAGCATGGCTCAGAAATTTTGAATATACCTAAATCATATAGCTTATTAGCGATTTCCAAGGCATTTCCCTTAGAGTCTTTTGTACACCACAGCATAAAGCTATTATCAAATGGCATTCGTCCTAATATGCTAACATTATAATCTTTCAGTATTTCTTCTAAAGAATCCATCGGCCCATTATACTCAACAACTATATTATTAGTGAGATAAAATGGTATATTAAAATCATTTATCACTAAAGGAACAATATAAAATGCCTCTGGAATAATAGTAGAGAGTACTTGTGGGGCAGCATCTACATCAATCCAATAACTATCCCTTATTTTATCTAGGTCTGGGCCACTTTCCACCCAATGAACATTAGTAAGGTCGTATTCACATACCTCAATACCTGAACAATCAATGCCATTCGCTGACAAATTTGAGAATATAGCTTCCTTGTCTTTCCCATAGAACATTACAAAAGATTTGTTATCAACATAAGAAAGATACTCTTTAGT
>JAIKZS010000074.1 GCA_024682035.1 Bacteroidaceae bacterium
GGGGAGCGGATCGCCGCCGTCTCCAGCCCCCTGGTGTACGGGGACGGGCGCATCATGGGGGTCATCCGATACGTCACCAGCCTCCGGCTGGTGGACCGGCAGGTGCTGGTAAGAATCCTCATCGCCGTGGGCATCGACCTGGGGCTCCTGCTCATCGTCTTCCTCACGAACCTGGGGTTCATCCGCAGCATCGTCACCCCCATCGGGGAGGTGACGGCCATGACCCGGCACATCGCCGACGGGGGCTACGGCAGCCAGATCGAGAACCGCTACGAGGACGAGATGGGGGAGATGGTGGACGCCATCAACGACCTGTCCATTCAGATCAGCCAGTCCGAGAAGGTGAAGACGGAGTTCATCTCCTCCGTCTCCCACGAGCTGCGCACTCCCCTCACCGCCATCACCGGCTGGACGGAGACCCTGAGCTACGACGAGAGCCTGGACGCCGAGACGCGGCAGAAGGGCCTGGCCATCGTGCTGGAGGACGCGCGCAGGCTCACCAACATGGTGGAGGAGCTGCTGGTGTTCACCCGCATCGAGGACGGGCGCTTCACCGTGAACATCGAGAAGCTGGACATCGAGGCGGAGCTGGAGGACACCATCTTCACCTGCCGGGAGCTGATGCGCCAGGAGGGCATATCCCTGGAGTACACGCCCCCGGAGGAGGAGATCCCCGTCATCCCCGGGGACCCGGAGCGATTAAAGCAGGTGATCCTGAACATCCTGGACAACGCCGCCAAGCACGGGGGCAGCGGGAAGCGCATCGTGGTGACCCTCTCCCTCCAGAAGAACTACCGGGACTCCGGCCGGGACTTCGTTTGCATCCGGGTGCGGGATTTCGGCCCCGGCATCCCCCCGGACGAGCTGGGGAACGTGAAGCTGAAATTCTACCGGGGCAGCAGCAAGGCCCGGGGGAGCGGCATCGGTCTCGCGGTCTGCGACGAGATCGTGAGGCTCCACAACGGCCTCCTGGACATCGACAACGCCGCCGACGGGGGCTGCGTCGTGTCGGTGCGGCTGCCGGCGGGGCAGTTGATAGTTAATAGTTGATAGTTAATAGTTGATAGTTAATAGTTAATAGTTAATCTATAACCCATAACCCATAACCATTATCTAATGGTCAATGGTCAATGGTCAATGGTCAATTAAAAATTAATGACTCCATTATCCTCAGCAGAAGCTTCTGGTTCGGGCTGTTCGGCCTGTGCAGATTTCTCCTTCAACTGGTTCAGGGTAGTGCGGTTGCGCGAGTAAGTCGGACTGCTCTCGACAGCCTGGATGAGTTCATCGTTGTCGAAGTCATTGGCGGTAAACATGTAGGGCAGGTGATGAGGGCGCTTCTTCTGCGTGTTGAGTCCGTAGATGCGGTCGATACGCTCTTGCTCCTGCGCCTCACGCTCTTCCTCCGCCTCGATTTCCTCTTTTGAACGCTTCTGTTGCAGTTGCTCCATGCCAGGGATGCTGGATGAACCAAAACCAGTAGCGAGTACGGTAAACTTGACGTTTTCGCCCAAAGAGGGGTCTTCGGCCTCGCCCCAGATCACCTCGATGTTCTTGTCGAGACTCTCCATGAAGCTGTCGATTTCATTGGTCTCTTCAATGAGCAGCGGTGCGTCTTTGCTCCATGAAATGTTGAACAGAATTTTCTTGGCCTTCGAGATGTCGTTATCGTTCAGCAACGGAGATTTCAAGGCATCGTCAATGGCATGCTTCAATCGGCGCTCGCCGCTGGCAATACCGGTTGACATGATGGCTACGCCACCGTTCTTGAGGATTTTCTTCACATCGCGGAAGTCGAGGTTGATGTTACCCTCCATGGTAATCATCTCGGCAATACTCTTGGTAGCTACCGAAAGGATGTCATCGGCCTTGGCAAAAGCCTCGCGCATGGTGGTAATACCATCGGTATAAATTTCGCGCAGGCGCTCGTTGTTGATCACCAGCAAGGCATCGACGTTCTTCTGCATCTCCTCCACACCTTCGAGGGCCTGCATGATTTTGCGGTTGCGCTCAAAGAGGAACGGAATGGTGACAATACCCACCGTCAGCTTGTCCATCTCCTTGGCTATGCGTGCCACTACAGGCGCTGCACCCGTACCGGTACCGCCTCCCATGCCAGCGGTGACGAACACCATCTGCGTTCCGTCGTTCAGCAGGTTGCGAATTTCATCGATACTCTCCTCGGCAGCTTCGCGCGCCACCTTGGGGTCGTTGCCGGCACCCAGACCTTGGGTGGTTTTAGGACCCAGTTGTATCTTGATAGGAATTTCCGACTGTCGAAGGGCTTGCAGGTCGGTATTGCAAAGGGCAAAGGTAACATCGTGGATACCTTCCTGGAACATGTGCTTCACGGCGTTGCCGCCACCACCACCCACACCGATGACCTTGATGATTTTGGGGGTTTCGTTGGGGTCGGAGTTAAATTCAAAGTGTACTATATTTTCCATACTCATTGTTTTTTCGTTAGTTCATGTTGTCGCTATTATCATCCGTTCCAAACAATTCACCAGAGAGCTCGTTGAAGCCCCTCTTGACACGTTTGATGAAAGAGTCTTTCTTGCGTTCGCGCTCCTGGCGGCGGCGTTGCGCCTCCTCGGCCTTGATTCTCTTCCCTTCTTCACTCTCTTTCAGTTGGCGTATCCGCTCTTCCTCAGCAGCTTTCTCGGCCAAGATCTTGGCTTCTTGCTCCTTGAGGTCAGCATCGTTGGCAAACATATCGGTTTGTCCGCCTTCAGCGACTGCCGGTGTTTCCACCACAGGTTCAGGCTTGTCCATGCTGCAGTTCTCCTTGCCGGCCAGCAGCAAACCCAACAGGGTGCAAAGGGTGCCGTTGCGCTTGATGTCGGAAGCATAGCCCCTTACCACATTCGGGATGAACTTGATGGTCTTGACCTTCAGGCGGTCGTCATGCGTCATTTTCTTGAACGCCTCTTCCACATTCTTGAGGTTGCAGCCTCCACCTGTGAAGAATACGCCAGCCGTGAGTTTGTCGGCATAGCCCGACAACTGGATTTGGTTCCATACATTGGCGAGAATTTCTTCTGCACGGGCTGAAACGATGTCGCACAACAGCTCCTTGGAAATGGTATGTCCGTTTTCAAGCACATACTCCTCGTTCTTGTCGATATCCTCTTCAATAGCCAGCGCGTCGCCATACTGCAACTTGAACTGCTGCGCATCTTCATCGGCTATCTGCAGCGAAGCGATATCTTGGGTGATGTTTTCGCTGCCCAGTGGAATAACGGTGAGGTAGCGCAGGATGTTGTTTTTGTAGATGCTGACGGTAGTGGTTTCGGCTCCTAAATCGACCAAAGCACAACCCAGACGGCGGTCGGATTCGGAAACAATAGCATTGGCCAAAGCCTTGGGTGCCACCAATATTTCAGCTACCTTGACGCGACCTTGCTGCAACGACAACTCCAGGTTTTTCTTCATCATTTTCTTAGCTACAATGTTCAGGAAGTGAGCAGTGATATCCTTGCCTGCCACACCTACCGGATCGGCTACCAAGCGGTTGTCAATCTTATACTCTTGCGGCTCCACATCCAGTATGTCGAAATCATCGTAGGGGAAGGCCAAGTTCTCGTCGCTGATAGAGAATACCAGCTCTTCGGAAATTTTCTCTTCACCGGTGACGGTACGACTTACTTGATTCTCAACGGTACGCAACGATTTGCCTCCCACACCAACATACACCTTGGCGATAGTAGAATTACGAAGCTGGGTCTCCAGCTTTATAATGATGTCATTCAGTGCAGATGCGGCTTTGTCGATATTGAATATCACACCTTTATGCACAAACTGTGAGGCGTCTTCCTGCGCGAAGGCCAGCACGGAGATGCTGCCGTCGGTATCATGCTTGCCGGCAATGCCGGAAATCTTGGATGAGCCTAATTCAATAGCCGCAATAAATTCTGATGTTGCCATATATCATTAAAATTTTTTATTGTCTTTTGGTACAAATAATTTGGTTGCTCAACTCGACGTTGATGCGCTCGTATTTATTCCACCCAATTTTGTTGAGCGCCTTGGTGTAGAATTTCTCTACGCGTTGCAGTTTACGCTGGTAGTCGTCGAGTTGCCCCAGGTAAATGATGTGGTTGCCCACCCGAGGAACAATCTCGATGTTGTTGTCGTTCACCACGTTAATCTGCTCGACCTGCGCCTTCCAGAAAGCGTCGTGCTGCAGGAAAATACCCAACTCATACAGTTTGCTGGCACAAAACGCCTTGGTGGCATGGCCCGTTACAACGGGCAGGTGGAAGGCGTTGCTTGCCACCTGGGGCATGATGCTACCCTTGTCGTCCACCAGGAAGTTCTCGCCGTAGCCGTTGAGCACCCGCAGTACAGGGGTTTTCTGACTGATTTCTATGCGTATTTTCCCACTGGGGGTCTTGTAACACTCCACATTGTCAATGAGCGGATTCTGGTTCAGTTCGCGCTCCAGCAACAACGTACTCACACTGTCGATGTTCTTGCCAATGGGGTTGAGCTGCTTCAGCTTCAGGATGTCGGTCACACTGCGAGGCGTGAACAAATCGGAGAAAGTAGTATCTTTGGTAGCCACCTCAATGCTGCTGCACACCACACCCACCGGCTGCTTGTTGAAGAGGGTAGAGGCAGTGCATAGATAAGTGATAATCAGTAGCATCACCACAGATAGCCATATTCTCATTTTGATACTCATGCCTGTGACAGTATTTGGGTAAACTCACTCATTTTATTGTCTAAGTCGCCTGCTCCCAAGATAATCACCACTTGTCGGCCCCCTTGCGCCAGCAACTGAGCCACCTCGTCCTTCTGACAAAGCGTCTTCTTGATACCATCACGCAGCAGGTTGTAAATCAGTTCGCTGGTAACACCCGGTATGGGTTGCTCACGCGCAGGATATATATCGGTAAGGATCACCTCGTCGAACAGCGACAAGGCTTGGGCAAATTCCTTATATAAATCGCGGGTACGCGTATAGAGATGCGGCTGGAACACAGCCGTGATCTGCTTGTCGGCATACAGTTCGCGGATGGACTTGGCACTTTGTGCAATCTCTGCCGGATGGTGCGCATAGTCGCTCAACAACACAATCTTGTCGGTCTTCAACTTAAAATCAAACCGGCGGTCAACCCCCGCAAAACTCTTCATACCCGCACGAATCTCCTCGTCGGTCACCCCATTGAGATGCGCCAAAGCCATGGCAGCTACACCGTTTTCGATGTTGATGCTCATGGGTACGCCCAGCTGGATATCCTTGATTTCCACATCGGGTCCCACGAAATCAATGAAGATCTCGCCATGACCAATGCGCTCGTTCTCGGCATGGAAATCGCCCTCACGACGGGCGTAGGTATAGGTTTTCACCCCTACTTGTACGTTGGGCTGCAGGGCCAATCCGGTATGGATGAGCAACACCCCACCGGGCTGAATCAGACTGCTATAGTGGCGGAAGCTCTCCAAGTAGGCATCGTAAGTACCGTAGATGTCTAGATGATCGGGGTCAGTGGCGGTGATAACGCTCATGTAGGGCGAGAGCCAATGAAACGAACGGTCGAACTCGTCGGCCTCGATGACGGTAAACGGACTGGTAGTGGAGAGCAGCAAGTTGGTGCCGTAGTTCTTGGAAATGCCACCCAAGAAAGCCGTGCAACCCACATGCGACTGGTGCAGCAGGTGGGCAAGCATGGTGGAGGTAGTGGTTTTACCATGGGTGCCTGCCACGCACAAACCTTTGCTGTCGTGGGTGATGAGGCCCAGTACTTGTGAGCGTTTCTTCACCTCGAAACCTTGTTCGTTGAAGTAGCACAGCTCGGCGTGATCGTGCGGAATGGCAGGGGTATATACCACCAATGTACTTGCTTTGTCGCGACAACTTTGCGGAATCAGGTTCACATTCTCTTCGTAATGTATCTGCGCTCCTTCAGCGATAAGACGCTCGGTAAGCTCGGACGGAGTGCGGTCGTAACCAGCCACCACCTTGCCTTTGGAAAGGAAGTAGCGAATCAGGGCGCTCATGCCTATGCCACCTGCGCCTACGAAATATACAGCTGTTATGTCGTCAATCTTTTTCATTTTCCTATCAGTTTTAAAACCTCTTGGGCAATTATCTTGGCAGAATCAGGCAAGGCCAGTTGGGCGATGTTCCTGCGCAAAGATGCAAGTTTGTCGTCATCTCCAATCGTTTGCAATGCAATAGGCATGAGCTGGTCGTGCGCCTCCGCATCTTTCACGTAGATGGCAGCATCTTTGTTGGCCAGCGCCAAAGCATTCTTGGTTTGGTGATCCTCGGTCACATTGGGCGAAGGAACCAAGATGACGGCCTTTTCCAGCAGACAAAACTCCGAGATGGAGCCAGCGCCAGCCCTGGATACAACCAAGTCGGCAGCAGCATAAGCCTTGTCCATATCCTTGATGAAATCGGTTACAAACAGATGATCAATTGTCTGACCGCCTTCCGTCTCTTTCGCCAATCGGCTTCTTACCTCTTCTATATAAATCTTACCCGTTTGCCAGATAATCTGGATGTCAGGATGCGCCTTGATGGTGTCAATGGCATCCATCAAAGTTTGGTTAAACGTTCTGGCACCCAAGCTGCCCCCCAGTACCAAGATGGTTTTTTTCTGGTCGGACAACCCAAAAGCTTGCAAAGCTTCCGCTTTGCTGTAGTGGTGAGCCAACAAGTTCTGGCGTACAGGATTGCCCGTCATGATAATCTTGTCGGCAGGGAAGAATCTCTCCATCCCCTCGTAAGCTACACAAATCTTCTGCGCCTTCTTGGCCAACAGCTTGTTGGTAACACCAGCATAAGAGTTTTGCTCTTGCAGCAGGGTAGGGATGCCCATCATAGAGGCCGTCTTCAAAGTAGGACCACTGGCATATCCACCCACGCCTACGGCAATGTCGGGCTTGAACTCCTGGATGATGCTGCGCGCTTTCCATTGACTGCGAGCAATCTTTACCAGTACGGCAAAATTCTTCCACAAATGTTTTCTGTCGAATCCGGCAATGGGCAAACCAATGATGCGGTAGCCTGCATCCGGCACACGCTGCATTTCCATCCTGCCTTCAGCCCCCACGAACAGAATCTCTGCGTTGGGCCTCAGTTCCTTGATGGCGTTAGCAATTGATACAGCTGGGAAAATATGCCCCCCTGTACCTCCTCCGCTAATAATTACCCTTGGCGCTGTTTCGTTTACCATACTTTTTTATTTTAGTTTATAGTTTATAGGTTATGGGTTATAGTTTATAGGTTATGGGTTATAGGTTATAGTTTATAGGTTATGGGTTATGGGTTATAGTTTATAGGTTATAGTTTATAGGTTATAGGTTATGGGTTATTGATCTTAAACCAAACCACTATTCACTATCCACTATCCACTATCACTTTTCGGAGCAGCGAGGGCCAAAGATGCTTGCATCGATTTGGCCGAGTCGCGACGAAATAGGGCGAAGCCAACTATTAACTATCCATTATCCATTATCAATTATCAATTAATCATTCCATCAAAGTGTCATTGTTAGCCTCCTTCATGCCAGGCTCAAAAGCCGTTTGAGCCTCGCTGAGCGTTTCCTCTGCAGACGCATCGGTCTGGTTAACACCTTCGTCAAATCCTTCTGTTACACGTTCTGCCTCCAATTGCGCAGCTGCCCGCATAGCCTCCTTCTCTTCCTCCAGTTTGGCGGTATAACGGCTCACACTCAGAATCATACCGATATAAGCACAGTTGATCCAAGTAGAGGTACCACCCTTGCTGATAAGAGGAAGCGGCTGACCCGTAACCGGAACCAGTCCTACTGCCACACACATGTTGAATGTTGCCTGCGTTACCAACAGCAAGGCAATACCCAACACCAGGAAAGCAGGGAACGTTCGGTCGCATTTCTGGGCTATCTTTCCGGCCCTTATCAACAGGCAAATATAAAGAAAAACAACGAAAAATCCACCTAAAAGTCCCAATTCCTCGATGATGATGGCATAAATAAAGTCGGAATAAGCCTGTGACAAAAAATCGCGTTCCACCGAGTTTCCTGGTCCTTTACCTATCACATGACTGGTGGCGATGGCGATGCGCGCATGAGCTACCTGCGCCCCATCACCCTGTATGTCGTATTTCGCAGCAGGCACCTTTTCCTCTCCAAAATTCATGATACGGTGTTTCACGGTGGTGAAACGGTGACCCATAGGAATTTGCTCCAAGGTATTGTCGGGAGTGATAGCCAGGAATCCAACAAACAATATAACGATGCCTCCCAATGTACCACCCAAGATGAGCAGTTTCTTGAACTGGATGCGCCCGATGATCATCATCAAGAATACGGTAGCAAACAACAAGGCGCCTGTTGAATAATTCTCGGGTACTATGAGCAAACACACCACGAAGGTGATGCCTAAAATCCATTTAAAGGCCTGCTGACTGGCACCGTCTTCTGTTTGTCCCTTCGACAAGAAGGCTGCCGTGAGGATGATTACCGCCATCTTGGCCAACTCGGAGGGCTGGAAAGCTACACCGAAGAAGGTGAGCCAGCGAGCGGCACCGTTCACACGGTCGCCCGAGATAGCACCCATGAGCATTACCACCACCAGCATGATGATGGCTGTCAGCAATAATGGATAGGCGAAAATGCGGAACCATTTGTAAGGAATGCTGTGAACAAACCATACGATTGCCACACCAAACATGAGCAGTATGCTATGCTGGGTGATGGGGCCCCAATGACCCTGACTTCCATAGGTCAGGGTGCTCGACGCACTGAATACCTCGGTGATGGATATCAAGCAGAGCATCAGGAAAATCATCCAGATAACTTTATCGCCTTTAAATATGGAGTTAATGAAATTCATGATTATAATGCCATTGCGTATTCTCTAAATTGATTGCCACGGTCGGCCATGTTCTTGAACAAATCGAAGCTGGCGCAGCAAGGACTCAACAAGACGGTATCGCCAATGTTGGCCATCTTGAAGGCTGCCTGCACCGCATCTTTCATGCCAGTATGGATGTCGGCCACCGGAAGTCCCAGGTGGTCAAAACTCTTGTGCAACTTCTCATTATCAACCCCTAAGTAAACCAAACCCACACATTTTTGTTTCACCAAATCTTCTATTTCAGTATAATCATTCCCTTTGTCGGTACCTCCCAAAATCAGGACGGTTTTGGTGGTCATGCTTTCCAACGCATACCAGCAAGCATTGACATTGGTAGCCTTTGAGTCGTTGATGAACTTCACGCCCCTGATGGTGGTGACGTATTCCAAACGATGAGGCACCCCCTTGAAATCGCTCAGCGCCTGACGGATATTTTCCTTGCTGATGCCAGCCACGCAAGCTGATATACCAGCAGCCAAGGAGTTGTAAAGATTGTGTATGCCCCTCAATGCCAGATCTTCTTGCTCCATGTTGAAATCGATGGGCTTCTTGATATATACCTCACCTTCGTCAGCATAGGCAATAGCCCCCTTTTCTTTGATGGCTGAAAATGGATACAGTTGCGCTTTCAGTCCGTATTTTTGCAACTCCTTCGTAACGACAGGGTCATCGTTCCAGTAGATGAAAGCATCATCTGCCGTCTGGTTCTGCGTGATGCGCATCTTGGAGTCAATGTAGTTCTGCATCTTGAAATCGTAGCGATCCAGGTGGTCGGGCGTGATGTTCAGCAAAACGGCAATGTTGGCACGGAAGTCATACATGTTGTCCAACTGGAACGAACTGAGCTCTATGACGTAATAGTCGTGTTGCTCGGTAGCCACCTGCAGGGCCAGACTGTTGCCTATGTTTCCAGCCAATCCTACGTTCAGACCTGCATTCTTGAAAATATGGTAAATCAGCGAGGTAGTGGTAGTCTTGCCATTCGACCCCGTGATACATACCATCTTGGCATGCGTGTAACGACCCGCCAGTTCGATTTCAGAAATGATGGGAGTACCCTGCGCCTTCAGTTTCACGATGATGGGAGCCGTATCGGGGATACCCGGACTCTTTACCACTTCGTCGGCATTGAGAATCTTCTCTTCAGAATGATGACCTTCTTCCCATTCGATGTTATATTGGTTCAGCAGTTCCTGGTATTTCGGTTTGATGACCGACATATCAGAAACGAAGGTGTCAAATCCCTTCACCTTGGCCAGCACAGCTGCACCGGCACCGCTTTCGCCTGCTCCTAAAACGACTATTCTTTTCATAATTATCTTATCTTCAATGTGATGATTGTAATGGCAGCCAATACAATTGTCACAATCCAAAATCTAACAGTTATCTTTGCCTCATGCAGCAGTTGTTCGGGATGCTGGAACTTCACGCTGCAACCCTTCTCTACCAGGTCCATGCTGGTTCTGAAGTGATCGTGGATGGGCGTGCGCTTGAACAAACGCTGTTTCACCCCCTTTTTCTTACCGGCTTTGTAGTAGTATCGCTGCAGAATAACCGACAGGTTCTCCACCAGGAACACACCACAGAGGATAGGTATCAACAACTCCTTGTGGATGATGATGGCTATCACGGCAATGATACCACCAATGGTTAAACTGCCAGTATCGCCCATGAAAACCTGAGCCGGATAAGCATTGTACCACAAGAAACCAATCAAGGCTCCCACAAAGGCCAATATATAGACTACCAGTTCTTCGGAACCTGGTATGTACATGATATTCAGATAAGAAGCAAATTCAATGTGCGACGACACATAGGCCAATATACCCAAGGTGACACCTATGATAGCCGAGTTGCCCGTAGCCATACCGTCCATGCCGTCGTTGAGGTTGGCACCATTGGAAACGGCCGTCACCACGATGATGGTCATCAGCACGAAAAGAATCCAACCACCCGTCTGGGCGTAATCGCCTAAAAATCCCACCAAATCGGCATAATCGAGGTTGTTGCTCTTGAAGAAAGGAATGGTGGTTTGCGTAGCCTTTATCTCCTTGGCTGCATGAACAATCACCTTTTCTTGTCCGGGTCTTTCTAATTCAATGTTCTGACGAATCACCACTTGCGGACTCAAATAAAGGACAAGTCCTACAATAAAGCCCAGACCCACCTGACCGATGATCTTGAATTTACCATGCAAGCCCTCTTTGTCGCGCTTGAAAATCTTGATATAATCGTCGGCAAAGCCCAAAGCACCCAGCCAAATGGTAGTGATGAGCATCAAAATCATATATACATTGTTGAGCTTTCCCAGTAGCAGACAAGGGATGATGATGGCAAAGATGATGATGACGCCACCCATGCTGGGAACGCCCACCTTCTTTACCCCAAACGGATCGATGTCGGCACTACGCTGGGTTTCTGTAATTTGCTTTCTCTTCAGCAGATTGATGAATTTGACACCCCAAATACTGGATATCAGCAGTGACAAAATGATAGCCATCAACGCACGGAACGAGGTGTATCCGAATACACCTGCCCCGGGGAAATGCATTTCTTTCAGCCAATCAAACAGTAAATATAACATGCTCTATGTAAAGTTTAGCTATTAAAAATTTCTCTTACTACCTCGCGATCGTCGAAATGATGTTTCACCCCTTTGACCTCCTGGTAATCTTCATGCCCTTTTCCTGCCACCAAAATCACATCGCCCTTCTGCGCCAGCATGCAAGCAGTACGTATGGCTTCCTTGCGGTCTGCAATACTCAGCGTCTTCTGCATATCCTTGGCATCCAAACCAGCCAGCATATCGTTAATGATATCCTGTGGCTCCTCAAAACGAGGATTGTCGGAAGTGATAATCACCTTGTCGCTTCCCTTGACAGCCTCTTTGGCCATGATGGGGCGCTTGCCTTTGTCACGATTGCCACCAGCCCCTACTACGGTAATAATCTGACCTTTGCCATTCATGACTTCCTGCAAGGATGACAAAACATTTACCAAAGCGTCGGGCGTGTGGGCGTAATCCACCACGGCTGTGATGCCGTTGGGTGAGTGGATGGTTTCCAAACGTCCTGCCACCGGATAGAGTGAACTCAGGGCTATGAGTACGTCCTCTTCTTTCTTGCCCAGCAATACAGCTGCGCCAAAAACAGCCAATAAGTTGCTGGCATTGAACTTGCCAATGAAATGAACGGCCACCTCGTGTTGATTGATTTCGAGCAACATACCTTCTACATGGCTCTCCAACACCTTGCCCTTGAAGTCGGCCAAGCTCCTCAATGAATAAGTATAGGTCTTCGACTTGGTATTCTGTAACATCACCAATCCGTTCTTATCGTCCAGGTTGGTCAAGCTGAAAGCCTGCTTAGGCATATCGTCAAAAAATTTCTTCTTGGCCTTGAGGTAATTCTCCACCGTCTTGTGGTAATCCAGGTGGTCACGGGTAAGGTTGGTAAAGATGCCTCCGGCAAACTTTAATCCACTGATGCGCTTCTGCGCGATGGAATGCGAGCTGACCTCCATGAAAGCATATTTGCAACCCTCGTCTGCCATGCGACCCAGCAACTTGTTCAGCGTGATAGGGTCGGGCGTAGTATGGTCGGTAGGGATTGCTTCGTCGTCAATATAATTGCAAACGGTAGAGAGCAATCCTACTTTATAGCCGAATTGCCTGAATATTTTATATAATAAGGTGGCGATGGTAGTCTTTCCGTTGGTACCCGTCACCCCCACCAGTTCCAGTTTATCAGTTGGGTAGCCATAGAACGCATGCGCCAATTTGCCCACCGCATCTTCACTGTCGGCTACTTGAATATAAGTTACTTGCGGATTCTTCTCGTTGGGAATATCTTCGCAAAGTACCGCTACCGCCCCTTTCTCGATGGCGTTAGGAATATAGGCATGCCCATCTGTCTGCGTACCACGCATCGCCATGAAAAGATGCCCTTGAGCAATCTTTCGGGAGTCAATGTTTACCTCCTTGATTTCAATATCCTGCTTTCCCACCACGCTGAGAGGTTGGATAGCCTTCAGTAATTCCGCTAATATCATAACTGTTACTCCTATCTATAAGTCCAAGTCTTTTGCTCTTATTTCAACTGCAACGCCACCGTCTGACCCTTCGAGAATTTCTTCCCAGCCGGGATTGATTGTCTGGTCACCTTCCCCACACCCGCAATATTCACCCGCAGTCCGGTTTTTTCCAGTAAATAAACGGCATCTTTCGCACCCATGCCCACCACACTTGGCATGATACCAGCCGTCAATGTCTGCTGTTGCAGCGTTACGCCTACCGAATCTTCTTCAGCATGTCCCCAGCTTTCTTTTGAGGTCTTGCCCTCGGTAGGTACATCCAATTTACCCAGCACGAATGAAGTCTCGGCCAAATCGCCCGATTTCACGTCAGGGATGAATACCGACGTACTGTCGATGGCGTTTTTCATCTCATAACTCAGGTTCTTGGCAAACACCCTTTCGGCAATCTTGCTGAATACGCTACCTGCCATGAGACCACCCGATGCCGGTAATCCCGGTTTCTGGATGGAAACAATCATGCTATACTTAGGCGCATCAGCAGGGAAATAACCGCAGAAGCTCACCAAGTATTTACGTCCCCCTGCCGTATAACCAGCAGCACCTTGTGAAATCTGGGCCGTACCCGTTTTGCCTGCCACCTCAAATTGCTTGCTTCCAGCCGCTTTTGCTAAACCCTGGCTCACCACCTTCTTCAGGATGACACGAATTTTTTCCAACGTCGATTCCGAAGCAATCTTTTCACGAATCACCTCGGTAGGATATTCTTTTACAATTTGTCCATCCTTGACAGCAGCTTTCACAAACTTAGGTCGTACCATCACCCCATCGTTGGCAATAGCGTTGTAGAAAGTCAGGATATTGATAGGTGGCACCTGCGTTTCATAGCCAATGCTCATCCAAGGCAAGGTAGTTTTGGCAAAATATCTCTCTTTCGGTCCTTTGATGTTAGGCTTACCCTCACCAGCAATCTGCAAATGCAAAGGTTCGGTGATACCCAACTTTTTCAGTCCGTCGACAAACTTCTGTGGATTGTCGTAATAATATTCATCAATAATGGATGACACACCTACGTTAGAGGATACCTCCAAGATTCTGGTCACGTCAATCACCCCATAGCCACCACGGTTCCAGTTGTGGTCCTTCATCGGGCGACCATGCATCATCTTCACGCCGTTACCAGTATCCACCTGGGTATCAGGTTCCACCTTCCCATCCTCCAATGCCACCATCACAGAGGCCGTTTTGAATGTAGATCCAGGCTCCATCATGTCGCTGATGGCATTGTTGCGCATTTCGTAATATTTGCCGTCGTTGCCCTTGGTCATGTTAACGATGGCTTTCACTTCGCCCGTCTTTACTTCCATCAGTACGGCTACACCCACCATGGCGTTCAACTCATACAGCTTATCGACTAACGCCTTCTCGCAGATATCTTGCATATCCACGTCGATCGTACTGATGATATCAGCTCCATCAACAGGCTCTATATCGGTGATGTTCAAGTATTTGTTCATCACCTTCTGGCGATGTGTCACACCCTTCTTGCCCTTCAGTAAGGTATCGAAAGCCAACTCAATGCCATTCTTAGCGCCCAAAGCAGTATCAGCATACACGTCGCCGATGGTACGTTGAGCCAACGACCCGAAAGGTCTCTTTCTGTTGTTAGATGCCACACCTATCAAACCACTGCGGTTCTTGCCCAAGTTGAAGAACGGCAGTTTTTGCACCTCTTTATATTGTATGTAACTAACGCGACGGGGGTAAATCCTATAGTAGCGACTTTTGCGATTACGCCCGTTTTGCAAATGACGTTTGAAAGTTGCAGCACTTCTGTCGGGAAATATTTTGTGCAGACCCTCGCAAAGATCATTGAGGTTGCTCGTGAACAGCGAGTCTTTCTTTTGTTGCTCCTTGGCTTTGCGCTTTTCGTCAGAATCACTTACCATGAAATCCATGTATAATGAATATTCCGGCAACGAACTGGCCAGCAGTTTGCCATCGGCCGAGAGGATATTGCCTCGGTTGGGGTCAACCAATACATTCTCTTTCACAAAGCGGTCGGCTACATCGTTCCAATAACCCCTCTCCTTGAACATGATGATGCCAGCTTTGAGCACGATGCATACCCCGATGGTGGCAAACAATACCACTATCAGGAAAAATCTTGTCATGATGCTTTTTTTATTAACTGTCATATCGGTATGCCTTTATTTAATTAAATAAGGAGGAGCGGTAGCAATTTCCAAATCGCTCTGTTTACTCTCAATATATTCTTGTATCTTAGATTGTCTGCTCTTCTCCATCAGTTCAGAACTTCTGGTCAAAGCATCATATTTCACATCGGTCAACTCCACTTTCAGTCTGTCAAGCTCAATGAGTTGCTGTTGGCACGAATAACGGTTGTCAATGTAAAAAAGAATCAGCAGCATAATGAGCACCATCAGTTTCCACTGTTTGCGGAACATCTCATTGGCCAAAATGTCACCACCCAGGATGTTGCTCAGCCAAGCACCTCTCTTTTTCTTTTTCGTCTCATTGTTTGCCATATATCGACTGTTACTATAGTTTCTCCGCAATTCTTAGTTTGGCGCTCCTACTTCTGGGGTTTCGCTCAATCTCTTCATCGGTGGGGACAATCACTTTGTTGTTAACCAACTCGAAAGGAGTGTTCACCTTGCCATAAAAATCTTTATCCACCTTCCCCTCAACATTGCCAGCTCTCATCAAGTTTTTCACCATCCGGTCTTCCAACGAATGATAAGTAATCACCACCAGTCGCCCACCCGGTTTCAGTACCTGCGTAGCTGCTTGCAGCATTTCCTTCAAGGCCTCCATTTCCTGGTTTACCTCAATTCTCAAAGCCTGGAAAACCTTTGCCAGCTCTTTCTTCTCCCTTTCCCTGTTGAACAGTGGTTTAATGACATCCAGGAAAACATTGATGGTATTCAGTTCCTGCTTCTCCCTGGCCTTGCAAATGATATTGGCCAGTTTCCTGCTGTTTTTCAACTCACCATACAGGTAAAACACATCGGCCAACTTCTCTTCCGAATAATCATTCACCACATCAGTAGCCGTCAGACCAGCGCGTTTGTTCATTCGCATGTCTAAGGGCCCATCGGCTCTGAAAGAAAAACCTCGTTCGCTTTCATCAAAATGATGTGACGAAACCCCTAAATCAGCCAATAAACCATCTATCTTTTCAACGTCGTAATAGCGCAAAAAATTATGCAGGTACCTGAAGTTGCTTCTTACAAAAGTAAACCTTTTGTCGTCCACAATGTTCCTCTCAGCATCAGCATCTTGGTCAAAGCTAAGCAATCGGCCATGCTCGCCCAAGTGTTTCAAAATTTCTCTTGAATGCCCACCTCCGCCAAAAGTAACGTCCACATACGTGCCAGCAGGATTGATGTTCAATCCGTCAATGCTCTGCTGTAGCAGTACTGGTACATGATAAATTTGCGCATTCTCCGTCATCATTCCACCCCTTCAATCAGCTATTCACCCATAAAATATCCCAACGTCTCTTCCAAAGCGTTGCTAAATTCTTCATTGCTCATAAACGGTTGGTCGGCCGTTTCCTTAGCCCAGATTTCTATGGTGTTATCCATGCCAATAAAGCGTACATCACTTTTAATGTTTGCCATTTGCAGGTAACGTTTGGGAATCAAGATGCGTCCACTGCCATCAGGAGACATGACCTCTGCCTCACTCACAAACTGGCGGAAGATGTTTTGCTCTCGTTTGCTCCATTTGTTCAAACTCTTACGCAGTTGATCTTGTGTTTCTTTCCAAACGCTTCCGGGATATAGCACCAAACAATCCTGGTGGACGTCTTTGCGCAACACTAGCCATTCCTCGCCTTCAGCTTGCAGGAGTTTCCTGAAGTTAGAAGGGATAAAAACCCTGCCTTTTGCATCAGTTTTCGCTTCAATATTGCCTAAGAATTGTGCCATAATTCCAATAATAAGGTATTTGGCTGTAAAATTACACAATTCCCCACAATTCCCCACAATTTTCCACAACTTTTTTTATATAAAGTTTTCAACACCCCTGTTGAAAACTTATTTGCTTGAAAATGAGGATTCTTTGAAATTATCTATTTGGTGGGGAATTATTTTCATTATCTTATAATCAAACGCTGGGTGTAGGTTGCTTTGTGAACGCCTGTTTTTTATCTATCGAAGAGCAAAAGAACAGTTATGCTAACTTTTTGACGCATTTTCTATCGTTTTTTTTTTAGATATCCAAAAGTTAAATTAAATTTGCACCCAAATTGATTATTGTGAACAATGTCTGACAATTCTGTCTTCTTAATCGACATCGACAAAGTGTTAAAGGATAAAGCTCCCGATAAAGCCAAGTATATACCTGGCTTTGTGGTGTCATACCTTAAACGCATCGTTCATCAAGATGAACTGAATGATATACTTACGCGATTGAGCGATAAGCAAGGTGTGGATTTTGCTAAGGCAGCATTGGATGAATTAAATGATAAGATAATCGTTAAAGGCGAAGAAAATCTGCCAAAAGACGGACGACTTTGTACTTTTGTCTCTAATCATCCATTGGGAGGTCAAGATGGATTGGCTTTAGGAGCTGTGATAGGAGAACATTATCAGGGTAAGATTAAATTCTTGGTGAATGACTTGCTGATGAATCTCCACGGACTGGCTCCTTTTTTTATTCCTATCAACAAGACTGGCAAACAGGCGAAAGATTTTCCTCGCAGGGTGGAGGCTGGCTTCGCATCGAAAGAAGACCAACTGATTATGTTTCCTGCAGGTATCTGTTCCAGAAAGCAGCAGGGGGTGATTAAAGATTTGGAGTGGAAAAAGACTTTCGTGACCAAGTGTGTTGAGTATCAACGAGATGTTGTACCCATTTATTTTGATGGTCGGAATTCGGATTTCTTCTATAACCTGGCCAATGTTTGTAAGTGGTTGGGCATCAAATTTAATGTTGCCATGCTCTACCTTGCCGACGAGATGTTTAAGAACGCGAATAAAACATTTACCGTTACCATTGGCAAACCAATTCCCTGGCAGACATTTGATCATAGTAAGACTCCCAAAGAATGGGCGCAATATGTAAAGGAAATAGTGTATAAATTGAATATATCGCAGCAACCCTAAGTAAGATTGCTTCAAGAAAGTGTAGATTATGATAGTGGAAGATATTATACAACCCATCAGCAGAGATTTGTTGAAGGAGGAACTGACGGAGGATAAGCGGTTACGAATGACGAATAAAAGTCATAATCAAATTTATATTGTAACTGCTCATAATGCCCCCAATACCATGAAAGAAATAGGCAGGTTGCGTGAAATTGCTTTCCGTGCTGCCGGTGGAGGTACAGGCAAATCGATGGATATCGATGAATTTGATACAATGGACAACCCTTACAAGCAATTGATTGTATGGGATCCTGAAGCTGAAGAGATTTTAGGAGGCTACAGATATATTTTGGGTACCGATGTGCAGTATGGTCCTGATGGTCAGCCAAAACTGGCAACAGCCCACATGTTTAATTTCTCTGAGAAATTCTTGAAAGAATATATGCCTACCACCATTGAACTGGCACGTTCTTTTGTTACCTTGGAGTACCAGGGAACCCGAGCTGGCAGCAAGGGGTTGTTTGCATTGGATAATTTGTGGGATGGGTTGGGAGCCTTGATGGTAATCAAACCTAATGTGAAGTATTTCTTCGGCAAAGTTACCATGTATCCGTCTTACATTCGCAAAGGTCGTGACATGATTCTTTATTTCCTGAACAAGCATTTTGGCGACAAGGATAATCTGATTACTCCTTTGAAACCTTTGGTGATTGAGAGCGATGTTACTGAATTAGAGAAATTATTCCCTTATGATACCTTCAAGGATGACTATAAAGTGCTGCATAGCGAGATCCGAAAAATGGGCTACAACATTCCTCCTTTGGTGAATGCTTATATGAACCTCAGTCCTACCATGCGTATGTTTGGTACCGCTATCAACTATGGCTTTGGCGATGTTGAGGAAACGGGCATC
>JAIKZS010000081.1 GCA_024682035.1 Bacteroidaceae bacterium
AGAACTCCTAAAACAACCATCAGATATAACGCTTATGCTATTAGGTATAGTAATAAAAGTTAAGGCAGAACAACCTGAAAACGCATAACCATCAATAGATGTCACACTATCAGGGATTGTAATGGAAGTTAAGTTTTTACAGAAGAGAAAAAGCATAAGCATCAATAAATGTTACACTATTTGGAATAGTCACGGATGTTAAACTGGTGCATCCATCGAAAGCATAAGCACTTATAGTGACAACATCGCAAATCACTCCATCATACTTAATGGTCTTCGGTATTACTATATCACCAGTGTAATTATTGCTTCTTACTTCTGCAGTATTTGCTTTCGTCACGATATAATATTTGATACCATCAATTACAGCTTCACCTACAAATGCCCTTGCTGCTAAAGGCAACAATAACATAAATAATAGAATAGGTAATTTCTTCATATCATTGTTTGTTTTAAGTTTCAATGTATTGACACACAACCAAGGTGCACTTTTCGACTGCTAAGTTACACACTTTTTTACTAAACTCAAAATTTTAAGCCAAGAATCTTTTCTTATCCTTCATTCAAATCACGAACAGGCACTTGATTGAGTCTTTCAATCAACTACCTGTCCCCTTTTTGTCCTTAAATTACGCACGAAACAATGTTTTTATGCCATCTTCTCAATAAAAATGTGTACCTTTGCAAGGTAATGTATAGGAACCATATATTGGAAAGTCATTTAAAATGGAATTAGACACCCTGATAGCTGAATGTACAGCATACGATTTCAAGTTGATGCTTGAAGAGAAGAAACCTAAGAGTTGGTTGAAGAGCGTAAGCGCTTTTGCCAATGGCTTGGGTGGTTCCCTTTTCTTTGGCATTGATAATGACGGCGTCGTCAAAGGGCTTGATGACGTGCACCATGTATGCGAGTCCATCAGTAGCAGGATTCGTGACTATATGGATCCCCTACCAGAGGTAGAAATGATTCCGCATGATATGGATGGCTTACGCATCTTGCAGCTCAAAATCGATGCCGGGCATTACACACCATATTACTATGTTGGCGATGGTCAACGCATTGCCTTTGTCCGTGTTGGTGATGAGAGTCTTCCTGCCACGGCAGAGCAAATGGTACGCTTGGTGCTAAAAGGTTCTAATAAAACATACGATTCCCTCCACACAGATTATAAGGTTGAAGACTATGCTTTCACGATATTAGCGAATACATTCAAAGACCGCACCAAACAAGAATGGGACAAGAAGTATCTCTTGTCGTTTGGACTTGTAACAGGTGCAGGGAATCTTACAAATGCAGGAGCACTGTTTGCCGATGACTGCCCATTGTGGCAATCTCGTTTATACTGCACACGATGGGATGGAAAGGAAAAAGGTGATGCCATCAATGATGCAGAATTCACCGGCAACATCCTGTTGCTGCTTCGTGAAGCGATGGCTTTCGTAAAGGCAAACACGCGTAAAGGTTGGGAGAAATTACCTGATGGTAGAAAAAACAAACCTGAATACGCGGAAAGAGCAGTACTTGAAGCATTAGTGAATCACTTCATTCATCGTGACTATACAGTGATGGGTAGTGAGGTACATCTTGATATCTATGATGATAGGTTGTCCATTACTTCTCCAGGCGGCATGTATAGTGGGCAGATAGTGCAAGATTTGCCTCTTGAGGAAATATCATCGGATAGAAGAAATCCTGTTTTGGCTGACGTAATGGCTCAGTTAGATTATATGGAAAAGCGAGGTAGCGGATTAAAACGTATTTGCAACGAGACCAAAGCTTTAGATGGCTATAAAGAAGAGTTGAAGCCTGTGTTCAAATCAACAACAAGCCAGTTTATGACCACCATTTACTCAATGGAATATGAACCAAAGGACCAACGGAACGAACATAATCAATCTGGAATCAAACAGGGATTAAGCTGGGAGCAAGTTGGGACTAAGATAGGACTAAGCTGGGATGAAGTTGAGGAATTATTCATAGCCCTTCAAGAACCCAAAACCATGACCGAACTCAAAGAATTGTATCAGTGGTCTAACACAACAAAGTTCAGAACTAAATATGTAAGTCCTCTAATAGAAGCGCAATTTGTTGGTATGACTTTACCAAATAAACCAACAAGCCCTAAACAAAGATACTTCCTTACAG
>JAIKZS010000163.1 GCA_024682035.1 Bacteroidaceae bacterium
ACGTTGATCCAACCCTTAGTACCGATGAACTTCAGACCCTGTGCACCAGGATTGTCCTCACCGTCCATCTCCTTAGTCAGATATGGATGCTCCATCAGGATTGTACCGTTCGGGTAGCGAGCTGAGTAAGCTTCACCCTCACCCCAAGTACCACGTGGGTAGTATTCAACTGGCTGCAGGCCATCGAAGCCCATAGCCGCGTTAGCGATGTCATGCATGTGAGCACCCCAGTCTGCGGTGTAACCGTTACCGGTCTCACGATACCAACGCCATGCGCCCCAGAACTCTTCACGCTTCTCAGGATCCAAGCTGATAGGTGGGCAGAGCTGGTAGTTGTACTCAATCTGAGGATCGTTCAACGGGCCGAGCCACAGGTTGAAGTTGAGGTTAGCTGGGATAGGCTGAACACCACCAAATTCCTCATACATCTTAGCGATTGGACGAGCAGGATCACCTACCTTAGAGTAGATCTTCTCTACATGACCAATCTTACCTGCCTGAATCAGTTCGATAGCTTTCTGGAATTCGCCGCTTGAACGCTGCTGGCTACCTACCTGGAATACCTTCTTGTTAGCACGAACAGCTGTCTCAACAGCATAAGCCTCAGTAATAGTGTAAGTCAGAGGTTTCTGGCAATATACATCCTTACCTGCCTGGATAGAATGAATTGCCTGCAGTGCATGCCAGTGGTCAGGAGTACAAACCTCAACAGCGTCGATGTCCTTACGCTCCAGCAAGTCTTCATAGCTTTCATACTTGTCGCAACGCTCGTTCATGCCCTTCTGCTTCTGCCAAGCTGCAACTCTTCTGCGGAAACGCTCAGTCTTCATAGTGTCAACATCGCAGCAAGCTGCTACCTGAACACCATCAACACCTGCGAAGCCACCAAAGTCATTCAGTGCTTGCTGGCCTAAGCCGATGAAACCCATAACAACACGGTCACTTGGAGCAACCTTCACACCATTAGAATTAGCCCAGCTTGGTAAAATGGTCAAGCTGGCCAGACCCAGAGCTGAATAGCTCAGGAAATCTCTTCTTGAAATTCCGTTCTTTTCTTTCATGATATGTTAATTAAAATGATAAAAAAATTCGTAATCGACCCCAAAGGTAGAAAAAAGATTTTTAAAAATGACTATAGGCAACTTGTTTTTTTTATAATATTAAGAAATTAGTAGCGTTTCTTGCTATTTTGAAAGGGGAAAGTCTTTTATTGAGCTTGATTTTCAATATGACCTTCCATTACAGTTTTCTTTTCCTCTTTTTTGTTGCCGCCTGTAATCAGTCCGATAATCCATCTGCCTAATTTGCGTTCCATCCCAGCTTCTGTCGTAGGAATACCTGTCTTGTTGGTAAACCATCTTTTCAGTTTGGTAATACCCAGTAGTTTCTTCCATGATATGCTGATGTTCACACCTGGTATAATTTGTGTGCCCGAAGTCTTTTTCTTTCTGCGAGTAGTGGTGCCCGAAGTCTTTTTGGAAGTGGACTTCTTTTTGGAGGTGGTTGATGGAGTTGTTGCCATAAAATGGATGTTTTTTAATTACGACGTAAAGTTAACGAAAATTTCCGACTCAGCAAAACAAAACACGTCATTTCATCTGTTCTTATTTTTGCCTTCCCCCGATACTAACCCCCTCCCTTACGTAGCTACCCCCTCTATAGAGGAGGGGGTAGCGTTAGTAAGGAGGGGTATAGGGGGAAAATACAGAACAAAGATGAAAACAAATGACGTGTTTTTTGCTTCCGTCGGACGCCGACGTTTTCCATGCCTCGCCGCGATATTTTCTATCGCTGGTAGGAGGCATTGCTATGGGGGGAAAGGAGATATTGCGACGATAGGTGGCAGCTATTGCGTCACCCTGTGGCAGATACTGGGCCGACCCATGGCAAGCTTTTCTCACATGGGTAGCAAACGTTGCGTTTGATGATGGTGGTTGCTGGTGTTGGAAAAGGTGCCTTAGGATGCTGTTGATGTCTGCTTTGTGCTAACTGCCCAAAGTCCGATGAAAGTAAGCAATCCGTTCAGCATGAGTAGTTCATAGCCAAAGGTATAGCCTGTAAAATGAGTGGTAAACGAGTCAATAAGATAACATATCACAGGCGATGCGATGGCTATATATGGCACAAAGCGTTCGTTGGGGAGTCGATGCGTGAGTAGTCCAAAGGCAAACAAGCCCAACAGCGGGCCATAGGTGTAGGAGCACAAGGTGTAAATGGCGTCAATGACGTTTGTGCTATTGACCATACGGAACACAAGGATGAACACGGCAAATACGATGCACATGGCTATGTGCGCCCAACGACGCAACTGTTCGTTTTGCGGTTGTTCTTTGATATCCACACAGAAACTGGTGGTGAGGGCGGTAAGGGCAGAGTCGGCACTGCTGAAACATGCGGCAACAATGCCAATGGTAAACAATACCGTGACCGTGGTTCCCAGTTTGCCAGTAGCCGCAAACATAGGTAACAAATCGTCAGTGTTAGCTGGTATGGAAAGTCCTAATTGCTGGGTGAGCTGGATGAGCAACACGCCTAACGACAGGAAAAGCAAGTTGGCAGGAACGAAGAAAAAACCATAAGTACACATGTCTTTTTGTGCTTCCCTCAGAGTCTTGCAGGTAAGATTCTTTTGCATCATATCCTGGTCGAGGCCAGTCATCACGATCACGACGAATACGCCGCTGAGGAATTGTTTCCAGAAATTTTGCTTTGACAGCCAGTCGTCAAACAAAAACACCTGACTGTAAGCGCTGTCACGTACTGCCTTAGCCGCTTCTCCCAAAGTCATGCCCAAAGCATCTGCTACATTGACAATGATCAATATCAAAGCCCCAAAAAGACAGAGCGTCTGGAAAGTGTCGGTCCATACCAGTGTCTTTACACCACCCCGATGGGTATAGAGCCAGATAAGTGCTACCATGCCAATTACTGTGACGAAGAAGGAAATGCCTATAGCCTCGAACACAAAGCGATGTAAAAGCATGCACACTACATAAAAACTGACAGCTGCACGTGTCATTTTGCTGAGCAGGAAAAAAGAGGCACCTGTTTTGTAAGCTTTGGTGCCCAAACGCTGCCGTAAATAACTGTATATGGTGGTGAGATTCAGCTTGTAATAGATGGGTAACAGAATGAAAGCTATGGCAAAGTAGCCCAAGATGAAACCCAAGCACATTTGCAGGTAATACATGTTGATGTGTACGGGCATGCCCGGTACTGACACGAAGCTTACCCCCGATATTGAGGCTCCAATCATGCCGAAAGCTACCATGTACCAGGGTGACTTGCGCTCGGCACGGAAAAAAGCCTCGTTGCTGCTTTTACGCGTCACAAATCGGCTTACTGTCCATAGGACTGCAAAATAGATCAGTATAGTGGCAACAATAATCATATTCTTGTTTTAAAACAGCTGCGAAGATAATGAAAAACTCTGTTTTTTTCTTACCTTTGTGCAAAATTAAAAAAATAAAGTTATGGCAACAGTGGACGACAAGAAGATAATCTTCTCAATGGTAGGCTTGAACAAGACAATCAGGCAAACGAACAAACAAGTTTTGAAAAACATTTACCTCTCTTTCTTCTACGGGGCAAAGATAGGTATTATCGGTCTGAATGGATCTGGTAAATCCACCTTGATGAAAATCATAGCCGGGCTGGATAATCAGTATGAAGGACAGGTGGTGTTCTCACCTGGCTATACCGTAGGCTATCTGCCCCAGGATCCATATTTAGATCCTGAGAAGACTGTGAAAGAGATTGTACAGGAAGGAGCTGCCGAGGCTGTGAATGCGCTGAAAGAATATGAAGAAATCAACCTTAAGTTTGGTGAACCCGAGTATTATGAAGATCCCGATAAAATGGATCAGCTGATGGCTCGACAGGGTGAACTACAGGATATTATCGATGCCACTGATGCATGGAACCTTGACTCCAAACTGGAGATTGCCATGGATGCCTTGCGTTGCCCACCTGGTGATCAACTGTGTGAGCACCTGAGTGGTGGCGAGCGCAGACGCGTGGCTTTGTGCCGGTTGCTGTTGCAGAAACCTGATGTGTTGTTGTTGGATGAGCCTACTAACCACTTGGATGCGGAATCGATCGATTGGTTAGAGCAACACCTGCAGCAATATGAGGGTACGGTGATTGCCGTAACACACGACCGCTATTTCTTGGATCATGTAGCGGGTTGGATATTGGAACTGGACCGTGGAGAGGGCATACCTTGGAAGGGTAATTACAGCAGTTGGCTGGATCAGAAGACACAGCGCATGGCACAAGAAGAAAAGACGGAGAGCAAGCGCAGGAAGACTTTGCAGCGTGAGTTGGAATGGATTCGCATGGCACCTAAGGCACGACAGGCAAAGGGTAAGGCTCGTTTGAACTCATACGAGCAGTTGCTCAATGCTGATGTGAAGGAAAAAGAAGAAAAATTAGAGATTTATATACCGAATGGTCCTCGTTTGGGCAACAAGGTGATTGAAGCACACCACGTGGCAAAGGCATTTGGCGACAAATTGCTGTATGATGATTTGAACTTTGTGTTACCACCTAATGGCATTGTGGGAGTGATTGGCCCTAACGGTGCAGGTAAAACTACCTTGTTCCGCCTCATTATGGGTTTGGATCAACCAGACAGTGGCACATTTGAAGTGGGAGAAACGGTAAAATTGGCCTATGTTGACCAGCAGCATACTACCATCGACCCCAACAAGACTGTTTTCCAAGTGGTGAGTGGTGGCATGGACTTGATGCGTATTGGCAACCGTGATGTGAATGCACGCGCTTATTTGTCTCGCTTCAATTTCTCAGGTGCTGACCAGGAGAAACTTTGTGGTGTCTTGTCGGGTGGTGAGCGCAATCGACTGCAACTGGCTTTGGCTTTGAAAGAAGAGGGTAACGTACTGCTGCTCGATGAGCCTACCAATGACATTGATGTTAACACGCTGCGAGCCATCGAAGAGGGTCTTGAGAGCTTTGCCGGTTGTGCCGTGATTATCAGTCATGATAGATGGTTCCTCGATAGGATTTGTACCCATATCCTCGCTTTTGAAGGTGACTCTAATGTTTTCTTCTTCGAAGGTTCTTATTCAGACTATGAGGAAAATAAATTGAAACGACTGGGTAAAACAGAACCTACTAGAGTAAGATACAGAAAGTTAACGAATGATTGAAACACAGTTGAAATGCTGTTGAAAACTTTTTTTAAGTTTTTTTATTTTTGTATTTATATTATGCGTATCTTTGCAGCGCCAAATAGGCAAAATTATCTAATAAATAAAAGGTATTATGTTTAGAAAATTTAGATTCATGCTGCTTACCATTGCTACTTTGTTGGTGGCAGTGGGCGTTCAGGCGCAGGTTACTACCTCATCAATGGGTGGTAAGGTTGTGGACAATACCAACGAGCCCGTAATTGGTGCTACAGTTCAGGCTGTTCACGAACCTTCTGGTACTTTGTATGGTGCCATTACTAACATTGACGGTCGTTATGCTATTCAAGGTATGCGTACCGGTGGTCCTTATACCGTGACCATCTCTTATGTGGGCTACCAATCAAGGACTTATACAGATATTACCTTGCAATTAGGTGAGATCTTTAACCTGAATGCAGAGATTTCTGAGTCATCAGAGCTGCTGGGTGAAGTGGTCGTTATAGGTACTGCTTCTAAGTTTGCACAGGAAAAGACTGGTGCTACTACTAACATCAACAATGCAACTATCCAGAATTTACCGACTGTAAGTCGTAGCATTACTGACATTGCACGCCTCTCTCCATATGCTAATGGTATGGGCTTTGCAGGTGGTGATGGTCGTTCTACCAACTTTACAGTCGATGGTGCTAACTTCAACAACAACTTTGGTTTGAGTTCAGATCTGCCTGGCGGTGGCTCTCCAATCTCTGTAGATGCTATTGAGGAAATGCAGGTAGTAGTTGCACCATTTGATGTGCGTCAGAGCAATTTCATTGGTGGTGGTATCAACGCCGTTACCAAGTCGGGTACCAATACCTTCAAGGGAACAGCTTATACCTATTACGCTAACGAGAACCTTCATGGAACCCGTATTGGTGGCGTAGATATAGCACGTACCAAGGATCGTAAATATACTTATGGTGCTACATTGGGTGGACCTATCATTAAGAATAAGTTGTTCTTCTTCGCTAATGTTGAGTATTCTAAGTCTCCAACGGTGGCTAACCGCTGGATGCCTTCTCCAAACGGCGTAGCTATTCCCGATCAGTACATTTCTCGTACATCGACTGCCGACATGCAGAAAGTGAGTGATTTTGTAAAGCAGAAATATGGTTATGACACTGGCTCATATACTGATTTCCCCGCTGATGAAAACAATATCAAGTTGTTAGGTCGTATCGACTGGAACATTAACCAAAATCACCATTTGGCTGTTCGTTACAACTATACTAAGAACACAGCTTGGAATCCTACCAATGGTAACTCAGGTAATACTGGCTACCGTCTGAGAGGTATGGACCGTTTGTCAAAGTATTCAATGGCCTTTGCAAATTCTATGTATTCTATGAACAACAAGGTGAATACTGTTTCAGTTGACTTGAATAGCCACTTTGGCAGTAACTACTCTAACCAGTTGTTGCTCACTTATTCTGATATTCAGGACGTGCGTGGTTCTAACTCTGCTGAGTTCCCATTCATAGACATTATGTATGATTATGAAATGGGTGACTTCCCTGTGATGAAGAAAGATAAAGAAGGCGTTGAGTACAATGCTGCTTATGACTTCGGTGGCTATAATATTCAACAAACACTGGAGCCTTACATGTCATTGGGTTATGAGTTGTTTACATGGAACAACAAAGTGCAGAATAAGGTGACTACTATCACTGATAACTTCACTGCATATTTAGGCAATCATAAGCTGACCGCAGGTATCAATTTCGAGCATCAGTTGGCTAACAACTCTTATATGCGTAATGGTACTGGTTATTATCGTTATCGTTCGTTGGATGACTTCCTGAACGAGCGTGCTCCCGAAGCAGTAGCACTGGCTTATGGTTACGGTGGTGAGAGCAATCCAACTGCACAGGTAACTTTCAATCAGGTTGGTCTTTATGTTCAAGATGAATGGAATGTGTTGGATAACTTGAAACTGACAGCTGGTATTCGTTTTGACAACATTCACTTCGATAACGATGACATCATGCGCAACAACGCCATCTATGAACTGGATTATGGTGGCAAGCATGTAGATACTGGCGCATGGCCTAAGAACAATATCCAGGTTTCTCCTCGTTTCGGTTTTAACTGGGATGTGTTTGGCAATAAGTCATTGACTGTTCGTGGTGGTACAGGTCTGTTTGCTGGTCGATTACCTCTGGTATTCTTCACTAACATGCCTACCAATTCTGGTATGATTCAGAACTTAGTAACAGCTAATACTCAATATACCAATGGCGTTGTAACTAGTGTAGATAGTCGTCTTGACAAGTTTGCAGGACAATTGGTGACCGATCGCAGTGAGTTTATCAGCCGTTTGGGTGCTCCAAGTACGATTACTCCTTCTGAAGGTACTGTTCCAAGTGATGTAAATGGCGTAGATCATAACTTCAAGATGCCTCAGGTGTGGAAGACTTCTATCGCAGTTGATTACCAGGTGCCAGTTTCATTCCCATTGAGTTTGACTGGTGAGTTCAACTATACGAAGAATATCAATGCTGTACGCTTGGTTGACTGGAACATTATGGATGATGATTCTGGTTGGGAACGCTTCTCAGGCGCAGACAACCGTCTGATTTATCCAGCAAGCTTTACCTATCAGAAGAATCCTGCTTATGTGCTGACCAACACGCATAAGGGTTATGGCTGGACAGCCAACTTCACCGTGAATGCTACTCCATTGGAGAATTTGAATATCATGGCATCTTATACCCACACTGTGATGAAGGAGGTTTCAGGTATGCCAGGTTCAAATGCTGGTTCTGCATGGCAGGGCCTTTATACCATCGATGGTCCTAACCGCGCAACAGTACAGAATTCTCAATATGTAGTTCCTGATCGTGTGATCGCTTCAGTAAACTATACTTATCATAAGGATCACTTCACCTTGTTCTACACAGGTTATTCTCCTTCTGGTTATAGCTACTATTACACAGGTGATATGAACAATGACGGTATTGCTGGTGACTTGATGTATATTCCTAAGAACGATAGCGAAATTGTGTTCGTTGATAAGTTTGATAGCGATGGTAACCAGACGGTTTCTGCTGATAAGGACCGTGAGGCATTCTGGAAGTTTGTAGAACAGGATTCTTATTTGAAGAACCATAAGGGTGAATATGCTGAGGCTTATAGCGCACGCTCTCCTTGGGTGCACAGATTTGATTTCCGCTGGGCTCACGACTTTACATTGAATGTAGGCAATACCAAGCATCTGTTGCAGTTGTCAGCTGATATTGAGAACATCGGTAACTTGATTCACTCTTCATGGGGTGTAGCAAAGATAATGACTCCTGCTAACAATGGTGCTATCCTGAAGTATGAGGGTAAGAACGATGCTAATCAGCCTACCTTCTCTCTGTACCGTGATGCTTATGGTGAGGCTCCTACCAAGACATGGGAATACAACCGTGCTTGGAATCAAACTTGGAGAATTCAGTTGGGTGTGAAGTACTACTTCAACTAATTGGATAGTTCAATATAGATGTTGGGGAGGTGACCTTCGGGTTACCTCCCTTCTTTTTGTCAATAAAACAAAAATGTTTTTGGCTTTTCTCTTGTTTATTTGTAACTTTGTAATCGATTTTGCACGATTACGTAGTTATGGAAAAACTATCACTTTTAGGAATGACACTCAGCGAACTGCAAGAGGTGGTGAAAGGACTGGGAATGCCTGGGTTTGCAGCCAAGCAAATTGCGCAGTGGCTCTATGTGAAGAGGGTGACCAGTATAGATGAGATGACCAACTTGTCTTTGAAGCACCGCGCCATGCTGGCAGAGAACTATGTAGTGGGTGCATCGGCTCCTGTGGATGCCATGAAGTCTGTTGACGGAACGGTGAAATATCTTTACCATACACCTGATAACCATTTTGTTGAAACAGTGTTTATCCCAGATGAAGACCGTGGTACCGTGTGCGTCTCATCGCAGGTAGGTTGCAAGATGAATTGCAAGTTCTGCATGACAGGGAAGCAAGGATTCAGTAGCAGCTTGTCTGCCAACCAAATCATTAACCAGATTCAGTCGTTACCAGATTATGAACAGCTTACGAACGTGGTGATGATGGGAATGGGTGAACCACTCGATAACCTAGATGAGGTGCTGAAAGCATTGAAAATCATGACCGCTTCTTGGGGGTATGCTTGGAGCCCCAAGCGGATCACTTTATCAACGGTAGGCTTAAAGAAAGGTTTGCAGCGTTTCTTGGAAGAAAGTGAATGCCATTTGGCGGTGAGTCTGCATGCTCCTGTGCCAGCGTTGCGTCGTGAGCTGATGCCAGCCGAGAAAGCTTTCTCTATTACAGAAATAGTAGATTTACTGCGTAATTATGATTTTAGTCACCAACGCAGACTATCCTTTGAGTACATTGTGTTCAAAGGTGTGAACGATAGTGTGATTTACGCAAAAGAGCTGTTGAAACTGTTACGAGGGTTGGATTGCAGGGTGAACCTGATACGCTTTCACGCTATTCCTCATGTGGATTTGGAAGGAGTAGCCATGGAAAAGATGATTGAGCTGCGCGACTACCTCACCCAGCATGGTTTGTTTACTACCATCCGCGCTTCGCGAGGGGAGGATATTTTTGCTGCTTGCGGTATGCTATCAACAGCTAAGCAAGAGGCGATTAACAAGAATTAATATAAATTATTAAGAAAGATAAGGATTCTATTCTCACTTATTCGTAGTTTTGTGCAGATAATACATTTAAGAGAAATATGAGAAGGACAGTTTATTTGATAGCAATTGTGATGGTAGCCATGTTAATGGGTGCCTGCAACCGTGGAGGCAACAAACGCTCTTCACTGAATATATTTACCCCTACATCCAGCGGCAGGGCATATGAGCTGTTGGTAGTTTGCGACGATGCTAATTGGGAAGGCGTGGCAGGCAGGGCTTTGTTTGATGTGTTGGATACCGATGTGCCAGGATTACCTCAATCAGAGCGTTCTTTCCGTATAATGAACACCACTCCTTATGGCTATAATGCCACCCTGAAGATGCTGCGAAACATCATCAAGGTTGATATTGATCCTACTACCTATACTCAGCCTAAATTTCGTTCTGAAATGAACGTATATGCCAATCCGCAGGCCATACTGACAATTCAAGGACCTGATGCTGAATCGATGGCTGAATATATTACGAAGAACGGACAGGCTATTATTGATTTTTTCACGCGTGCTGAGATGAATCGCCAAATTCAGGTGCTGGAATATCAACATAGTGATATGATCGCTAAAAATGTGAAGGAAATGTTTGATTGCGATGTGTGGGTGTCTGGTGAACTGAAATCATCTAAACGAGGCGAGAATTTCTTCTGGGCAGGGGCCAATGCTGCATCAGGTGATCAAAATTATGTTATTTATTCATATCCCTATAAGGATCGTCGTACATTTACTCAGGATTTCTTCGTTCAGAAGCGTGATTCGGTGATGAAGATTAACATCCCAGGTGCAGCCGAAGGTACTTATATGGCTACCGATGCCCGCTTTGTAACCACCCGCGCTTTTATGCTGAAAGGCGAATATGTGTTTGAAGCACGTGGCTTGTGGAAAGTGAAAGGTGATATGATGGGCGGTCCGTTTGTTTCACAGAGTCGCGTAGATACGATTAATCAACGTGTGATAACGGAGGAGATCTTTATCTATGCTCCAGAAAAGCTGAAACGTAATTTGGTGCGTGGTATGGAAGCTGCACTTTATACCATTCAATTGCCCGGTAAAGCAAAGGATGATGCTTTGATTCCATTACAAGACGAATAATTTAATTGAACAACTAAGAATAAATAGATAACTTTCTATGGAAGGTAAGATTAGAATAGGCATTACGCAAGGAGATATCAACGGAGTAGGATGGGAAGTGGCGTTGAAATCGTTCGAAAACCCTACCATGTTGGAACTTTGCACCCCCATAATTTATGGTTCACCCAAGGTGGCTACCTACCATCGCAAGACGATGGATATTCAAACACCTTTTTCCATCATCAATTCTGCTGCAGAGGCTGCTGAGGATGCAGTGAATATTGTAGCATGCGATTTTGATGAGGCGAAGGTAGAGTTTGCTAAGACTGATGCTGAAGCTGGTAAGGCTGCATGGAGTGCCATTCAGTTGGCTTTGAATGAATATCGTGAAGGACTGACTGATGTCCTTGTGATGGCTCCAGTCAATGAACTTTCGTTGAAACAAGCTGAAATTGATTATCCAGGTTTGGCTAATTTGGTGCAAGCAGAACTGGGTGAGCCAGATGACGTGGCATTGTCGATGTTGGTGAAAGATGATTTGCGCGTGGCTTTGGCTACCGAGAACGTTCCCATGAAAGAAGTAGCATCAACTCTTACCAAAGATTTGATTAAAGATAAAATAGCTGTTTTCAACCAATCTTTGAAAGTTGATTTTGGCATCAGTGCCCCTCGTATAGCAGTATTGTCACTTAATCCTGGAGCTTGCTTGAATGATGCTGCTGGATTGGAAGAGCAAGAAATCATTAAACCTGCTTTGGAGGAACTGATAGCAGAAAAAATTATTTGCTATGGTCCTTATTCTGTGGACGCATTGATGGAAACGAGCAACTATGCACATTTTGATGGCATCTTCGCCATGTATTATGACCAGGGTATGGGCTTGTTCAAAGCATTGAGCATGAACAGTGGCGTGAAATTTGTTACAGGCTTGTCGGTTATCTGTACAACTCCGGTACATGGTGTGGAGTATGAATTAGCTGGAAAAGGCTTGGCTGACGAGTCTTCGTTGAGAAATGCTATTTATTTAGGAATTGATGTGCTGCGTAACCGCAATCGCGAAGAAGAAGCATTGGCTAACCCTCTTCGTAAACAGTATTACGACAAGCGTGATGATAGTGATAAATTGAAACAAATGGCCGAGCCAGAGGAAGAAACATTATGACAAAGGCTGAGATCCAACAAGTGAAACTGAGGTTTGGCATCATCGGTAACGATGAGAATTTATTACATGCCATTGATACTGCTATACAAGTAGCACCGACCGATGTGTCTGTGCTTATAACAGGCGAGAGTGGTGTGGGTAAGGAGAGTTTTCCTCAGATTATTCACCAGTTCAGCCGGAGGAAGCATGGCAAATATTTAGCCATGAATTGTGGCTCTATACCAGAGGGTACCATCGATTCTGAGTTATTTGGTCATGAGAAAGGTGCTTTTACAGGAGCTATTGGTGATCACAAGGGTTACTTTAGCGAAGCTGATGGAGGTACCATCTTCCTGGATGAGGTTGGCGAATTGCCGCTTGCGACTCAAGCCAGACTGCTGCGTGTGCTGGAAAACGGTGAATTCATCAAGGTGGGTTCATCAAAGGTGGAAAAAACCAATGTGCGCATTGTGGCGGCAACGAATGTAAATCTTGAAAAGGCCATAGCTGATGGACGTTTTCGTGAGGACTTGTTCTATCGTCTCAGTACGGTCCCTATAAAAATACCACCTTTGAGAGAGCGTGGCGATGATGCTGCTCTGCTGTTTCGTAAATTTGCGAGCGACTT
>JAIKZS010000029.1 GCA_024682035.1 Bacteroidaceae bacterium
TATTCAGGTGGCTATAGCGCCGGGGTTCCACCTCTTCCCATCCCGAACAGAGAAGTTAAGCCCGACCACGCCGATGGTACTGCCCACAAGGTGGGAGAGTAGGTAGCCGCCGTCTTTGACGAGGACAGTCTTGGTGCTTTCTAGCACTGAGGCTGTCCTTTTTTTTATACTATGTATTTCATGAATAAATTTAGAGGTGGCAATAGTTATTGTTTTTGAGTACTGTGGTAAATTACACCTACACCAGGTTCATCTTTAAGCATTGTTTCAATAAGTTTTTTACTAATATCAACTTTGTCGTTTATAAATTCTGGGATATTGTAAGATAGCATTAAGTCTTGGTAGAATTTTTGTGGATTGTGTTGTGGTAACATAAAAGCTTTGTGTGCTTTACCTGTTTTATCTATATAGCAGATGTAAGGGCGAGTGTATAATCCATCGTCTCGTCTGCTACTGAAAACCATCCATCTGCTATTCTGACTCCATGAATGATAACTTTCAACATTTTCACTGTTAGCTTTTTCTAAAGGGTATACTTCGCCATTCGTTAAGTCAATGTTATATAGATCCGCATCTTTATGCCAAATTGAGAAGTTTCCATATTGGTGTAAGACAAATGTGAGATATTTCCCGTCTGGTGATTCTCTTGGGAAGGAAATGCTTTTGTCTATATTAGCAGCATTAAATAATGTATCTACTTTGTTACCAAATTCCCCTGTTTCAGAATTAAAGCCAATCTTGCATAAGTTATAATGCACATCCTTGTATTTATATGGCATTGGATTAGCTGCTTTTGCTGAGCAGAAATAAATGCTCTTTCCATCAGCTGAGAATGAAGGGAATGTCTCGAAAACGCTGTCAGCTTTCAATAAGTCGCAGGACATAATTTGATGTTTTTCTGTATCATATACGACAACATCAGATGCTGAGTCATAAACTTCAACTCTATTTAAATTGTTCGCATGAAATGCTTGTCTCGTTGAGTTTACTGAAAATACGATGTATCTCCCTTCAGGATGCCAGTAAGGATACACAAGGAATGAAATAGTGTTATCTGTTTTTGTATTTAGCTTTTCCACCTTTCCATTTTTGAACAGAAGCGTTCCTGGGTGAGTTTCTCTGGTATGGAAAATAAAACTATTGGGATCTCCCTTTTGGAATGAATGACAATTGGCACAATTATAGTCGCCTATTGTGTTTTCGTAAATGGCACTTTCTTCGAAATTTTCTAGATTCCTCTGATAAATACCCATCTTATTCCACAATTCATAATCAGGTGGAATAAGACGATAAGCGATGTATTTGTCGATGGGCTCTACAGCCACATTAATATAAAAAGGAGTATAAGCACACCATTTCCCTTCTATTTGTGTGCATATAGTTAGTTTAATACTTTTTCCTTTATTGTTATTGAGTAGTTTTGTCCATTTCTCTTGTGGGATGTCAAAATATCCTTTATTGGTTTCTACTTGAAATTCTTCACCTTTTTCACTTTCTATAATAAGTTGAGCATCATCAAGTTCTTTTAGACTAATATTGAGAGGCGCAATGTTGAAGGGTACAGTTACATCTTTATAATCTGGGTAGAAAGAAGCTTCCTTTTCGAGTTGCTGCTCAATTGTAATGACCCTATCTCCACAAGAAACACATAATACTAGAGATATCAAATATAATATTTTAATAAGACGCTTCATTTTTTCATTTGTTGAACATTAAATAATACCAATAAGTATGACCGAATTCTCTTTTCAAATCCGTAGCTGGATTTCTTCTGGCATTTCTACTTTGTATGAACTTATTATAAAAATCATCGTATTTTTTGAATACTTTTTCGCTAACGCCATGTGCTTTAAGATAATCAGGTTCTTGCTCTGCTATTGAGTAAATTGCTTCTTGCAATAATTCTGGTACCTCTTTCAAAATAGGAGTTCCAGTATATTTATCAATGAAATATCTAATGCTAACGTTATCTTTTGATAACAGCAACATACTTACAAGATAATCAAAAGCAGCCTTGTTGCCATTATTAGTCTCTAAAATAAAATCTAGATCTGTTTCTGGACCGAAAGCAATAGCAAAATGATCTTCGTTAGTCAAGCATTTGCGCAGATTTGCTATTTCTTCATCTTGCTCAAGTAGCGAATTATCATTTAGCATGGCGCGATAATGTTTAGCCCAATTTTTGTATTTCCAGGTTTTCTCTAATTGCGCAATATATTTCTCAGCTACTTTATTAGCTCCATATGCAAGATTAGTCTTTACTAGCATCTGCAAAGCAGAAGGGCTTCCCAATCTGTTGCAAACACTTGCACTGAATGCCATGTTTTGGGCAGCAGCTACATTCCCCATTTGATAGTAAACAAAGCTCTGAAGTTGGATAATATCTGGAATCTTCTGATATTCACATAATATAGAGTTAACGTTCCTTTGCGGATAATGAAATAATTGTTGCAATAAAATACCCTTGTGAGAAAGAGCTAAATTGAGATAGTTTAAAAATAATGTGTTGTTTAATGATGTACGGTTGCAGGTGTCAATAACTTTATCCCATTCATTATTAATAACATAACTATTAAGTTCCATAAACTTGTAATTGTCTGGATCTATGCGTTTTGATGTGAGGTTAATCGAAGTCAGACAAACAAGCATTACCATAGCTATACCAGTCAGAGTTTGCATAATACCACCAAATTTTGGTAAAAATTTAGCTGCAATAGCAACTGCTAATACGATAATAAGGGCTAGCCAAGGCCATGTACAATACGTGGGGGTGGCCAACAACGGTTCATAATATCCTTCAGGTTGATAAACTATATATATAGCGGCAGCTATAGAAAAAGCTGCAAATATTAATCTTGATGTTTTCGTTTTAAAAAGACAATTCAAGTAAAACAGTATGCTAATTAACGACATGCTAATAATAGCCGTATAACTATAGTAAATATCAGCCAAAGCGCTGATTTGCAGCAAAGGAGGGAAGAAGCAGAGAGGTAAAAGATACAATGGAGAATTGAAAAATCTCTTTATGCCTAACCATAAAAATAGACCAGTAATACTTACGCAGCAGGCAGATATGCATGCTCCCCATGAACATTCGGAGAAAAATTGTACCAGGAATAACGCACAGATTCTGCTTAATCCACCTATAGAAAACAACATTGATTTTAGAGAATCGGCGTCATAGAGAAAAATCTGATGCTGCTCACGGTAATGAAAAATGAATTGTTGTGTATGTTGAAGATACAACCATAGTAAAGTTGTAAAGAGAATGATTCCTAAAGGGATTATGTAGTATTTTGCTTTCTTCATGGCCATAATAAAAAAGGGTAAAAGCTTATTATTAGCTATTTACCCTACCTATTGTTGCGGAGGCCCGACTCGAACGAACGACCTTTGGGTTATGAGCCCAACGAGCTACCAACTGCTCCACTCCGCGATGTTTTTTGTTTTCAATTGCAAAGGTACAATTTTTATTTGAACTGGCAAATTATTATTAGATTATTTTTCTATTTCTTGCATGGCTAATTAATTTGTTTTATTTTTGCACATTGTGAATATTTGTTGTAAATGTAGTAAATGACTGAAACTAGAGACAGAATCGTAAATGAAGCCCGTCGGCTATTTGCAAAGCAGGGCTATGATAATGTCAACGTCAATGATATTGCTTCGGCATGTAACATTGGACGCAGAACGGTCTATACCTATTTCACGGGTAAAGATGAGATTTATATGGCTGTTATAGAGACCGAGCTTGAAAGACTTATGGCTCGTATGTCAGCTGTAGCCCAGGCAGATTTAACTCCTGATAAAAAATTGCTGGAAATGATTTTTACGCGTTTGTTTGCAATTAAGGAGGTGGTACACAGAAATGGTTCATTAAAAGCCGATTTCTTCCAAGATATTATGTTGGTAGAAAAAGTTAGAAAACGCTTTGATCGCAAAGAGTTAGGCATATTGAGGAGAGTGCTCAATGAAGGCGTTAAAAAAGGCGTTTTTCATATTGAGAATATAAGACTTACTGCTCAGATTATTCATTATTGCTTGAAAGGATTAGAAGTTCCTTTCATTAAGGATACCTTAGGCATTGGCGTATCAGATGATGTGGCAAAAAGAATAGTCGAAGATATACTGGCAGGAGCATTGGGTGTAAATAATAATATTTAGTTTTTATAAAAGATTTAATTATGGGACTTTTAGAAGGTAAGACCGCCCTGATTACTGGTGCGGCACGTGGTATTGGCAAAGGCATTGCATTGAAATTTGCAAGTGAGGGCGCTAATATCGCATTCACAGATTTAGTAATTGATGAGAATGGATTAGCAACAGAAAAAGAAATAGCTGCTTTTGGTGTAAAGGCAAAAGGTTATGCAAGTAATGCTGCAGAATTTTCACCAACAGAGGATCTTGTAAAACAAATAGTAGCAGATTTTGGAAGAATTGATATTCTGGTCAACAATGCAGGTATTACAAAAGATGCCCTGATGCTTCGCATGAGCGAGATGCAGTGGGATGCTGTTATCGCAGTTAATCTGAAGTCAGCTTTCAATTTTATTCACGCCGTTACTCCTATCATGCTCAAGCAAAAGGCAGGTAGCATTATCAACATGGCTTCAGTAGTAGGTGTTCATGGCAATGCTGGTCAGTGTAATTATGCAGCTTCAAAGGCAGGTTTGATTGCATTGGCAAAAAGTATTGGTCAAGAAGTTGGTAGCCGTGGCATTCGCGCTAACGCCATAGCTCCAGGTTTCATCGATACAGCCATGACACAGGCTTTATCTGAAGATGTGCGTAAGGCATGGATTCAAAACATACCTTTACGTCGTGCTGGTCAGGTTGAAGATATTGCAAACGTGGCCACCTTCCTTGCATCTGACCTTTCTTCATATGTTACAGGTCAGGTAATCCAGGTTGATGGCGGTATGAATATGTAATGATAGTTATTTACGAAGATAACCACATTATAATTGTCAGCAAGGAAGCTGGCGAAATTGTACAAGGTGATAAGACAGGGGATATTCCCCTGTCTGACACAGTTAAGGCCTATATTAAGGATAAATATAACAAACCAGGCAATGTATTTGTAGGGGTGCCCCATCGACTTGACCGTCCTGTTAGCGGCATTGTTGTGATGGCAAGAACCAGTAAGGCTTTGAGCCGATTAAGCGAGATGTTTCGCAATGGCGAGGTGAAAAAAACTTATTGGGCTATTGTAAAAAACATGCCCCCCAAGCAGGAAGACGAGTTGACACACTATTTGGTGCGAAATGAAAAACTGAATAAAAGTTTTGCTTACGACAAGGAAGTGCCCAATAGTAAAAAAGCCATCTTGCATTACAAACTAATCGGTAAGTCAGATAATTACTGCTTATTAGAGGTTGACTTAAAAACGGGCAGACACCATCAAATACGTTGCCAGTTAGCCAAGATAGGTTGCCCCATCAAAGGCGATTTGAAATATGGAGCAGAACGCTCAAATCCCGATGGCAGCATATGCTTACATGCTCGCAGGATAAGTTTTCTGCATCCTGTAAAAAAGGTTATGTTAGAAGTCGAGGCTACTGTTCCTCAAACAACTCTGTGGACCTCATTTAATCAATAAAAAGTATTGACCCCATGCGAATTAAGTTTAATTTTATAATCGCAATGCTGTTGGCATGCACTATAATTAGCTGCAAGTCTGCCTCTAACAATGATGAAAATATGACAAAAGTAAAAATCGAAACCAACAAAGGCGATATCATTGTGGCACTATACGATGATACCCCCAAGCACAAGGCCAATTTCCTGAAATTGGTAGCTGATGGTACCTACGAAGGCACCTTGTTCCATCGAGTCATTAAAGATTTTATGATTCAGGCAGGTGACCCCAACTCCAAAACTGCTGCAAAAGACCAGCAATTGGGCGATGGCGATGTAGGTTATACCATACCAGCTGAGTTTGCTTATCCAAAGCGCTTCCACAAACGTGGCGCATTAGCAGCAGCTCGTCAAGGCGATCAGGTAAATCCAAAGAAAGAATCATCTGGTTGTCAGTTCTATATCGTTACAGGCAATGTCTATAACGATTCCACTTTGGTAAATTTTGAAAAGCGTAAGAATTACAATGTGCTTGAAGCCCCCTTCCGCCAGTTGGCCATGCAACATATTGATGAAATACGTGATATGCAAAAGCGCAATGACGCAAAGGCATTGAAAGAATTAGAAGATAAGCTGCTTGCTCAGGCTCGTGAACAAGTGAAAGACGTTCCGGCATTTAAGTTCACCCCCGAACAAGTTCAGGCATATACTACCATAGGTGGTACCCCTCATTTGGATGGTGATTACACCGTGTTTGGTGAAGTTGTTGATGGAATGGATATAGTAGATGAAATTCAGCAAGTTGCTACCAATCCCTCCGACCGTCCTGTTGACGATGTAGTTATCAAAAAAATGACCGTCCTTGATAATTAATAAGCACACATTAGACAATGGGCTGCGAATCGTGCATGTGCAAGATTCCAGTACCCAGATGGTTGCCTTAAACATATTATACGATGTTGGATCAAGAGATGAGCATCCCGAGCATACTGGGTTTGCTCATCTCTTTGAGCATCTGATGTTTGGTGGCTCCAAGAATGTGCCCGATTTTGATATCCCCATGCAGCAGGCTGGTGGCGAATGTAATGCCTGGACTAACGCCGATGTTACCAATTTCTATGCTACCTTGCCAGCCCACCACCTGGAGACTGCCTTGTGGATGGAGAGCGACCGAATGATGTCGTTAGATTTGTCGGAAAAGAGTTTGGAAGTACAGCGAAAAGTAGTGATGGAAGAGTTCAAGCAACGATGCCTCAATCTACCTTACGGCGATGTTGCCCACCTTATGTCACCACTCTGCTACCAAGTACATCCCTACCGTTGGCCAGTTATCGGCATGGAGCTCAGTCATATAGCTAACGCCACCTTGGAAGAAGTATCCCAATTCTATCACCGTTTTTATGTCCCCAACCGAGCCGTCTTGGCCATAACTGGTAATATAAGTTGGGACAAGGCCCTTTGTTTAGTAAGCCAATGGTTTGAGGATATACCCAGAGGAGAAGAACACGTGCGAAATTTGCCTCAAGAGCCACGCCAAACCCATCAACGAAGGAAAAGCGTTGAGCGAGCAGTGCCTCAAGATGCTTTGTTTATGTCCTTTCACACAGCTCCCTTTCTGACTACCGATTATTTTGTCACTGATATCATATCCGATATCCTTTGCAATGGCGCATCCTCTCGCCTAAAACAGCGGTTAGTGCATGAACGTGAGTTGTTTACCTATATTGATGCCCCAATTACAGGGACGCGTGATGCCGGACTATTAGAAGTGAAAGCTAAACTCAGGCCAGGCGTTTCATTAGAACAGGCCGAGATGGCTGTTTGGGAAGAACTCGATACCTTGAAACACAATCCCATTGGCGACTATGAGCTTGAAAAGGTGAAAAACAAGCTGGAATCTGCGCAGACTTTTGGGAACATCAATTATCAGCGAGTGGCCTATCGGTTAGCTTGGTTTGAGCTAAATGAAAAGGCCGAACTCATTGATGAAGAGCCCCAGTGTTATCGCGCTGTTAGTACCTCCGACATCCTACGTGTTGCCAATGAACTTTTCCACCCAGACAACGCTTCTGTTCTGTACTACCATAAAAGCGAGTAAGGCAAGTGCCACGTAAGCTACTACAGCATGAAACAAATAAATATTTATTTGTTTTTATTTTCTACATGCATTATCTTTGCCTAATAAATAGGCACGTATGGAAGATGCTCAACGTCCAAAGTTCAATTTAAAGAAATTTCTTTTGTGGCTTTTTTTAGCCCCGATAGGTCTTTTTTTAACGCTGATGGTATTGCTTTATTTACCTCCAGTGCAGAACTTTGTATGCGATAAGGCAGCATCAGTGGCCTCCAATTCGTTGGGCATGCAAATAACAGTTGGTCGTGTTGACTTGCGTTTTCCCCTCAATTTGTTAGTTAGCGACGTCCAAGCCATCCAGCAATCCGATACCTTACTCCATGCCGGTTCCGTCAACGTGCGTGTCAAGCTATTTCCCCTGTTTTCAGGAAAAGTTGAAATCCAAAACGCAGAAATAACCGATACCCACCTCAACTCAGCCAACCTGATAGAAGGCATTTTAGTAAAGGGTACTGTGGGTCATCTTCAAGTTCAGAGTCGCCATGTTGACTTAAACCTTCAAGAAGCATTTATCAACAATCTATCCTTGGCCAATGCCCAAGTGTTTGTTTCTTATGCTGATACCCTTCCTCCCTCCACCGACGACGAACCGATTAATTGGCTTATCCGGGTGGGTCAACTCCAACTCGATCAGGTAGGCGTTGATTTTGAAATGCCCCTTGATACCTTATCGCTGAGCACCTTCGTTAACAAAGCCCAAGCAAAAGATGGTCTGGTAGATCTTGGCAACGCGCGCTATGAAGTTGGAAGTTTCGTCTTCGACGGCAAGAAGATTTCCCTCGATATGGGAGAAAAGCAGCAAAATACTCCGCCCAATGGCATCGACCCCTCTCATTTGGCCTTTTATAATCTCCACTTGGATGTTGATAGCATTTTATATCAAGATCCTGATATTAAAGTTTCTATCAACGATTTGAATGGCTTCGAGCATAGTGGATTCGAGGTGTCGTCACTTTCTGGTCAATTCCTGGCCAATAAAGATGGCATGCATTTAAGCGATTTACGATTGCTAACCCCTAACAGCGAGGCATCCGTTAATGCCACCCTGCCCATGGTGGGTAGCCAATGGCTCACCCAAGAGCCCCTGACAGCTCGTTTGAATGTACGTTTGGGTAAAGAAGATGTGCTGACGGTCATCGGTAAAGACTCGCTCAACGAAGCCTTCCGCAGTCGTTACCCCATCCACCCATTGGTGTTACGCTCTCAAGTAACTGGCACATTAGACAGGTTAGAGATTAGTCAGCTGCGAGCCGATCTGCCCGGTGCCTTGTCTTTCTCCACCCATGGCTATCTGTATAACATAACTGATTCACTGGCTCGTAGTGGTCATCTTGACCTCCGTGCGCAGACGGGCGATTTGGGTTTCCTTTTAGGTTTGGCAGGCATCAAGTCTGACGACCCCTCGGTAGTCATACCCGACAGCATGCTGCTTTCGGGATACGTGCGTTTAGATGGTATGCATCTGGGCACCTCGTTGCAGCTTACCGAAGACAGTGGTCGTGCCACGGTCAATGGTTCTTATCACTTGCTGAACGAATCTTATGAGGCTGATGTCCGTATGGACTCCATCTCGGTCAATCATTTCCTACCCCTCGATTCCATTTATCTCTTCACCGGTCATGCCATCGCTAAGGGCCAAGGCATCGATTTCGCCTCTGCAAAGTCGGTTGCACAATTTGAAGCAGCCATTGACCAGATCCAGTTCAAAGAGATGGACATCCGAAAGATGAGCGCCACGGGCGATTTGAAGAACAACCGGTTATCGGTCAATCTGAGTGCCGACAACCATTTGTTCCAATTCTCGGGCAATGGCAGCATGCGTACAGATGTTCCCCATTTAAATGGCACTGTTGACCTACAGGTTGCCGATGTCAACCTTTATAAGTTGGGCTTTTCATCTCGTCCATTAAACAAACCATTCGCCTTACATATCACAGGCGAGGCTCATCGCGACTCAGCACAGATTGACATCAAGGGAGGCGACCTCGATTTTCGTTTTAAGTCGCTGACTACCATCGATAAACTCATAGCCGATGGGGAACGTTTCGACCAATTGTTGATACAGCAATTCGAAAACCGTCAATTGAACCATGACGACTTGCGTGCTGCTTTGCCGTCAGGAGGCTTACGCGTCCGTGCAGGAAGAAACAACCCTTTGCACGACTATCTGCTCACCGAGGGCATTTCTTTCGACAACGTGTTGGTAAACTACGGCTTTACGCCCGAAATGGGCATCAACGGCCGGGCTTACTTGCACGGACTTAAAGTTGATTCGTTACAATTTGATACCCTTTACTTTAACCTTCGCCAAGACACCTCCCACTTGGCTTTCCAAGGAGGTGTCATCAATGGTCCCCGTAATCCTGGCTATGTGTTCCATGCTTATCTCGACGGTGATATTCGCACCCAAGATTTTGAAGTAAACGTCAACTATCTCGATGGCAAGGGGAAGACAGGCATTTTGCTGGGATTTAATGCCCAACCTGTTCTGGATGGTGACAAATATGGTGGTTCCAACGGCTTATTGGTGAACCTTACGCCTGCAGAGCCCATCGTGGCTTTTCGTAAGTTCCATTTCAACGAAGACTATAATTGGCTTTATTTGAATCATGACAAACGCCTGTATGCCCATGTTGATATGCGAAGTGACGAGGGCCTGCGTTTCCGAATGCGTAGTAATCAAAATGATACCGTCTCGTTGCAGAACATGACGGTCGAGCTCTCGCGCTTGCAGTTGCACGACCTTTCCTCCGTCTTGCCTTATTTGCCCCAATTGGGTGGTCTGCTTTCCGTTGATGCCACCTACCTCGAGTCGGCCACCTCCTCACAGGTCAGTGCCGAATCAATGATCGATTCGCTTACCTACGAGCGCCATCCAGTCGGCAACGTGAACATGGGTCTTACCTGGTTGCCCGAGGGCGCCAGCAAGCATTACGTTGATTCTTATCTGATGCTCGACGACGACCAAGTGGTCATGGCCAGTGGTACTTTGAAGGGTGATTCTTTGAACATTGATGCTGATGTGACCGATTTCCCTCTTCGAGTGGCCGATGCCTTTGTGCCCGATGGTTTAGTAAACTTTCTGGGCAAGCTGCAAGGCGATATGCAGTTACGGGGTGTAACTGATAAGCCCAGACTGAATGGTAAGGTGCAGATGGACAATGTGTCTATCACTTCCAAGCAAGCCGGTGCCAACTACAAGTTAGACAATCGTCCCGTTTACATCACGGCCAATCAGATGGTGTTAAACGACTTCTCCATCTATACTACCAGTGATAACCCATTTGTAGTCAAGGGGGTAGTCGATTTCAGAGACCTTTCCAACCCCTCAGCCGTGTTGTCCCTTCGTGCCGATAATTACACCTTGCTCGATGCCCCCAAAACACGCGAAAGTCTGCTGTTTGGTAAAATATTCGTCGATATGGATGCCACCATCCGTGGACCTTTAACCGGACTTGTCATGCGTGGTCAGATGAATGTGTTGGGCGATACCAATGCCACCTATGTCATGGCCAACTCACCTCTTACGGTTGAAGATCGCCTGGACGGTCTGGTCACCTTTGTCTCTTTTGACGATAGTCTGTATAATGCGAAAAACGAGCAGAATGCCATGTCGTTAGGAGGTCTTGACATGAATATGACGATGCATATAGACGATGCCGTTCGTTTGCGTGCCAATCTCACCAACGATGGCAGCAAGTATGTAGAACTGCAGGGTGGGGGCGACCTCAACATGCTTTACACCCCCCAAGGCGATATGAGTCTTACAGGCCGATACACCCTTACGGGGGGTACCATGAAGTATTCACTGCCCATCATACCATTAAAGGAATTTGCCTTAGCACAAGGCAGTTATGTTGATTGGCGAGGCGATGTGATGAATCCACGCCTCAGTCTGACAGCCACCGAGCGAGTGCGAGCTGCTGTCAGCGATGGTGACGATAGCAGTCGGCGAACCGACTTCGACGTGTCTGTTTCTATCAAGAATACCTTGGAAGCGCCCGATTTGAGTTTTGACCTTTCGGCCCCCAACGATGGTACCATCGATAGCGAACTGCAATCCATGAGTGTCGATGAGCGAAGCAAAGCAGCCATTACCATGCTGGCTACCGGCATGTACATGGGTGCAAGTGGAGCTTCTAATGGTCTGACCATGGGTGCTGCCCTCAACAGTGTGCTGCAAAGCCAAATCAACTCGTTGGCAGGCTCCATGTCAAAAGCCTCGTTCAGTGTGGGCATTGAAGACAGGTCGCTCAACACGGGTGCCATACAAACCGACTACACCTTCCGCTACTCGCAACGCTTTTTCAACGACAGGGTGCAAATCAACATTGGTGGAAAAATATCAACAGGCACCAATGCCACCAATAGCATGAATTCGTTCATCGACAATGTGTCGTTAGAATATCGCGTGGATAGTGGTGGCACGCGTTACATTCGTGCTTTCCATGACAAAAACTATGAAAATATATTAGAGGGCGAAATCACCGAAACCGGTGTAGGTTTCCTCTATCGTAAAAAGCTCGATCGCCTGAGTGACTTATGGATGTGGGCACGAAAAAAGAAATGACGATGATGACGAAGATAAAGAACATATTGCTTTTGCTGGTGGCGTTGTTAGTCAGCGCCTGCTCAGTCACCAAGAACTTGCCCGAGGGCGAGTTGCTCTATATTGGTCAGAAACCCATGCTCATCCAGGGCAACGACAGTCTGGGCGACGTGGGCACCCTGGCTTTGGAAGAGGTAACTGCAGCATTGGCCACAGCTCCCAACAACGCCCTGTTAGGCAGTTCGTCCGTACGCATCCCCTTCCCTATAGGATTATGGATTTACAATGCCTATGCCAAAAGCGAAAAAGGCTTGGGAAAATGGATTTTCAATCATTTTGCAGCCGACCCCGTTTTTATGTCAACCGTCAATCCGGGCATTCGCACCCAGGCTGCCAAGAACATTTTGCGCGACTATGGCTATTTTCGTGGCAGTGTGTCCTACGAGGTAATTCCGCATAAAACCGATTCTTTGCAGGCCAGGTTGCAGTATAAGGTCAATATGGACCAGCCCTATTTCATCGATACGGTTTATTATAAGGGATTTACGCCTCGCACCATGAGCATCTTCGAGCGTGCTCGCAGTCATTCTTCCTTGCTTTCTGGTACCCAGTTCAACATCAACGACCTCAATGCTGAGCGCACCCGTCTGAGTAACCTGTTGCGCAATGTGGGCGATTTCTATTTCCGACCAGATTATATTACCTATCAGGCCGATACCACTCGAGTGCCAGGAGGTGGACATGTCAGTTTGCGAGTGGTGCCCGTCGAAGGACTTCCCACTGCAGCGCAGAAACCTTTTGTGGTGGGCAGTACTACAGTCAATTTCGTAGGTGCCAAAGGCGAAGCGCCCAACGACTCCACCACCTATCGTGGGGTGAAGATTAACTATTACGACAAGGTGCCCGTGCGTCCCAACATGCTGTATCGCTGGCTCGACTACAATAATTATCGAATGAAGAGACGCATGGACGATTCCACTGGTATCAGTAGCTCTGCCCCACGCACCCGATACAGTCTGCAACGCCAGACCCGCATTCAGGAACGATTGGCCAACCTGGGTATTTTCCGCTATCAGGAAATGCAATATGTACCTCGCGACAGTGCCTTGGTGAACGACACCCTGGATGTGATCATGAACATGATGATGGACAAGCCCTATAGTGTGACGGCCGATTTCAACGTGAAATTGAAAAGCAATAACCAGATGGGCCCTGGTGCCTCCTTCGGCATAACGCGCAACAATGTGTTTGGGGCAGGCGAGAGTCTCAGTCTCTCCCTCACAGGTTCTTACGAATGGCAAACGGGTAAGCACAGTTCTTCTGACATGAATAGCTATGAGTTGGGCATCAACGCCGATCTCACTTTCCCTCGCGTGGTATTTCCCCGCATCGGTGATCGTGAGTACGATTTCCCTGCCACCACCACCTTCTCGCTCTATGCCAAGCAGTTGGTACACCCTAAATACTACCACATGCGTGCTTTTGGTGGTAGCGCTACTTATGAGTTCCAACCCACGAGCAAGTACAAACATTCGCTCACACCGTTGAAGCTTACCTATAACACCACCTCCGATCATACCAACGAATTTTGGGAGATTTACTTCAAGAATCCGGGGCTCTATGCCAGTCTGGAAAACCAGTTCATCCCCCAGATGAGCTATACTTTGACGTTCGACGATTCTAAGGTCAGTGGCATCAGGCACACCAAGTGGTGGCAAATCACCTTTGCCTCAGCCGGCAACGTCACCTCTGCCATCTATAAGTTGGCAGGTAAGGACTGGGGTGAGAGTGGGAAGAAATTCTTGGGTTCTCCTTTCGCACAGTTCCTCAAACTGAACACCGAGTTCCGTTACCATTATGTGCTCAACGACGACATGACGTTGGCCATGCGTGCCACAGGAGGTTTCATCTGGGCCTATGGTAATTCCACCTATGCACCTTTTACAGAACTGTTCTATGTGGGTGGTGCCAACAGTGTGAGGGCTTGGCCTGCCCGACGTATTGGTCCGGGTGCCAACAAACTCGATGAAGATAACCGCTTGTTCTTCATGCACATGGGCGACATGCGTTTGGAGGCCAATATAGAATTTCGTTTCCGTTTGTTTGCCGACCTCCACGGAGCTATTTTCCTCGATGCCGGCAACGTGTGGAACCTCCGCAACCGAGAGAATGCCGAAGATCAGCAATTCAGGTTCAAGAACCTGCTCAAGCAAACGGCCTTGGGCACAGGCTTGGGCTTGCGTTACGACCTCGACTTCCTGGTGTTCCGCCTTGATTTAGGCTTGGGGCTGCATGCTCCTTACGAAACAGGCAAGAGTGGATATTTCAATTTACCGAAGTGGAACGATGCCATGACCCTTCATTTTGCCATTGGTTATCCGTTCTAAATGAGCATATTATTATTAATTAACAAAATATTGATTTATGAAACCAACTTTATTTTTACTGGCTGCTGGTATGGGAAGCCGCTACGGAGGCCTGAAGCAGCTCGATGGTCTGGGACCTAATGGCGAGACCATCATGGATTATTCTATTTATGATGCCATTCATGCAGGTTTTGGCAAACTCGTGTTTGTCATCCGCAAAGATTTCGAGGCCGATTTCCGTGCTAAGATCATCTCAAAATATGAAGGTCACATCCCTTGCGAACTGGTATTCCAGAGCATCAACGACCTGCCCGAGGGTTTCGTTTGCCCTGAAGGTCGCCAAAAACCTTGGGGCACCAACCATGCTGTGCTCATGGGCGCTCCTGTCATCCACGAGCCCTTTGCTGTCATCAATTGCGACGATTTCTATGGTCGCGACAGTTTCGAGGTCATGGGCAAATGGCTGTCAGCTCTGCCCGAGGGGTCCAAAAACACCTACTCCATGGTGGGCTTCCGTGTAGGTAATACGTTGAGTGAGAGTGGTACCGTGAGTCGTGGCATTTGTGGTACCAACGATCGTCGCTTGCTTACCTCAGTGGTAGAACGCACCAAGATCATGCGTCGTGATGGACAAGTTCAATACCTTGATGATAACGAACAGTGGGTTAGCACACCAGAAACAACCCCAGTCAGTATGAACTTCTGGGGCTTCACTCCCGACTACTTCCAGTATAGCCAGGACTATTTCAAGAGCTTCTTGAGCGATGAGAAAAACATGACGAACCTCAAGAGCGAGTTCTTCATTCCTTTGATGGTCGATAAACTCATCAACGATGGCACAGCTACCTGCGAAGTGCTCGACACCACCAGCAAGTGGTTCGGAGTAACCTATCCAGAAGATCGTCAAAGTGTAGTAGATAAGATCAAGGGGTTGGTAGAAGCAGGAGCATATCCCAACAAACTGTTCTAAACAATGAAAAATGAAGAAATTTTGGAGCAGCGAGGGCAGAGTCAAGCTTGCTTGAACTATGCCGAGTCGTGACAAAAATCAACGAAGTTAATGAAGAATGAAGAATGAAGAATGAAGAGAGTGTGGATACTTCTTCATTCTTCATTCATTTAAATCTATAACCTATAATCTATAACCTATAACCTATCAACTATCCACTATCAACTATCAACTCACTTCATCGAAGCCTTCATCGCATGAATGATAGCCGACGTAAAACCATCATGCTCCAGTTGGTTAATACCCTTAATGGTAAGACCACCAGGCGTGCACACCTTTTCTATTTCACTAGCAGGATGAGAGCCGTTCTGTAAAATCAATTCAGCAGCACCCTTCACCGATTGTGCCACCATCTGCGAAGCATCCTTCGGTCGTACCCCCAACTCAATGCCTGCCTGAATAGCTGCTTGTATGTATTTCAGCACATAGGCAATGCCACATGAGGTCAGCGAGGTACACGCTGCCATCTTGTCCTCGGGCACCAAAACAGACAAGCCCATTTCGTTGAAGATGTTCAGCATCAGCTGTTCTTGCTCTTGACTGGCATGGCATGAAGCAATAATGGTGGTGCTTTGCAGCAAACTAATGGCCGTATTGGGAATCAGTCGAAACATGGTCATGTCATCGCAACCGGCAAAGGCCGACAGCTGTTCAAAGCTAATGCCAGCTGCCACCGAAACCAGCAGTTGGTCCTTCCGAAGTTGCATCTCTTTCAATACCCCTTCCACAAACCAAGGCTTCACAGCCACAATCACCATGTCAGCCTCTTGTGCAGCCAACCGATTGTCGTGGGTGGTGTTCAACTCGGGGAAAGACGCTTTCAAAGCATCCAATTTCCCCTGCGATGGGTTCGACACACAAATGTCCTTTGCTGCAATAATACTGCCCTGTGCCAGTCCTTTGGCAATGGCGCCTCCCATATTGCCAGCACCAATAATGGCTACTTTCATAATACTTTGTTTAGTTTGTCAATAAATGTTTTCGCTTCGTCCATGCTCAGGCACAAAGGTGGTAACAAGCGCAACACATTCGTGCCACTGGCCCCCGTAAACACATGCTGTTCATGTAACAAGCGCAAACGCAGTTCCTTTATCGGTTCCTCAAACTCCAGACCAATCATCAGTCCTTTGCCACGTACCTCTTTGATGCCCTTCACCTGCTGAAGCTGTTCCAGTAAGAAGTTACCCACCTTGGCAGCATTCTCCACCAAGTGCTCCTGCTCAAACACGTCCAGCACAGCCAAAGCAGCACTACAAGCCAGGTGATTACCACCGAAGGTAGTACCCAGTTGTCCGTACACAGCCTTGAACATCGGACTAATCAGTACGCCAGCCATCGGGAAACCGTTGCCGATGCCCTTGGCTACGGTAATCATGTCAGGGCGTATGCCACTATATTGATGAGCGAAGAACTTACCCGTTCGGCCATACCCACTCTGTATCTCGTCTAAAATCAAAACGGTGCCATACTTAGTGCAAGCCTCGCGCAAAGCCAACAGGTAATCATCGGTAGGAATCCTGATGCCTCCCACGCCCTGTACACCCTCAATAATCACGGCACACACATCGCCCTTTGCCAGTTCTGCCTCCATGGCAGCAATGTCGTTCATGGGCAAGTAAGTAATGTGTCCATTTGCATTGATAGGTGCAATAATCTTGGGGTTATCGGTGGCCTCTACCGCCAGCGATGTACGTCCGTGGAAAGCCTTGTTGATAGATACCACACGCGTTCTGCCCGTATGGAACGAAGCCAGTTTCAGGGCATTCTCATTCGCTTCAGCACCACTGTTAATCAAGAAGAGACTATAGTCGTCATATCCGCAAGCCTTCCCCAATCGCTCAGCCAGTTGCTGTTGAAGTTTGTTAATCACTGAGTTAGAGTAAAAGCCCAGGGTGGCCACCTGTTTACTGATGCACTCCACATAATGCGGATGAGCATGACCAATAGATATCACGGCATGACCGCCATACAAATCCAGATACTCGTTGCCTTGGTCGTCCCACACATGGCAACCCTTGCCCTTCACAATATTCACGTTGAAGAGCGGATATACGTCAAATAGTTTCATCTTAAATTGATTATAAACAGTTTCCTGTTTTAGAAAGCCGAAGGCTTCAGCATCAAGCCCACTTTCTCTTCCAGGTTAAACATTAAATTCATATTGTGCACAGCTGTACCACTGGCACCCTTCAGCAAATTATCTATGCAAGAAATCACCAACAGTTTGTCGCCCTCTTTTTCCAGGTGCAGCAAGCATTTGTTGGTATTCACCACCTGCTTCAGGTCAATATTCTCTCTGATCACATGGGTGAACGAGTCAGCCTCGTAATAGTCGATAAAGATGCGATACAGTTCGTCGAGCTCCATCTTCGTCTTGACCGTCACCATGGCAAAGATGCCACGAGGAAAGTCGCCACGCACCGGAATAAAGTCAATCTCGTGGTCAAAGCTCTGTTGCAACTGTTTCAGCGATTGTTTGATTTCAGGCACATGCTGATGTCGAAACGCCTTATATACACTCAGGTTGTTATCACGCCAACTGAAATGACTGGTTGCCTGTGGCTTCACACCAGCACCCGTGCTACCCGTAATGGCAGTCACCATCACATCATCGTTCAGCATCAAGTGCTTAGCCAAAGGCAGCAAAGCCAGCTGAATGGCCGTAGCAAAGCATCCGGGGTTCGCCACATGCTGAGCCGTGCAAGTGGCACGCCTGTTCAGTTCGGGCAAGCCATACACGAAATCATGACTCTCATCCTTCAGTCTGTAGTCCATCGACAAGTCAATCACCTTCAGTCCTTCAGGCAAGGTGTGACTCTCCAGAAATTGGCGTGTGTCGCCATGTCCCATGCAGAAAAACAGCACATCAATCGCCTCCAGGGGCAACTCGTCGGTAAACATCATATCCGTTTCCCCCAGCAATCCCCCATGCACATCCGTAATCTTGTGTCCAGCATTACTCTTACTGTTCACAAACATAATCTCCGCTTCCGGATGGTTCAGTAGCAACCTGATCAGTTCGCCAGCCGTATAACCAGCACCACCAATAATACCTACCTTTATCATAGCATCAGTTTTCGTAAGGAATCACCAACCACATCACCAGGTAAGCCAACAAGCCAGTACCTGCGAAAATCAACAGCAATACAAAAACCACACGCAGAATAGTAGGATCCAATGCGAAATACTTACCCAGGCCACCGCAAACGCCGGCTACCATTTTGTCTGTTCTCGATCTTCTTAATTTTTTCTCTTCCATAGTATTAGTCATTAATATTTTCATCATCAAAAGAATGCGATGCATAGAAAGCCCTCAGTGCCGTCGATGACACCTTGATGAAGCCCTTGGCATCCTCTGCCGTCCATCCCTTCTGCATCTCACCATATTCACCAAACTTATTCTTCACCAAGTCATCCTGACTCTCTACACCCACGGTAGAGAAGCCCAAGGGGCGCAGTTCCAGGATAGCCGTACCATTCACATGTCGTTGTGAGGTCGTCAGCATAGCCTCGATGTCGCGCATCACAGGCTCCAGGTACTGACTCTCGTGCAGGAACATCCCATACCAGTTAGCCACCTGGTCCTTCCAGTACTGTTGCCACTTGCTCAGTGTATATTTCTCCAAGAAGCGATGCGCCCCAATAATCAGCATGGGTGCAGCAGCCTCGAATCCCACACGACCCTTGATACCAATAATCGTGTCACCCACGTGCATGTCACGTCCAATGCCATAAGCAGCCCCAATCTCCTCCACCTTTTGAATAGCCTTGATAGGGTCGTCATACTTCACATCGTTCACCGCCTTCAGTTCACCCTTCTCGAAAGTCAGGCGCAATTGCTCGCTACCCTCCTTGGTGCAGTGCTTCAAGTAAGCACTCTCAGGCAAACCCTGTGCAGAGTCCAAAATCTCGCCTCCACAAATGCTGGTACCCCACAAACCCACGTTGTATGAGTATTTCAGTTTAGCGAAATCAGCAGCAAACCCATGCTTGTTCAAGTAATCAATCTCATCCTGACGGCTCAGCGTCATATCCCTGGTCAAAGTAATGATCTCCTTACCAGGAGCCATCACCAAGAAAGTCATGTCAAAGCGAACCTGGTCATTACCAGCCCCCGTTGAGCCATGCGCTATAGCATCAGCCCCAATCTCGTTCGCATAGCGAGCAATGGCCAATGCCTGGAAAATACGTTCCGAGCTCACTGAAATAGGGTAGGTACCATTGCGCAACACATTGCCATACACCATATATTTCAAGCTCTTCTCGTAATACTCATGCGTTACATCCAAGGTAACATACTTCACAGCACCTAGCTTATAAGCATTCTCCTCATTCTGTTTCAATTGCTCCTTGCTAAATCCCCCCGTGTTAGCACTTGCTGCGTACACTTCATATCCTTTTTCCTTAGCCAGATACATCACAGTAAACGACGTATCCAGTCCGCCACTAAATGCCACTACTACTTTTTTCTTACTCATATATCTTTTAATGTTTATTGTTTATTGTTTATGGGTTATTGAATATTAGGTCAAAAGTCAAAAGCCTTTGGCAAATTATCCATTATCCACTATCCACTAAACCCTATAAGGATCTTCCGGGTGCTGTTTTGGGTCATACAACATCGCCGTACAAATACAGAACTTACGATTCTTCTCCATTAAGATATGATGATTAATACACCCCTCGCACCCCTTCCAGAACGCATCATCATCCGTAAGTTGTGCAAAAGTCACTGGCACATAGCCCAGTTCCGTATTCATCTTCATCACAGCCGCACCACTCGTCAGACTAAAAATCTTGGCCCACGGCCAACGCAGTCGAGCCAATTTAAAAGTCGCATCCTTGATACGTTTAGCAATGCCTTGTCCTTGGAAATCAGGATGCACAATCAAGCCCGAGGTAGCCACAAACTGCTTGTTGCCCCAGCTTTCAATATACGAGAACCCCACAAACTCATCCCCTTTCAAAGCTATCACGGCCTTCCCCTCTTTAATTTTGGTAGCCACATAATCATAAGTACGCTCAGCGATACCAGTGCCACGCACCTTAGCCGCTTCCCTGATGGTATCCAAGATAGTATTCACATAAGATACGTGGCTGGGGTCGGCCACCATCACCTCAATCTCATTATTCTCCATATTAGTCATTATTATTATCTTCTTCTTCTGGTTTTGGGAATACCATCGACAATATTTCCATTACCTTTTTCTTAGTCAGTTGTTTAGAAGTAATCATCATAATGGTGTCATCACCAGCAATGGTACCCAGCACGCCATCAGGCTTCTTGGTATCAATATCATACGCCATGCCACTGGCATAACCTGGTCGCGTATGTATCACCGCAATGTTAGGCACCACATCCACCGACACCAGTCCGCTGGCATTCAGCATCTCATTGATTTTCTGATGAGGCTGTCGTTTATACACCACCTCGTTCGGCAACACATACACATAGTTGCCGTCATGATTAGCAGCTTTCGCCACTTTCAGCTGTTTCAGGTCTCTCGACAAGGTGGCTTGCGTAACCTTGATACCCACCTTCTCCAGTTCCGTCATTAAATCTTCCTGCAAGCGAATTTCCCTGCTGGAGATAATCAATTTAATGGCTTTTAATCGATCTGTTTTCTTTCTCATTTTTTGAATAAATATTCTAAACGGTTGCAAATATACGACATTTTTTTGAAATAATATTCATTTGCTTCTTTTTTTTTATTCTTTTTTGCGATAAAGTTCAGAAAATACTATTTTTGACCTATTGTTATAATGAAAGAAGCCATGAAATACGTTATAGCCCTCTACCTGATGGCCTTTACCCTGTTGGCCACCTCATGTTCCCAAAAAGCCAAGGTTACCTCTGTGCACCAGCAAGTTGAACTGCTCACCAATCCTTTGGGCATCGATGTGGTTGTGCCCCGTTTCAGTTGGGTCGTACAGTGCCAGGCCAATGAGGTGCGCCAAACCGGCTATCACATCTTGGTGTCATCCAGCAAGGAAAAACTGCATGCTGGCATAGGCGATTTGTGGGACTCTGGTGAGGTAGCCTCCGACTCGTCGGCTTTCGTGACTTATAAAGGACAACCCCTGAACAGTCGGCAACAAGTCTATTGGAAGGTGAAACTGCAAACCAACCGTGGTGCGTCGGAGTGGAGTACCCCCAACACCTTCAGCATGGGATTGTTGCAGGCATCCGACTGGAAAGGGCAGTGGATAGGGCATCGACCATTCCCCGTTGATCACCTCTCAGGCCATACCGTCGTGCCTGCCCGTTACCTGCGCACCGAGTTTAACGTGGCATCCAAAGATGTGTCGCGAGCTACGCTATACATCAGCGGACTGGGTTTGTATGAGGCTTACCTCAACGCCCAACGCATTGGTCAGCAGCAACTCGCCCCTGGCCCTACCAACTATAATAAAGAAGTGAAGTACAATACCTTCGATGTTACCCAGCAAATCATCAGTGGCCACAATGCCATCGGTGTGGTGTTGGGCAATGGCCGATGGGTATCCATGCGCATGCCAGGTCAGCCATCCAGCAAAGACGTCGAGCACTATGGCGTGCCCCAACTCCTGTTGCAGCTCGAGGTGGAATATGCCGATGGCACCACCCAGGTTATCTGCACAGACGACACATGGAAACTATCAGTCGATGGTCCCATCCAGGCCAACAACGAGTTCGATGGTGAAATCTATGACGCCAACAAGGAAATGCCAGGGTGGACCCAAGCCGGTTTCGATGCCTCCATGTGGATGCCCGTAGAAACCATGCAAGCCCCCAAGGGAACTCTCACGGCACAAATGAATCCCAACATCTGCGTCATGGACACCCTGCACCCTGTGGCCATCCATGCCGTAGGCAAAGACGCCTATGTGCTCGACATGGGTCAAAACATGGTAGGGTGGGTACAAATGAAAGTCAAGGGGCAGTCGGGCGACAAAATCACCCTGCACTTTGCCGAAACCCTCCAAGCCGACAGTACCCTTTACACGGCCAACCTGCGCTATTCCGAGCCCAAAGATGAAGTCATCCTCAAAGACAGTCAGCCATTCACCTGGCACCCCGTGTTCGTCTATCACGGCTTCCGCTATGTGCAAGTCAAAGGTCTGTCCTACCAGCCCTCACTAACTGATTTCGAGGGCCATGTGCTATACGATGAGATGGCCACCACAGGCACCTTTGAAAGCTCCAACGACACCCTGAACAAGATATATGCCAATGCCACCTGGGGCATTCGGGGCAACTACCGAGGCATGCCCACCGACTGTCCGCAACGTGATGAGCGCATGGGATGGTTAGGCGATCGCACCACCGGCTGTTATGGCGAGAGCTATGTGTTCAACAACCACCACCTCTATGCCAAATGGCTGAACGACATTGCAGCCGAGCAAAACGAGACAGGTAGTCTGCCCGATGTGGCCCCTGCCTTCTGGGATATCCGCAGTGATAATATGACGTGGCCTGGTGCATTCCTCACCGTTGCCGACATGCTGTACGAGCGCTATGGCGACGTGCAACCCATCTTGCAGCACTATCCTGCCATGCAGAAGTGGTTGGCCTACATGAAAGCCACCTATGCCGTCGATGGCATCATCACCAAAGATACCTATGGCGACTGGTGTATGCCTCCCGAACGACCAGAGCTCATCCATTCGCAAGACCCCTCACGCATCACGGCACCAGGGGTCATCTCCACGGCCTACTATTACCATTTCTGTCAGCTCATGAGCAAGTTTGCCGCCCTGCAAGGCCTCTCAGCCGATGAGGCTTTCTACCAGCAAGAAGCCCAAACCACCCAAGCAGCCTTCAACAAAAAATACTACAACCCCGAAGAAGGCTATTACGACAACAACACCGTTACGGCCAACCTCCTGCCCCTGCGTTTTGGCATGGTCAGCGAATCCGAGCGCCAACGCGTCATCGACAACATCATTCGCACCACCGTCAACGACTTCGGCAGTCACGTCAGCACAGGCGTGGTGGGCATCCAGCAACTCATGCGAGGGCTCACCGACAACGGCTATGGCGAGTTGGCCCTGCAGATAGCCACCAGCACCACCTATCCCAGTTGGGGCTATATGGTAGCCAACGGCGCCACCACCATCTGGGAACTCTGGAATGGCAACACAGCCGATCCAGCCATGAACTCAGGCAATCACGTCATGCTCTTGGGCGATCTCGTCATCTGGCTCTACGACTACCTGGCCGGCATTGCCCCAGCCTCCCCAGGTTTCAAGGAAGTCCAAATGCGTCCCACCCCCATCCCAGGCCTGCAGCACGTCAACGCCACCTACCAGTCCGTTTACGGTCTCATCAAAAGCGCCTGGCGCAAAGAAGGCAACACCTTCCAATGGGACATCACCATCCCCTCCAACACCACAGCCCAAGTATATGTACCATGCCCCCCCGAAGGCATGTCCGACAAACAGAAGATTAAGATCCAAAACATGGGTACTCGTTATGTGGGGCAACGTGATGGCTATGCAGTCTTTGTCTTTCCTTCAGGGCATTACAGTATTTTAATAATGAA
>JAIKZS010000041.1 GCA_024682035.1 Bacteroidaceae bacterium
ACCTACCTCTATCGCCTTGAAACATCGATGTACACTGGGTTTGAAGCATGGTAGGTGTTGGCCAAACACCTACCTATGACCTACCTGATACCTACCTCAACACCTACCTGCCTCAATTGTTAATTTAACAGACTTTTACAATTAATCATTTGCAAGCGTCAGGAATTTTTTGTACCTTTGCACTCGGCAAGAATGCAGTTGAAAAACACTATAGCCTCTCTTAGCCAATAACGAACTTTTTATTAACTAATTATCTGGTTTATCTGTTTTATGAGTAAACAATTACTTTTGAACGGTGAGGCGCTTCCTGCCTCCCAAGAAGGAATGCTCGCAGCTGAGCTGTTTCTTCATGAGAATTACCTTTTCCGCCGAAACATCTTGAGCGGTAAGGTAGAGTTTGCAACCTTGCCTGTAGCTGACGGCCTCCCCTCGTGGCGAGTGCTGACTCAGGAGGCATTGAACAGTATCATTATCCGTGCCAAGCGCGAGGATATCTGTGAAGGAGGGAACCCCAAGGCAGACATTGTTGAACTGCTGAACTCTGAAGAGGTTCCTGCTTTCAATCCCATCGGCGACTACCTGGAAGGCTTGCCCCAGTGGGACGGACAGAACCATGTTGCCCTGCTTTTCGGCCGCCTGCCTGGCATCAGTACTGAGCAACACAGTTTCCTGGCTGTCTGGATGCGGTCGATGGTAGCCCATTGGCAGCAGATAGACACGATTCACGGTAATGAGTGCGTACCCACGCTGATTGGAGCCCAGGGATGTGGCAAGACCACCTTTGTGCGTCGCATCCTTCCCCCACAGCTCCGCTCCTATTATCTGGACCACCTGAACCTGTCGAACAAGTTTGACAAGGAGATGGCGCTGACCAACAATCTTCTGGTAAACCTTGATGAGCTGGAGGCCATCCGTCCCAGCCAGCACGCGGCCCTCAAGCAGACGCTCTCCAAGAGCAAGGTGAACGGCCGCCCCATCTATGGTGCCTCTCAGGAAGACCGTCTGCGCTTTGCCTCGTTTGTCGCAACGACCAACAACCCTCATCCGCTGACGGATGCAACGGGCTCTCGTCGCTACATCTGCCTGACCATTCCTCAGGGGCAGATGATTGACAACTCAGGCAACATCAACTATGACCAGCTGTATGCTCAGGTGCTTCATGAGATTCGTGAGCTGAATGCTCCCTACTGGTTTGACAATGCTGAGGTGGCCCGTATTCAGGAGCTGAACCAGAATTACGTCGAACAGAAGGACATCGCCGAGATTGTAGGTTGCTGTTTCCGCAAGCCTGAAGAGGGTGAGAGTTCCGTTTCCATGAACAGCGGCGAAATCATCAGGCTGATTCAGAAGGAGTATCCTTCGGTCAAGAGCACTCACAGCACCAAGGTTCACTTGGGTCTGGCCATGAAGGAAATGGGTTTCGAACACACCCATCGCGGTAATGTCATGTTCTACAAGGTCGTTCCCGTCAAGGTGGCCTGAGGAGGTAGGTGTTGAGGTAGGTGTTAGGTAGGTGTTAGGTAGGTGTTTGACCAACACCTACCTTGCCTGAAACCCTTTGTACATCGATTTTTCAGCGCGATGGAGGTAGGTGTTGGGGTCTCGAGGACTTTGAGCACGCGTCGCTCGTTCATGGTCGCCTTCTCTTGAATCGATACCTCGGTCCAATCTCCTGAATTCTCGAGAGAATTCATGCGCCAGAGCACGCCTATTGTTCAAGGAGAAAGTAACAATGAATCTATGAGAAGTAAGCAATCAATATCAAAAGAAGTATCAAAATATGAAATATAAAATAGTAAAAGAAAACAATTCTTCCCGTTCCAGCAAAGGGAAGTATAAGGCCAAGGTTGATTACATTGGCAAAGCAAGTACCAGACACATTGAAGAAGCTGTCGCCAAGCGGCTGAACACGACAAGAGCTGAAGTTGTCGGTATGCGCGTCGCTTTTGCGGAAGTCATAAACGCCTGCCTGCGACAAGGCCTGAGGGTACAGCTGAACGACTGGGGCCTGCTGAAGCTCGAGATAGAGAGCGACAAAGTAGAAAACCCCGAAGATTTCGACCCCGAGAAGCACATCCGCGGCGTTCGCCTCCATATCCTTCCGGAATGCTCGAAAGGCAAGCCCAAACTCTATCAAGGCATCGAGTACGAGAAGAGGGAGTGAGCCCATGTGTCAAAATGCATGGTTTCGTGTGTAAAAGTGCTTGACATTATACCTAAAAAGTGGCCGTTTTTAGTATCAATCTCAAGCACTTTTATACATCATCTCCAGCACTTTTATACACCAGCTCAAACATAGTAGGACTGGAAATCATGCAAGTCATGTTGTGATTTACAAAAATAATTAGTACCTTTGCACCAGCATAAACAACGAAAGTCAAAATCATGTGTGTGACTTTTGGTTGTGATTTGCTAAAAATTAGTACCTTTGCACCAGCATAAACAACGTCGGTACGGCTGAAGATTTTAGAACTAACGTTGTGATTTGCTAAAAAATTAGTATCTTTGCACCAGCATAAACAACACAGGCTTCAGCTCGTCATCATCCAACTCTGTTGTGATTTGCTAAAAAATTAGTATCTTTGCACCAGCATAAACAACTCAAAGCTCGCCATAGCTATCATGTAAGGGTGTTGTGATTTGCTAAAAAATTAGTATCTTTGCACCAGCATAAACAACTATTCCTAAAGATAGGAATATAACTAAATCGTTGTGATTTGCTAAAAAATTAGTATCTTTGCACCAGCATAAACAACTATGTTGCGCCAAGCGTAAACGTTATTCTTGTTGTGATTTGCTAAAAAATTAGTATCTTTGCACCAGCATAAACAACGACAAGTCCGGCAGAAACGAACCCCACCCAGTTGTGATTTGCTAAAAAATTAGTATCTTTGCACCAGCATAAACAACTGTGGTGCCGAGATATGCCCACCGAGCACGGTTGTGATTTGCTAAAAAATTAGTATCTTTGCACCAGCATAAACAACCCAAGCATAAAAATGTACGAATAGAAAAAGGTTGTGATTTGCTAAAAAATTAGTATCTTTGCACCAGCATAAACAACGAGAAACGAAATCTTTTTCATATTCTTTTCGTTGTGATTTGCTAAAAAATTAGTATCTTTGCACCAGCATAAACAACTCTAAACCTGGTAATTACATCAGTCATACTGTTGTGATTTGCTAAAAAATTAGTATCTTTGCACCAGCATAAACAACCGACGCTGATGAAGTCATACGATGCCGACGGTTGTGATTTGCTAAAAAATTAGTATCTTTGCACCAGCATAAACAACTTTTTCATGTTCTGGAAATTGCCGCTATTTGTTGTGATTTGCTAAAAAATTAGTATCTTTGCACCAGCATAAACAACTGATATACTCACGTACTCCTGCAAGTTTCTGTTGTGATTTGCTAAAAAATTAGTATCTTTGCACCAGCATAAACAACTTTTTTGACTTTGTCATAATTCTTTAATATGTTGTGATTTGCTAAAAAATTAGTATCTTTGCACCAGCATAAACAACGTGAAACAATCAAGGATAAGATTGATTACTGTTGTGATTTGCTAAAAAATTAGTATCTTTGCACCAGCATAAACAACAAGCATCTATCACGATACCCGCATTAGAGGGTTGTGATTTGCTAAAAAATTAGTATCTTTGCACCAGCATAAACAACTTCGTAGCCAGGGCAGAGAAAGCGAACACCGTTGTGATTTGCTAAAAAATTAGTATCTTTGCACCAGCATAAACAACAAATATGAATTAATGAAACTTCCATTAAAGTTGTGATTTGCTAAAAAATTAGTATCTTTGCACCAGCATAAACAACTAAAGGAAAATAATAATAATCCACTTACTTGTTGTGATTTGCTAAAAAATTAGTATCTTTGCACCAGCATAAACAACCAACGCTTTGGCTGGCTTTATCCAAAGATTGTTGTGATTTGCTAAAAAATTAGTATCTTTGCACCAGCATAAACAACGGGCAGGCGAAAGCCCACCCAGTGCGCGCCGTTGTGATTTGCTAAAAAATTAGTATCTTTGCACCAGCATAAACAACGTTCAACGGCGTGACCATTGACGGAATTACGTTGTGATTTGCTAAAAAATTAGTATCTTTGCACCAGCATAAACAACCGCTCTCGCTGGTGCTGTGTCTGCTGCTCGGTTGTGATTTGCTAAAAAATTAGTATCTTTGCACCAGCATAAACAACGATAACGCAATGGAATGAATCGAATCTTTGTTGTGATTTGCTAAAAAATTAGTATCTTTGCACCAGCATAAACAACGATATAGTGTCTCTGGTGCTTCGTTTGCTTGTTGTGATTTGCTAAAAAATTAGTATCTTTGCACCAGCATAAACAACATGGGGTAAGATTGACCATTTTGTTCGTTCGTTGTGATTTGCTAAAAAATTAGTATCTTTGCACCAGCATAAACAACCGAAGCTATCCTTGATGAGAACGTCGGAGTGTTGTGATTTGCTAAAAAATTAGTATCTTTGCACCAGCATAAACAACCTCTGAATTGCTTGAGTATACATCTTTATCGTTGTGATTTGCTAAAAAATTAGTATCTTTGCACCAGCATAAACAACTGCGCCCAATGGCTTTACCGTGGATCTGACGTTGTGATTTGCTAAAAAATTAGTATCTTTGCACCAGCATAAACAACGAGATAATAATGAATATGACAAAGCATATGTTGTGATTTGCTAAAAAATTAGTATCTTTGCACCAGCATAAACAACACCCGTGTGCGAGGTTATAACATATTGCTTGTTGTGATTTGCTAAAAAATTAGTATCTTTGCACCAGCATAAACAACATTACTAACGGATATTGCCGCTGCTATGTAGTTGTGATTTGCTAAAAAATTAGTATCTTTGCACCAGCATAAACAACCCCCCGACGGGATGCCTCTCTTTTTTATACGTTGTGATTTGCTAAAAAATTAGTATCTTTGCACCAGCATAAACAACAAAAAGCATAAAAAGTTACGCTAAAACTAAGTTGTGATTTGCTAAAAAATTAGTATCTTTGCACCAGCATAAACAACCTTCTGGTCGTTGTAGTCCTCGACAATATCGTTGTGATTTGCTAAAAAATTAGTATCTTTGCACCAGCATAAACAACGCACCCAGTCAGAACTACTACCGCCAACATGTTGTGATTTGCTAAAAAATTAGTATCTTTGCACCAGCATAAACAACACAACGATATGAAATGGTTGACATTAGACTGTTGTGATTTGCTAAAAAATTAGTATCTTTGCACCAGCATAAACAACCGCTTGTCTTGTCAGATGCAATCAGTTTAAGTTGTGATTTGCTAAAAAATTAGTATCTTTGCACCAGCATAAACAACTGGATTGGAGAAAAAGGTTGAAAACCAGTTGATTGCGAAGAGAATTAGAAAAAGAAAAATGGTGCAATGAAAAAGGAGAGTTCCGTCTTAGAGATGGAATTCTCCTTTTCTAAAATAACTCCAATTGCTGACCCGGAGCGTTAGGCAGTTGCGGTTTGGTTCCATAGAAAAGTTCGATATTCCCAAATTGCTTGTCTGTGATACACATGATACCGACTTTCCCAAACTCAGGCAATATGGCCTTTACTCTTTTGCGATGAACTTCAGCATTCTCCATGCTGGCACAATGACGGACATAGATAGAGAATTGAAACATGGTGAAACCATCCTGTATCAGCCGCTTACGAAACTTGGCATATTCACGAATGTCCTTCTTTGTTTCCGTAGGCAAGTCGAAAAGCACCAAAAGCCACATAACCCTATATTCACTGAAACGCTCTGCAATCATAACTCCGGATATACAATTTTCCTTAGTTCTCCGCTGAAACACTTGTAAAGAGAAGCAGTAGTCTGTGCAGTGGCAACCATCAGTGGACTACGTTTGCCGCCAATCACCACATCAAGGGTAGGGATGGAGAGTAATTCAGACTTGATGTCCTTTGAAAGCTCAACATCTACACCATATTGTTCAGTGATGTCATAAACCAGACGGTCAACGTATGGGCGGTAAGGTTCCATAATATCGTCAGCCAGACAATAGGCATTGTAGCGGTTGTGATGATGAATGCCCAATGTAGGCAGCAGGCCACTGGCCACTAACGAACGAGCAATGACAGCACGTAGAATGGCATAGCCATAGTTTAGAAGATTATTTGGAGCGATGCCTTCACGGGTTCTTATGAAACCTGGAATGTGACCAAACAAATGGCTCCAATAATATACGGCGGCCCGGGCTTCCAAGTTGTCAGGGTCGCCACTCCGAACATCATTGGCCCATACTTGCATACACTTTGTTTCCGCCTCTGAACACATTTCTAAAACTACTGCCTGATTCCGAATTTTCTGTTGCATGGTCTGTTGCCACAGCTGCTTGCGCAAGGGTAGGGATGCATCTAGCTGGTCGCGGAACCTTTCATTCTGAGTGGTGTTTCCTACTAATGGAAGCAGTAAGCCTACGGGCATGTGATTTGAATCACAAGTGATGACCGCACAATTGTTCGCAAGCAATGCCTCAAGTGCCCCTTGTGTGATGGTAATCTGCTTATGGTCGAGCACTACGACGCCAATGTCCTCAATAGCTCGCGTCACTTCTGCTGACTTCTTGAAGTACTCAGTGAGGTTGTCGGCCTTTTCTACCTCAGGCAGTTTAATTACCAGTTGGGCATCTCTCAAAGAGAGGTAGGCAGGGTTGCTAAAACATAGGGTTTTCTTGATCATAGGCAATTAGAATCTTATCCAATTTTTATTATGTTACCGAGTCTATCGACCTTAATGGGGATGCAAGTTTCCTTGATCATTTCGCCAGTTATGGAACGAGGGCTTTTTGACCCTTGACTTCCAAGTCCAAACTCATCCTGAATAGGAATCTCTACTCCAATTTTCTTTTGATCAGAAAACTTAGTAGAGAAGATAGTCTTGGCTACAGTAAAAGGTATGAAGTTACCTGTATTCATGCCAGGATCAATAAATTTGTATATCCGTTTTTTATCAATTATTTCTATGTTGTTTTGAGCTTCTTTTTTAGTTGGTAAATACACAAGGTCGTTGGGTGATAAGGTGAACAGTAGTTTTTCCTCTGCATTAATCAAATCTTTCTCTTTCAGATATGTTTCAATATTTACCTTCCATTTTGAACCATATTTCTTTTGGCAGTCTATCATAATATTGAGAGGTATGGTCAGGTAAGAACGGACAATTTCTGATTTGCAAGTTTCCTTGTTTATTTTTTCAGAACCAAGGATGGCCCAGAAAAGGTTTGTTCCTTTTGCTGCTTCCACGAACTTCTTGGTCTTATTTCCTGTCTGCCCTACTGAAAATTTATCGGCTTTCTCATAAACTCGTATTTTTAATATTGGCTGGTGGAACTTTCCTTTGTTAAGAGCAACAATGTTGCGGTTCATTTCCTCAACGCCATCAGGAGAGAAGGCTTGTTCTGGGTTGTTTTCTTTTGCCGCTAGATGTGCTAAAAGAATCTTTTGGATGCCTGTGTCAGTCACACTCTCTTTGATTTTCTTTTGGTCGAAACTGCTGTCTATGGACTTACGTGTGGCAAAATAGCGCTCTTTAGGTTCTCCATTGCGCTTCTTTTCATCTTTTGTGAAATAGTAAACCTCTATTTTTGCAGGATTGATGTCAGACCATACATCTTTATTATCTTCCACGTACTTTTTGATGTATTTGGTGTCTCTTCCTTCATTCAAAAGCTCAATTACCTTCTTCTTGAAATCTTTATTGACAATGCTACTGGGCTTGTTTAAAGCTTCATTCAAGGATACGGTCTTTTTCTTGCGCAAGTTCACTTCACCAAAGACGGTATCTTTATGCATAGATTTGCGTACTGCCCAACTGTCACCATTAGTTTGTTTCTGGAATTTTTTCTTACCTTCGCTGTCGTAATGCTGATAGGAGTTCGTTGTCTTGTTGATGACACGAAGGTTTTGCTTGAAACTAACGATGATATTCTCCAATACTTGTCTTGCATCTGTAGTGAACGATTGCCAAGGCATCAGAAACTCTTTTGCAACTTCAATTTCCTTACTATATCCGTTAACAGCTTTATCGAAACGTCTAAGCTTCTTTTGTAACTGATAGCGATTTACATTATGTTTGGAGTGAGCAGCCTCGTTGTTGAGCAGGTTTACATGATCACGAGTAGCACATGCAATGACAATAGCATCCATTGCGTGATGACGATGGTCAATACGCTTTTTATTGAATCCCTTTTGTAGTTCTATGGGCATGTTAGGAATCTCATGGCCTTCTTTGTTTAGCGTCGTAAAGCAGTTTTTACCTGTCAGTTGGTTAAGCCGTTGAAAACGTGGCAGAATAATGCTGTTCCATACATCATTCATACCCCAATCTTTTTTCAGACGGTCAGTAATTGTACCATTACAAGAAATGAGGTTTTTCGATACTGCTTCTTGCTCATATTCTCCGTTTTCTTGTTTCTCACGAACAATGTTGGAAAGCAGACTCTTAACTACTTTACTAATGTAACGGCTATCGTTAAGTTGACGTTCGATGAAGTCATCAGGAATATCCTCCATGAGCAATTTCTTCATTTTTATCCGATTAGTTGCATAGTGGTCTTTTACAAATTTCTCGTATGCTTCCACTGTCTGGATTTGAACAGTTCCCCCTTGGCTTAGTGGCACAATTCTTCCTGCATTCTTCTTGATAAACTCATATCCAAGTTGTCGGTCTTTTAAACTATTGACTTCAGACTCACAGATGACCTTGTTGCTAAACGAGTCGTCGAAATAGAGAGCCCTGGGTATAACGTGTTCTATCTCATAGTCCGTGGTGAACAATCTGGAGAGTGGAATGAAGTTTCCTGTGTATGGTGACTGGTACTTTTGCTCGAGCCAGCACTTGTATCTGATGATATCCGATTTTGACGGTTGTGCCATCTTGGACACTTTAGCAATGAATTCATACTGTTCGTCCTCTTTGGTGAGATTTTCAAGTGCATTCTCTTCGTAAATTCGTAGAATGTCTTGCTGGCTTGGAGAGAAGGGACGTACATTTTCAATGTGCATGTCTGGATTTGCAAACTCCATCAGCATGGCTTTGATGCGCAAGTTGGTGTTCTCATTTTGTTGAATGCGCTCAGTCATCTGCCTACGCTTGTCAGCAGGATTTTTCATCTCGCGTCCCAATTCTACGTGTATTTCATCAATCTGTCCTTCTTTCTTCCATATATCACGAACGGTACGAAGGGTTTCTGTTATAACTTGCTCAACAATGGGGTTACGTAATGAATGTTGTTTGAAACAGCTCAGATAGCGGTCAATGTCTTCTGGTTTTTCCCATTTCTCGACTTCCTTTGCTTCAGAATGGCGGTCATATACAATATAACATGCCAACCATACAGGCAAACCTTTAAATTGGCTTGTCTCTGTTAGCTTGATGGCTTTTTCGCGAACACGATTCTTGATGGTGTCATCAAATTCGCCTGTAATGATCCTTTCAATACGTTCTAGTGTTTTTGTGTCAAAATTATCCTTGTTCCAGTATTTCCCCATTCGCATGAGAGGGAGCAATTTGCGGATAGCCTTTTCTGAATAAGAACCGTATTCTTTCTTGAAAGGCTTTAGTTTACTAAAGACTTCAGCGAAGTTGTCATTAAGATTGTTCTTATCAGCATAGTTCTTCATCGCTTTGCCAATCTCCACTTTGTCTTCTACTGAGTAGAGTATATGCCACAGCTTCATTTCTTTCTCATGGGTAAGAATGTCTGTATTAATACCGCATTTACTCAAACCTGCAAGTATAGTGGCTCTTGTCTCGTTACATGGATATTCCTTGTCTTCCACGTAGTTCCAACGGAAAGGATATTTGTCTTTTCCTTTTTCCTTCTTTATTTTGAAATAGGAATTCAGTAATGTGTCTTGTTTGATGGTTGACCTGTCGTTAAGCCATTCAAAAAGTTTGACATAGTCATCTTCATTCTTAAGTAGCTCTTCTGTTACGTCAACATCTGTTTGTAGATTTCCCTTTGTTGTATTGCCAAACAAGTCCAGTTGGCCGTCGCTGGTAATTCTTTCACGCTGGTAAATGCGAAGGTTTTGGACGAATTGCCAAAGTCTGAATTCTTGGAAAAGAGGATTTGATTTAGCAATACATTTGATAGGACGAATATTCCCATCTTTGTCTGTATGGAATTCATAAGGACAGTTATCAATGAGTGATTTCTTGCTTTTCAATGGACGCTGATAAAACAAGATGTCGTTTACGAACAAATTTACGAAATCGGGTTTGGAGATATTGTTCCGATGAGCTTCATTGGTGGAATACAATTCTTCAATACATCTATTATATAAATCCTCATTTTTCAACTCGGGAATTAGTTCTTGTTGTGTTTCAAGAATCCTAATGAGTTCCTCTTTGTAGAACTTCCTTTCAATAGTCCGAACAAGTTTCCCAATAATCTTTTGGTCAGGTTTTTGCAGTAGGGCATCATATATATAGCTTCCTACAGTTTTATGACTGTTCTCAATATCTTTTTCCGTACGTAGTTTTATTTTGGCGTACATCTTAGCTTTTCTCTGAGGATCCATTCTCTCTATCTCGTCAGTGGTAGGAAGGAAAGATAACTCGTTCTTTTTACTACCATCCTTTAACACGGTTGTCTTTAAGACGAAGTCTTTTGTCTCTCCCTTCCATTTCGACACGTCATTATAGAATGATGCACGATAAACCATTCCATTGTCGAGATTCATCTCATACCAATATTTTTCATATTTTTTGTCTTTTTCTTTTTGCTCTACTGATAGAATTTGGGCACTGATAATCTCGATTGTTTCATTTGACTTTTCTTCTTCCTCTTCACCACGTAGTTGATAATAGCCGCGTTTCTGGTTAAATTGCAGTAATATCCATGCAAGTTCCTCTTTAGAGATTCTCTGTGTTAGAGCTTTTTTGCGAAGAAAATAGATAGTCCAATCATAAGGAACTTTTTTGCCATCGGCTATTAGTTGAGGCTGATGCATGGCAAAATCCGCTAACATTTCATTAAATGAATCTTGAAATAAGAATTCCATTTTTCCTTCCGCGTTTCTACGCCAGGCCAATTTAGGCTCAGTGTCATCAATAAACTTACCATACCTGTTTATCTGAGCAGTAAAGTGCTCAGGCAAGAATCCTATAGTATTCAACGTGCGTAACAATCTTTCACGGCGTAAAAGGTTACGTTCGCGAAGACGACGGACCATTCTGAGTCTAGTTCTTTCCGCTGTTTGGGATATTGAATTACCCCTTTCAAAATCTCCTATGATATCTGCTGACATTGGAATAATTCTACTTCCTGCAGAACTGATGGTATATGGCTTTAAAAAAGTAGTTGCATTCTCACGAGCAATTTCATCAGCATCAACCACTGCCCAACCGATGCTGTTTGTACCTAAATCGAGGCCAAGAATCTTCTTCATAGTTATTGTTTTTTAGTTATTATGCTACAAAGGTACAAAAATCTTTTGAAACATTTGGTATATTCACATAAAAATATTACCTTTGCATCACTAATTTTTAGCAAATCACAATAAGGATTATTCCGTTGTGAAAACATTAGGTCCCGGTCCATCGTCCTCAACGGTGGACTTTTTTTCTTTATCGACTGCCATTTGTTTTAATGCAAATTGAGCAACAGTTCTCATATTTATAACATTGCCTACACAGTACCTTTTGAGCATTGTAAGATTTAATAGTTAGAAGCGTGGCACATCATTTCTTCCCACAGAACCCAACTATTGCTGATGTACTTTTCAAAACTACATTCTTGGAGAATTGGGGCAATGGCGTTGGTCGTATCATAGATAAATAGATAAGTTGTATCGCCCACGTTTAGTTTCTTCGGCATTTACCACTGCCCCACCCTATACTGTGTGTGCCAAAACCCAGGACAGGAATTTTGATTTTGGGTGTTATCGCTTTAGAGGGTTTTGAGGGTTTTGAGGGTTCTGAGAGTTCTGAATAGTCTGATTATTCTGAATAATCTGAGGATTCTGAGGGTTCTGATTTTTCAGATTATTCCGATAGTTTATCCGACTTTGGAACATTCTTTCTTTGATACCTCCTTCGGTGACAAAGCGATTTTGCATGGTGATAAGGAGCTTGTGGAGCATGAAAGAGGCCTGATGGATGAGGGTGATACACAAATTGGCAATCTCTTCGTCGTTCATGCGACGGATGGTCTGGCCGTAATCCGTGATAATCTGTTGGCTTCTGGCATATTGCCTCATCTTGTCATATCGGGGATGGAGATTACTCCATTGCTGCATGTCGCGAACTCTAAGGTAGTCTTCATAGTCGTCGAGCAGTTCTTCCAAACTGGCTTTCGCCACGTTAGTTAGCTTAATCTCTGTTTCACTGGACGTAGCTGCCGCCTGGTTTCCTTCTGCGATATTTTGCTTGCCACTGCGTGCTGCCTGTACCATTTGGTCAACAGTCCGATCGCCTTTTTGCAGATAGTGTTGTGTGAAGTAATAGGTGATATCGTAGATAATCTCGGTCACTTTATAGACTCTTAAATGGCGATAGTGCCCATGTTGGGGAAGAAAGGTCAAGGGGGAAGAGGACTGAGAGGACTGAGAGGACTGATTGCTCTGAGAGTTCGGAGTATTCTGAATATTCTGAGTATTCTGAATATTCTGAGTATTCGGAGAATTCTGAGGATTCTGAGGATTCTGAAAATTTTGAGTGTTAGGGTTCATTTTGTGGCTTATAGTTTTTCTGCCACAAAAGTACATTATTATTTCGAGATATTGGAAGAATAGAAGAAAAACCATATCTTTGCATCACTAATTTTAGCAAATCACAATAAGGATTATTCCGTTGTGAAAACATTCAAGGAGGGGTAGGCAACTACTTCACCTTTTTATTAATCTTGGGTACATTATTTTTTCAGTAACCATGGAATGGATTTCAAAAACCTGTCCACATGGTTAGCTGCTGACTGTCATTCAATTCTTTTTTAATGCAAATTGAGCAACAGTTCTTATCATTTTGGATGATAAGTGGAGGAGCACTGAAACAAATTATAGCTATAATTGCGAAAATTATAGCTAAAATTCAAATAATTATAGCTATAATTTATTTTATTTGTTCATTTATCTCATTGCAATACAATTGAGGTTATTTCCCAATAGAATGAATTTTGGCCATTATTTTCCGAATTTTGGCCAAAATTTAAAAAATAATGGCCAAAATTTAAAATGAATGCCATTATAATGTTCTTTAATTGAAAAAGAATCGCTACCTTTGCACTCGAATAATGTATAACTAAACAACAACAATTATGGACGATTACCCGGCGGATACATGTAAACGTTAGCCAGGGGGACCGGTGGCAAGGCTGCTAATCCCCTTGCCAATATTCAGTTAAGAGAGTATATAGTTAACAGTTAATAGTGGAACATACTATTCACTTTTTGCTATTCAATAGTCACTATTCATCATTAAAGGATTAGCAACAATGAAGACTTATTGGAACACCCAGAATGGGCTGAACCAGCTGAGCGAGTGGCAGGAGAACTGCTGGATTCAACTGACATGCCCAACAGAAGACGAGCAACACGAACTGGAAAAGCAGTTTGGCATTCCCGATTATTTCATTTCAGATATTAGCGATACCGACGAACGGGCCCGTTATGAATACGACGATGGCTGGATGCTCATCATCCTGCGCATTCCCTATGTCAAGGAAATAAGAAGCCGCACGCCCTATACCACCGTGCCATTGGGTATCATTCACAAGCGGAACGTTACCATCACGGTGTGCTACTACGAAACAAATATGATGATTGATTTCGTGAGCTATCAGCAGAAACGTGCAGTGGGCTTTACCGACCATGTGGATATGATTTTCCGCCTGTTCTACTCGTCGGCAGTGTGGTATCTGAAGCGACTCAAGCAGATCAATTCGCTCATAGACAAGGCCAAGCGGAACCTGGACCGGGATGTGAACAATGAGAGCCTGATCGGACTTTCACGTCTGCAGGACTCACTCACCTATTTCCAGACATCTATCCGTGGCAATGAAACCCTGTTGTCGAAACTGAAGTTCAAACTGCAGATTGACGAACTTGATGCCGACCTCATTGAAGACGTAAGCATCGAGATGACGCAGGCCCGAGAAACAACCAGTATATACTCAGACATTTTGGAATCGACGATGGACACCTACTCTTCCATCATCAACAACAACATGAACACCGTGATGAGAACGCTGACCTCGGTATCGATTCTGATGATGTTTCCAACGCTGATTGCCTCATTGTTCGGAATGAACCTGGTCAACGGACTGGAAGACCATCCCTTGGGATTCCCATTTGCCTTGGTTCTCTCAGTAGGAGTGTCGGCCTTCGCATGGTGGCTGCTGCACAGAAAGGGACTCGTATAGTGTAGGATTACACCTGTATGATGCCTAATACGGAGAATATAGAACGTAAAATGGTTAAATAATGCAAAATGGCTTTGTTTTTATCTTTATACCTTTTAGCAATTAACCTTTTTTACGTAACTTTGACCGCAATTTATGATTGAACAAAACCATTTCAGTAACTAAAAAGTTAAATGATGGACTCTCAAGAGAATGCCCTGATTAAGGGAGAACAGCAAGAGGAGAAAGTTGAAGCAACTCAGCAGGAAGAAACTGTAGCCGTTGCCGAGACACCTCAAGTGGAAGAAACAGAAGAAAATGCAGCCGCAATGCAGATTGAAGGCGATGCAGCAGTCGGAGAACGCAAGATTTATCAGACCAAGAAAGAGGTCTTGGAACGCGTGAAAGAGATTGCTCATGCCGACGAAATCCCCCAGAAAGACGAGGTGGACTATTTGAAGACAGCATTCTACAAACTGCACATTGCCGAGCGCGAAGCCCAGCAGAAAGCCTATCTGGAGGCTGGCGGCGATCCTGAAACCTATCAGGTGGTTCGCGATGAGGACGAGGAAGCGTTCAAGGCCGAGATGGGCATCATCAAAGAACGCCGTCAGCAGCAGTTCCGTGAGCAAGAGGCTGAGAAAGAGAATAATCTCAAGAAGAAATTAGATATCATTGAGAAACTGAAGGCTATGGTTACCTCGCCCGAGGAAGCTTCCAAGACCTATCAGGAATTCAAGACCCTGCAGCAGGAATGGCGCGAGATAAAGTCTGTTCCGGCTGAGCGTGCCAACGAACTGTGGCGCAACTACCAGCTCTATGT
>JAIKZS010000054.1 GCA_024682035.1 Bacteroidaceae bacterium
ACCACACGCTTTCTTTTTGATTTTGGCGAAAGCAGACGTGCAGCTTCCAGATAATCTGAGCTCAAACTATGTTTTAACGTCTTTGGCATTAGAATGTGGAAATAAAGAATGATTAAAGAATCAAAAGCTATAACTTATTTAGCCTGTATATCCGTAGCAATATCACTCACCTCTGTTACGGCATCCATCCAGCCATGCATGATCACAGCAGGAGAATGGGTAGTAAGAATCAATTGAATATTAGGATTCAACTCACGAATCATACTAATAAGTTGTTCCTGCCATTCAATATGCAGTGAAGCTTCGGGTTCATCCATGAACAACACACTGTGCTCGTCACATCGCAACAAAGCGGTCAGCAAAATTACCAACATGTGCTTCTCACCTGCCGAAAGCTGATAAGCAGTAATAGATTCGCCAAACTGCAAAAATGCCAATTCATTGCTTTGGCGGTCAATTTTCTTACCCGTATAGCTGAACAACTTATCAATCATATCTTGGAAGCGCACTTTAGGTTTGGCTAATTCAGTGGCTTTCATTCGTTGTTCTTCGTTTCCGCTAAGCATGGCAATCATCTTATTGCCAATATTTACCTGATAGTCAAGGTAACGACGCTGTAGCAAGTAGATTTGCCAATCTATCTCAGTACGGACAGAAGGATCGGCCATACGTGCCGTAAAGTCGCCCTGTACCAACGGACGGTCGTAACTTCTAATCACATCAAAAGGAATAAAGGTGGCATCCTCGTTGTCAAACCATACTTGCACACCCTCCAGGGCCCCGTCTTTCACACGACCTGAAGTCTGCTCCAAATAAGTAACCGAACGGTTCAAAATGGTAGTTTTTCCCACTCCATTGATACCACTCAGAATATTCACATCGGGACGCAAGTCCCAAGCTATGTCATAGCGATTCCACAATCCGTGAATCTCTATACGTTTGATGTAATTAGCCTGTACTTCCATGTGATAATGATGATTAATGCTTTAATAGTTCAAAGTAGGTGTCCAGCAAATGTTTAGCTGCTACGAAAGAAGTTTTTTGTCCGTGCAGCACCTTCGCCTCCTCACCAGCAATAAGACTATCAATGGTGGGGTTATTGTAGAAGCTGTTGCGCAGTTGTTCGTTGATGCTCTCATACATCCAATATTTGCTCTGTTCACTGCGACGGTACTCAAAGTAGCCGTTCTCTTTTACAAAGTCGATATATTTGTAAACCATGTCCCAAATCTCCTTGATGCCCAAGCCGAAGAAACCTGAGTAGGTAAGTACCTGAGGAATCCAGTGACTTTCTGGTTCTGGGAACATGTGCAATGCAGTACGGAACTGACTGGCAGCCAGTTTGGCATGCTCTATATTGTCACCATCGGCTTTGTTGATGACAATGCCATCAGCCATTTCCATGATGCCTCGCTTGATGCCCTGCAATTCGTCGCCCGTACCGGCCAACTGGATGAGCAGGAAAAAGTCGACCATGGAATGACAAGCGGTTTCACTTTGGCCCACACCTACTGTCTCGACAAATATCTTATCAAAACCAGCTGCTTCGCACAGAATGATGGTTTCACGCGTCTTGCGTGCCACGCCACCCAATGATCCTGCCGAAGGACTAGGACGAATAAAGGCCTTAGGATGCAAGGACAATTTCTCCATACGTGTCTTATCACCCAGGATACTACCCTTTGTACGCTCACTACTAGGGTCGATGGCCAACACAGCCAGTTTGCCACCATATTTCTCAAGTACATGGGTACCAAACACATCGATAGAGGTACTCTTACCTGCTCCTGGGACACCACTAATGCCCACGCGTATAGAATTGCCTGCATGAGGCAAACATTTTTCTATCACCTCTTGTGCCACTGCCTGATGACTTGGCAACACGCTTTCTACCAGCGTTACAGCACGACTCAGAATGGTTACATCGCCTTTCAAGATGCCCTCTACATAGTCGTTTACTGAAAGTTCGCGCCTACGGGCATTCTTCTTGCGATAAGGATTTACTATCGATACAGGTTCTACACCGGCATTTACTTGCAAGCCTTTATATTCTTCACTATTTTCAGGATGTTCCATCATATTGACCTTAGACCTTAACTTTTGATTAATGTTTAATGTTAATTTCTACTTTTGGGTGCTGGTAATCATTGGTAATAAGCAACACACGCAAGTGACCTCGATTGCGGTCAATGGTACGCTTATCAATGCTAACACGCAATTTGGTGCTCTGCCCGGGCTCCAGCACATTCTTCTTCAAATTTACGCCCACAGCAGGGTTGAACACCTGTACCTTGAAGATGGCCAACGGCGACTGTCCTTTATTGGTTACCACAATGTCTTGCTTGCCCTTGGTTTTCTTAGCCAACTGAGTACTGAGGTCCACATCCACTGTTGAAAGATCTATTACAGGCATGCGTTGCTTCACCTCATCAGACAAAGAGCTAAAATCGGGCAACAATACAACCGACAACGGTATTTCATTATCCTCTCCTACCACATCGCCTTGGAAACGACTCAGATATACCGAGCCCTGTGTCAAACCATAGTCGTCCAATAAATCGCTCTCCAGTGTGAGTTCGATCTCGCCATGTTCATATGGCTGTAAAACAGATGGCTCAGCCTTTTGCGTCACATAAGATGGCAAGTGCATCAATATTGGTTCGTAAGGGCGCTCTCCCTCATTGGCCACACCTATGCGCAATGTAGGATAAGTTCCGCGTTGCACATCGGGAAACGACACTTCAGTGGTATCTAGCCTAACATCACCAAACTTATAGGGGTGTGTGCGTGTATAGTCTTTTATTGTCGTCAGTACCTGACCAGTAAAATGCAAGTAAGACAAATGTGGCTCAGCATTGGTATAAACGGCCACCGATTTATCAAAAGTGCCCAGAATAGAAGCGTCGAATGTTACGTTTATCTCACCTTTCTCATTGGGAGCAATAGGAGTTTCAGTCCATCGTGCTACGGTGCAGTCACAATCGGGTTGAACATCAGACAGTACCAAAGGTTGATTGCCTTCATTGACGACTGTGAACTTGATATCAACGGGATGTTTCCATTCTACTTGTCCTACTTTTTGAATGTCTGTATTGGGAGTGAAGCGTGGCTGAGCTACAGCAGTTATCTGCCATAGCGCCAGCACGCTCCATATTAGGATTTTCTTATTCATGCAAATTAAATTATGATTTGCAAATGTAGTAATTATTTTTCAATTCACAAACCTAAGTACCAATTAGGGTAAAATATTAATGAGTAATGTTTACCGTAATTCCTGATGAATGTGACGCAAACTCAGGAGCATAGGCCGATTGCACGGTAGAAGCGCCTACTTGGTAAGTACCGGTGCGTTGCACACGATAACGCACTTCCAACACATGCATACCCTTGCCCAATACATCGAAGAAATAGTTAGTAGCGGCATCTTCCACTTCCATATAATATCCCACGCCGTTCCATCGGTAGCCCGACAACTGTGCTACTGGCTCAAAACAAGCAGCAGGACGATCCTTCAACTGTACGAAATCCATCGCACGGTCCAGCGTGATGGTCATGCGAGACACTACTACATCGCCCACCTTTAGTTGCGCCTTGTCGCCTATCTGTTCAAGTGTCTTCTTGCCCTTGGCATCCATTCGTTCCACATAAAAGCGACGCTCCAGGTTCAGTTCTTTCCCCTGCTGTTCTATGTCAGTCATCGGTGTGAAATATTGGGCATAAGCAGCGCCCCAGGCAATACCGTCGTCGCGCTTCTCTACTTTAATCACAGCAGCATTCACGGTAGACTCATCGCTGAACACCTCCTTCACATAACCTAAATCGGGTGTAGTACCCTTGGAAGGCGATACCGTTTCCATCACTCGGTTGGCAAAGGTAATACGCACATCGCCCTGGTTGGCCAAGAGATTGGCACCTCGGCACAGTAAAGCGTAAATAGCATCTACGGTGCATACCGATGAATTCCAACCACGCGACTGCTTTTGCTTTAACAGCCACATCTTCATTTCCTCTATCAGTTCGTCGTTGCCACCCACATACTGCAAGGCCTCCATCGTAGCCACATGCTGTGGCACGGGTATCATGGCCCAGGTATAAGGTTTGTCGAGGAAAGCAAAGTGTGCTCCCATCTCATCTTCATCTACCATGTGTTCTTTCAGTGAATTTATAAATTTTTGTGCACGCTGATATTTACCAGCCTTGTGTTGCACAATGGCACTTTGCGCCTTGGTAATTACATCGCCATTTTGCAAGTTATTGTCCACCAAAGAAAGGAAATGATTGTAGACTTCTTTATTGGAATTGGGCACACTGATGTTTCCAACGGCAATCAGGTACAGATATTGCATCTCCATAAACGAAAGATGTTTCGGCAATTTATTCTTACCATAATCCTTCACGAGTTGGCGATAATGTTCAAGCATTTGTTCATGAATATAACGAAAACCACTGGTTTTTAATTTATTAATGATTGGTAGTTGTCCATTGACTAATACCCACTGATCGCCGTTTATTGAGTTCGAATTATTCCCTCGTGACTCGCCCGAACTGGTGCCCGCAGCTTCGTTTAATAGCATTTCAAGGCGAATCAGCAAACCAGTGATGTATGTAGTAGTAAAGAAGCTGCTCTTCATGCCACTGAACCAACTCCATCCACCATCTTCGTTCTGCAAGCCCTGCAGTTTAATGATATCGGTATGGATACGGTTGTTCATCTGGTTAAGATCGAACAACAAGCCTAACCGCTGTTTGCGCTCCGTTTCATCTTGTGCATCCATCACCCACGGCGTCTCTTTGAGAATTATTTCCTTCAGTTCCTGGTTCTTTTCCAGTTGACTCAACAATGTTTGTTTGTCACCTCCCTCCAGTTTCCAACGATTGAACACCTGCTGAATGCGAGGCTGACTGTTAGCGATATACGAAGCCAACATGTTTCCATAGAAGGCAGATGCCCACTCTATGGCATTATCAGAAGTTGGTTCACTAATTTCTGGCAAGGCCTGCACTGCATACCAAGCAGGATTGCCCGTAAATTCTACAGTAAGTTTTTTCTGCGTAGCCGACGGATGCTGATGGTTGAACAAAGTAGCCGTAGAAAAATCTCTGGTCTGGTGCCCACGAATAGGCATGGCCATTGTTTCGGTCACATATTGTTTGTTGCTCAGCACCGGCAACACATGTTGCTCTCCATCACTGAATTGTCCGCCATCGGCCACCATACGCACGCCCAATAATGAATAATCCTCTGAAACATCAAAATCAAACGACACCGTAGCATTCTCTTTACCCTCAACACTGAAAGGTTGTTGCTGCATAGTGATCGTTTTATCAGTCACCGGATCAAACAAAGTGAAGATGGCCGTACCCTGTACCTTGTCGTCAGTCAGGTTGGACACCACTGCAGCGATGTTCACCTTATCACCCATACGCACGAAACGGGGCATATTCGGTTGGAGCATAAAGTCCTTTTGTGTCACGGTCTGTGCAGAGATGTTGCCCACCATCATGTCCTTGGTGTGAGAAATGCCACGGAAGTTCCAACGAGTCAAGCTCTCGGGCATGGTAAATGCCAACACCACCTCACCCTGTTCGTTGGTTCGCACTTGAGGGTAGAAAAAGGCTGTTTCGGCAAAATTGCTTCTTAGCGCAAGTTCGTTGTTTTCTACAACATCTTCCTCTTCAACTGTTGTTTCTGCTACTGCTGTGGGCACAGCATCTTCATCTGCAGTTCCTTGTTCACTGCCCTGTTGAGTTCCTGCACTATTCATCGATATCATCTCCACTGTTTCATTTCTCATAGCAGCTTTGGCGCTAAATACGCGAGTGGCACCCATCATAACAGGGGCTTTCTCATACAACACCATGTCGCTATAATAGTAGAAGTTGAAACGCGGAATGTCAAGATAATCCCATTCCCAAACAGGTACATCATAACTTTTGTTCATCCATCGGAACGACCAGTAAGTGCGATTATTACTACTTGCGTTACGATTGGCAGAATACAGCTGTCTGCTAAAATAAACATATAAACTCTGGTAATGACGATAGATCTTGTCGAGCGAGGCATCATACATATAAGCTAGCATTTCAGCGGCTGCTGGTGCCCCATCAGGGGTTTTGATCACCAGTTTCCACTCCTCTTGTTGGCCAGGCTGCATCTTATCGCGAAACACTTCCCACTTCATGCTCAGTTGTTGCTCCGGAATTTTCTTCTCAATGAGTACTTGGTTTGAATATACCTTATCATTTTTTACAAAGGTAAACAAAACGGTCACTCCGTCACCATAGGCATCCTTATAAGGGAACTCAAACTTTTTCAATACATTGTCCAGCTTCAGCGATTGTGTGTCGATACGCTGACCATTGGTAAATACATCCATCAGTACATAAGCATCAGCATGGGAAGTGCCAAACACGAAATTGGCAGCATGTTGGGCATCAAATGTCAAACGATTTTTCCCTTTGTCAAGGAAAACATCTACAAAGGTTCCAAAAGTTGTGTCAGTATCACGATAGAGATTAAAGGTGCGTACATGACTCGACTGTTGTTCTTTTGGCAGATGTTCCTCACCTTCTACTGAAAGTTCCAGCATATATTGTGCAGAAGGCAAACTATTCCACGATGTAAAATTTTGATTATCATTGGACTTTAGTACACCTTCCTCCACAGGTTTTTGCTGCTTTACCCTATCAAAAGGAGAATCTCCCTTGTCAAGACGATAAAGGCGATAATGAAGGATCTTTTCTTGTGGTTCGTATACGGCATTCGTGCAAGTAGTCCTGAATGAACAGGATTCATTGCCCACCGACCTATTGACATAAGTTGGGATATCTATCCCTAACGAATAAGCTTGCTGATGTGCCCAGATGCTCTTCTTGGCAGTTTGCGTTTCACCTGCTTCATTAATCACGGTCGCCTCCACTTCTATGTTAAGCGTAGGACGGTCATTAGCTGATTTCAGTTCAACTGGTATTTCAAAATCACCCTTACCGTCTATCATCACCGTATCAGCAACTTGAGCATCGTCATTGATTCGTCTGTAATGCCAACTATTGCCAGTAATGCGGTAAGTCAGAGGCATGTTCTGCACAGATGCCCCACTGAAAGACTCTACATGTCCTTTCAGCACGATCTTGTCGCCCAAACGGTAAGCCTCCTTAATAGGTTCGAAAGTAATTTCGAATGTGGGGCGTTTATATTCCTCCACTTTAAACGATTTGTAGGCCTCATTACCACTGGTATGAATACTGAAATTGCCGTTTAGTACAGCTGATGGCAACACAAACGAAGCATTGAACGAGCCAAAGTCGTTGGTTCGCACATCGATAGCACTCAACTCTTTGCCATTTACATCATGCAAAGTCAAGCGGTAGATCTTACCCTCTATCACCTTCGCCTCTTCACCTTTTTGGCTATAAGCAATACCCATTACATACACCGTTTGTCCTGGACGATAGATAGAACGGTCGGTCAATAGGTTTACATGGACATCAGTTTCTTCCTCATACACGCTGGGCTCATTAAGTAGATACACATTCTGACTGAGCATGGCACGGTCATCTCCCTTACGCGCCACATAGGAAGCATGCCTGTTGACTGCACTTTTGAACACCTTGCGCCCGTCGGCACCGGTGATTATTTTATTATATTCTTTATAATGGATGCCTGATCCACGGAAGAATGTCACTTCCACGCCACCTATAGGCTGACCAGTCTTGCGATCTAGTGTCACCACCTCAGTATGGCCATCCCCCAAGTTCAGGATTAGTACTTTGAAACGACTCACCACCAAGTAGCGATAGCAAGTCATCTTGGGCAAACCTTGGGGCATTACACTTAAGAGATAGACGCCAGGCTTTTCAGGAATCTGAATGGTAAATGTGTTAGTATGTTGCAGATATTCGGCATTGGGGAATGTAGCATCAACTTGTTTGCGATTATCACTTATGGCCTCATCTGGTGTAACAACTGCCGACTCTTGCGTCAGTTTCAAGTCAAAATTCCAAGTGTTTTGCAGCTGCAATTTCAATTGTTGAATATCCTTTATTTCCGTCTTTTCTTCGTCAGGCAACTCTGAAAACTGGGTAGCGAAGAGTTTCACCTCCACCTGGTGTTGGTTTTTGAAATCTATTTTCAATTCAGCATCTTCCCCGGGGTAAAGCATTTTCTGCATATCCATCGACAGAGAGGGGTGTAAGATTTGCTCCCTTATCATTTTCAAAGCATTGGCTCGACGGTACTTTGGATATTTCACCAACGCTTGTTCAATTAAAGCCAGAGCCTCTGCTGGACGATCATCACCATACAGCCATTGCGCTTTTTTAATATACACCTCCATCACGACAGGAAAATCACTGTAGCGA
>JAIKZS010000091.1 GCA_024682035.1 Bacteroidaceae bacterium
GCTTTATCTGATGTAAATGCCACTCCCGGCCCAGCATAATTCCACTTACCCAGCAATTGTTCTGGAGTTATTTTATTAGTACCAATTACACTGGAAATCACATTCCCAATAGAATTGGGATTACTCAATATGTCAAAAATACCTCCCAGTCCGCCAGTCCCATTCGAGCTACCACTATTTGAGCCACCCACTGCTCCTAAGGAGCCACAACTCATAGACACTACAATTACCAAGCCGAATGCCAGAAGTTTTAAATATTTCATATCTAAAAGATTTAAATTAATATCACGAATTTTCAACTCAACAAATAACTTTTTTGTATTAAAACAGAAGACGATTTATACCATCTTTATCATGGATGATAAATTAATTTTTTAGTCTTTACATCTCGTGAAAAATGTTTGAAATGATTCCACATCTCCAGTGCTGCAGGTTGGAAATTCCAATGACCATAGTGCATCACTGCTACCAATTTCATCAATGGAACATCGCCCTTACAAAGATAACCAACCTCCATGTTGATCCCATCTCCCTTATTAGTCTTTATGGTCTGTTGATTCACAACTGACTGACCGAATGCCTCATTCTTTGCAAAGTCATATTCATCCACTACATCCATTCCATTCATGGTTTCATATACCTGCCATGCGTATATCAAACTATTGTTCTTCCAATCATTTTTCTTTGGATAACGCACCACCATATCATCAGTTCCTGCCACACACACGTAGGCTGTTTCTACAAAACCACGCTTCTGTACTGCCTCACTCATCAATGCATTACCACCAATGCCAAGCACTGAACTGCCTGGGAACACCCCGCCACTCATAGCACCTATAGCCGCAAAGAGGTGAGATTTCTTAATGCCTAACGCAGACGATGTCATAGCACCTGCTGACAAGCCTTCTGTATAGATGCGACTTGCGTCAAGTTGCGGGTACTTTTGTAAAATCATGCCTACAGTAGTTTCTATGCCATCGTGACCCATCGCAGCATAACCAGGTTTCCCCTGCCATTCCAATTCAGCAACAAAGAATTTCTCTTTAGCTGCCAATTGTATCCATCCCGAAGTATCAGCCTGTGTCCGAGGATCGTTGTTATTACCATGTAATAAAAGAACCAATGGAACACTGCCCTTTTCAGCACTCATCACTCCCTCTGGAATATATTCATACCATAATGTCTTAGCTTGTCCAAAACGGTCTTCATTTACTACAATATTGCGCTTTACTTTCAATTCGTCTAAATTCAAAAATGGTTCAAGCTCGTAAATGCCATTCTGCCCATAACGCTGGCCCTCATACCAAGTATGGCGATAATTGTTGAAACGATAATTTTTCTTCAACAACGTATCCCAAGCATCATTAAATATTTCACCTAAACTCTGAGTCGTAACATTGCTCACCACCACCCGTAATAACGGTTCATCTGTATTAGTATATATCTGCATCTGCTTCTCTTTGCCCGTCAACTTCACCTTATTAATATTAATATAAGGTTTAGCTACATTTGCTGCATTTTTGCCCACTATAAATGCCGGCACACCTGGAGCTCCATCAACAGCTTTTCCGGGTTTTCCATTAATGCTTACTATACCTGCTACTTCTTTGGCATTATTGGCAATTGTCTGGTTTACAAAGGTAGCGCCATTACCTATAGCAATTATCTTCAAATTAGCGAAAGTCCTCAAACTATCTATCATGGTTTGATAGGCCTTGAAATCTACCTCATTATTATATTTATCACCTACGGGGTTCACTACAGCGAAACTTATACTAAACTGCTTCAATTGCTGGTCAATGCCTAACTCCTTAATGAGATCCATAGACTGAGTTTCGTCTATTTTCTTATCAGGATATACCAAATAAAACGGAGTGAATCCATTAAGATGTCCCGTTTCATGGGTTAAGTCATCCATACCAAATGACCTATACACGTAGGCTTTTTGTTGAAGCCCTTTCATCTCCGTTAGTTTCACTTCGGTTGGTTGCGGATTTTGAGCCTGTACCCAACCAGCCACTATCATGGCCAATGCCAATAAAATGTTCTTTTTCATCTATTTGTTTTATTTGTTAAATTTGTTGCCATCCCAGTGCAGTGTAACTGTGGTGGTAATATAAGATTCAATCTGTTTGACTGCTTCCGGATCCATATAGTCGGGAGTCGTAAAAGTAAAAGTGAGAGCTGTATCTTCAGGCGACATTTCTGCCTTCATTAGCAACATATCTACCTGGCGACGAGCATCTTGTAAAGAATAGGATGCATCTTTGGGTAAAGCATGTACAAAAGTGTCAATCGTGGGTAGAGTTGGTAACAATGAACGGGTATCGAGAGGCTGCCAATCGGTAGTATAAAAAAGAATATGGCTATCGCATGCAGGACCACATACAGTCGAAATGGTGCATAGCAACTTACTACCGTCAGCTTTTGTAAGCACCTTTAGCTGGAACACACTCTCCGAGCTCATTTTAACTTCTAGGAAATCGGCAGTAAGCTTAGTCATTTCAGACTTTCCACCCAAACGGTTATTCACCTCTGCCTTCATATTACTATCGAGGAAGTCAATAAAGTCCTCACGATTCACCTTGGTCAACAATGTGCTTAGTGTATCAGGCATATTGATAAAGCTCTCTCTCACTTGCTGTGCCTGAGCAATACAAGTGAGCAGTAATGATATTATTATAAATAAAACTCTTTTCATATTTCAAAATTAGCCACTTATAGTCATCTTACCGCATTCAACTTAGCATCCTTAAAAATAACAATAAGGCAATAGCCGCCTTTAAATTAATTTGACCCCAAATATAAGAAGAACAATCCAATTAGCACTAAAATTAAGTCAATAAGTTTACTTTTTAAGTTCTTTTCACGGAAAACAAGGGCGCCAAAAAGGAATGATACTATCACGCTACCCCTCCTTACCATTGAAACAATTGAAATCATAGAACCTTCTAGACTTAAAGAATAGAAGTAAGCAAAATCTGCTGCCGAAAGGAACAACGAAATACACAAAATAGTCCATCTCCAACGAAATGGAGTGCTTTGTTTGCGTTTTGGCCACCATAATAATACAATGACTGGACACATAATGCCCACCTGATATAAATTGTACCACGACTGTACCAGCATTGGGTTGAGTCTCGACATTAGATATTTATCATAAAGACCACTTATCGCTCCGAGCACAGCCGCTAAAACAATACAGTATATCCAACGATTATGTTTGAAATCAATGCCTTCTTTTTGACCTGACTTACTAAGCAAGAAGAAAGAAAGAATAGCTAAGGTTACACCAATCCACTGATAGAAATTAAGGCGTTCACCAAACAACAACATAGCCCCTACCAGCACCATAACAGGGCGAGTAGCATTAATAGGACCAACAATAGTGATAGGTAAGTATTTCATACCAAAATAGCCCAACATCCAAGAGGAAAGTACTATGAACGATTTAATTAATATGAGTTGATGAGCCTCCCACCCTGCTTCAGGTACATAGAAAATTGTGCCTTGTAAAGATTGAGGCATAAATATTGACATGACTATAAAAGGTAGAAATACTAATGAAGAAAATATAGTATTGAGAAACAACACTGGCAAAACAGCATTGCCCTTTAACGACTGTTTCTTAAAAACATCGTAAAACCCCAAAAGGCCAGCTGATAAAAATGCTAATAACACCCACATGGTTGCAAAATTAATACTTTTTTATTACACTTTCTTAAAAAGAAATAGCAGATATATTTTTTTTGTTCAAATAAAAACCGTACATTAGCGCATCTTTATAAATATTTATAAATAAAACAGAAATAGAAACCTTAAAACTACATGAGTATGGCTATATTTTCAGAAGACAAAATGTTCCTGTCATACGAATCCATGCTGGCATTCCCCAATGTAACTTGTTTCACGACCACCCGTTTCGGAGGTGTAAGTGAAGGTAATTATGGCTCACTGAATTGTGGAATTTACACAGATGATGATCCTGAGAAAATTCGGCAAAACTTAGAAATTGTGAAAAATGCACTTCCCCAAAAACCAGCAGTGTTAGCCATTCCTCATTTATCACATGGCACTGACTATGCTCATTTAGGCAGGTCATTTTTAAAAGCTACAGAAGAAGAGCAAAAGGCACGTGTTGAACATAAGGATATTCTTATGACTCGAGAAAAAGGTATCTGCGTGTGCGTAACCTCTGCTGACTGTCTGCCTATTGCCATTTATGATGCTAAGAATGAAGCAATATGTATTGTGCATGCTGGATGGAGAGGAACGGTAAATCATGTTGCGCTGACTGCGTTACAAAAAATGCGACAGAAATTTAACACACAACCAGAAGACGTGCATGTAGTTGTTGGTCCTGGCATTTCGCTAGCAGGCTTTGAAGTAGGTGACGAGGTATATGATGAGTTCAAGGCATCAAGCTATCCAATAGAGCTTGTGGCGGAATGGGTACCTCGTTCGCATAAATATCATATTAACTTGTGGGTAGCAAATCGTTTAGACATACAAGATTTTGGTGTACCAACATCACAAATTGAAATGTCAGGCATCTGCACTTACCTGCGATATCAGGAATTTTTCTCAGTAAGAAGGCTTACAAGAGATTCCGGACGTTTATTAACAGGCATTATGCTTAATAAATAATCGCTCTTCATCCAAATCAAAGCGGGCTATTTTTAACAGTTTAATATTAACAAATATAAGATGTTTATAATTAAGGTTTCCGAGGAGCTAAAAAATAAATGTCCAGATTTTAAAGGCATAGCTGTAGAAGCATGGGTAACTAATACCTCGTACAACAAAAAGCTGTGGCAAGAGATTGATACTTATACCCAGCAACTGAGGGCGGAAAGCAATGTAGATGATTGTAAGGAACAATATGCCATTGCTGCCACAAGGAAAGCTTATAGGCAATTAGGGAAGGATCCAAGCCGGTACCGTCCATCAGCTGAAGCTTTACGTAGAAGACTATTACGAGGTTTAGATCTATATCAAATTGACACCTTAGTTGATATTATTAACCTTGTGTCCTTAAAAACAGGTTTCAGTATTGGTGGATTTGATGCCGACAAGATAGAAGGAGAAAAGCTGGTTTTAGGTGTTGGTCGCGAGGGAGAACCTTATGAAGGTATTGGACGAGGTGTGTTAAACATTGAAGGATTACCCGTATATCGCGATACTTTAGGAGGCATAGGGACTCCAACAAGCGACAATGAGCGTACTAAAATGGATGTTAATACAGTACATCTGTTAGCTATCATTAACGGCTATAGCGGAGATAAGGGCCTAACGGATGCAGCAGACTTTTTATTGAATCTATTAAAAGAATACGCCTCAATGTCAAATAGTTCAATAGCTTATTTTGAATAATGAAGAAATGGCTTTACATAGTACTACTGACAGTTTTACCTCTGGTGAGCATGGCACAGGATTACTATGATGTAGGGGTGAAACACATTAAGATTACCACATCGAGTGAATTGAATGATAAGCAAGAGCTGATAATATGTCCAATGGACCTGATGGAAGATGGTTTTTGCTTTCCACTACCTAACTGTAAGATTCTTTCTCCATACGGTATGAGAAATGGTAGGATGCACTCTGGCTGGGATATCAAAACTTATGCTAACGATACCATACGTTGTGCCTTCGAAGGTGAGGTTGTATTATCACAATGGTTTGCCGATTATGGTAACTGCGTGATTGTGCGCCATCCCAATGGACTAGAAACATTATACAGTCACAATGTAAAAAATCTGGTAAAAAAAGGAGAAAAAGTAAAAGCTGGTACACCATTGTCATTAGAAGGACATACTGGTAGAGCCACTGGTGATCATCTACACTTTGAAACACGCGTCAGCAATCAACATTTCGATCCTAATCTACTATTTGACTTTGAAAACCATTGCCTCAGGAAAGATTGTCTGCGCATAACGAAAAAAAAGAGTGGCATCAAAGTAAAAAAAATAAAGTAATATATGTATCTTTGTAGCCTAATTGCTTATTAACAGAAATATCATTAATGATAGAAAAACTAATTGTACTCGAGGACGTAGATCCTATTATATTTTATGGTGTAAATAACACCAACATGCAACTTATCAAAGCCCTCTACCCTAAGCTGCGTATCATTGCCAGAGGTAATGTTATCAAAGTATTAGGTGACGAAGAAGAGCTATGTGCATTTGAGTACAATATGGCCAAGCTGCAGAAGTACTGTACGGAATTCAACTCACTAAAAGAGGAAGTTATAATAGATATCATTAAAGGTAATGCACCACAAGCAGAGAAATCGGGCAATGTAATCGTGTTTAGCGTAGTAGGTAAACCTATTATACCGCGTAGCGATAACCAGATGAAATTAGTGGAGTCGTTTAACAATAATGATTTAACATTCTGCATAGGCCCTGCTGGTTCAGGAAAAACATATACGGCGATTGCATTAGCAGTACGTGCCTTAAAAAACAAAGAGATAAGAAAAATAATTTTAAGTAGACCTGCAGTAGAAGCAGGTGAAAAATTGGGATTCTTACCTGGTGACATGAAAGAGAAAATTGATCCTTACCTACAACCTCTTTATGATGCATTGCAAGACATGATACCAGCTGCCAAACTGCAGGAATATATGGAAACCAACGTCATACAAATTGCTCCGTTAGCTTTTATGCGAGGTAGAACATTGAGCGATGCGGTAGTAATTTTAGACGAAGCCCAGAACACTACCACACAGCAAATCAAGATGTTCCTTACCCGTATGGGCATGAACACCAAAATGATTGTTACGGGTGATATTACTCAGATAGATCTGCCTACCTCCCAAACCTCTGGTCTGGTACAAGCACTTCATATTCTCAAAGGAGTAAAAGGCATTTCGGTGATAGAGATGAATCGAAAAGACATAGTGCGCCATAAACTAGTGGAACGCATTGTAGATGCCTACGATAAATTTGACAAAGAAAAGAAAAGTATAAATAAAAATGAAGGACAATGAAAGCATTAACAAAAACTGACTTCAACTTTCCCGGACAAAAAAGTGTATATCACGGGAAAGTACGTGATGTATATAACATCAATGACGAGAAACTAATAATGGTAGCAACCGACCGCATCTCAGCTTTTGATGTTATCCTGCCTAAAGGTATCCCCTTTAAAGGACAGGTACTTAACCAAATAGCATCGAAGTTCTTGGATGCCACTACTGACATCTGTCCAAACTGGAAACAATCATCGCCCGACCCCATGGTAACAGTAGGCGTTATGTGCGAAGGTTTTCCTGTAGAAATGATTGTACGCGGTTACCTTTGTGGCAGTGCTTGGAGAGCATATAAAAGTGGTGTACGTGAAATTTGTGGTGTAAAGTTGCCTGACGGTATGCGTGAGAATGAAAAGTTCCCTACCCCGATTATCACTCCTACAACAAAAGCTGAAATTGGTGAGCACGATGCCGATATATCTAAGGAAGAAATTCTTGCAAAAGGATTGGCCACACCGGAAGAATATGCTTTATTGGAGAAATATACATTGGCATTGTTTCAGCGAGGTAGCGAAATAGCAGCTCAGCGTGGCCTCATTTTGGTTGATACAAAGTATGAGTTCGGCAAACACAATGGAGTAATATATCTTATGGATGAGATTCATACCCCCGATTCAAGTCGTTACTTCTACGCTGAAGGCTATAAAGAGAAGTTTGCTAAAGGAGAGCCTCAAAAACAGCTGTCAAAAGAATTTGTACGCGAATGGCTGATGGATAATGGATTCCAAGGTAAAGAAGGACAGCAAATGCCTGAAATGACCGATGCTATAGTTGCATCAATCAGTGATCGCTATATTGAATTATACGAGCATATTACAGGTGAGAAGTTCCAAAAAGAAGCAGATACCAACAATGTTCTGGAACGTATAGAAAAGAATGTTTTAAAAGCATTATAACATTTAATTTAGAATCATACAACAAAAAAACTAATAGAAGAGATGGATTTTTACGGATTAATCGGTTACCCATTGGGTCATTCTTTTTCTGCAGGGTATTTCAACGAAAAGTTTGAAGCAGAAGGGATTGACGCCCAATATGTGAATTTTGAGATCCCCAGCATCAAGGAGTTTAGAGAAGTGGTTGAAAAAAATGACAACCTCAAAGGGCTGAATGTGACCATACCCTACAAGGAGCAGGTGATTCCATACCTTGACGACTTAGACAAGGCCACTGCCAAACGCATTGGAGCCGTAAATGTCATCAAGATTATCAGGGATAGTAAAAAAACTAAGCTTATAGGATATAACTCTGATATTGTTGGATTTACTCAATCTATCGAGCCGTATATTGATAATCACCACCAGAAAGCCCTTATTTTAGGCACTGGGGGTGCCTCTAAGGCTATTTTTTGTGGTCTGCAGGATTTAGGCATCGAGAGTGTATTTGTTTCACGAACAAAGAAAGGTGACAAAATCATTAACTACAGTGAACTGACCCCTGAAATAATGGAAACACACCATGTAATTGTAAACTGCACCCCATTAGGCATGTATCCTAAAATCAACGTTTGCCCCGATATTCCATATGAATTACTGACTTCTGACCATCTGCTTTATGATTTGCTGTACAATCCTGACGAAACCTTGTTTATGAAGAAAGGCAAGAAACAGGGGGCTAAAGTAAAGAATGGATTAGAAATGCTTTTATTACAAGCCTTTGAAGCATGGAATATTTGGCAAAGATAATTGTTTATAAAAATTGAAGAAAAGAACAAAAAGAATAGTAGGCTTTCTGGTAGGAATATTGATAATCATTATCATTGCCTTACCATTTACCATTGCTAACATGGCTGTAAACATGTTGGTGAATCCTAACCGTGAGGTATCACATAATCCAGACAAAGCTTATGCGCAACTTTTTAAAGAGTTACCACCAGCTAAAGCTTGGATTGAAGATTTGAATAGCAAAGGTGCTTTGCGAGACACCTTCATCGTAGCCAGTGATGGCCGACGTCTACATGCTGTATTTGCCGCCGCTAATCAACCTACAGATAAAACAGCTTTCATTATTCACGGATGGACTGACAGTGCCATTCGCATGATGCGTTATGGCTATATGTTCCAGCACGATTTGAAGTATAATATGTTTCTTCCAGATCTCAACGGACATGGTCTTAGTGATGGTGAATACGCGCAAATGGGTTGGCTTGACCGTTTGGATGTCATAGAATGGTTAGATATAGCTAATAACATTTTTGCGCCCAAGGACAGTTTGGGCAACAAGATAGGTGATACTCAAATGGTAATTCATGGTACATCTATGGGGGCTGCTACTGCCATGTGTGTAAGTGGAGAGCCTCAAAAGCCGTTTGTCAAGGCCTACATTGAGGACTGTGGTTATACAAGTGTGTTAGATGAAGTATCAGGCGATCAACACGAGGAAGGCCTGATGCAACTGGTCATTCCACTTGCAAGCTGGTGGTGTGGTGTTCTCCACGGTTGGACCTTCCACGAAGCATCACCACTGGAGATGGTAAAGAAATGCCATCTGCCAATGTTTTTCATTCATGGTGATAATGATAAATTTGTGCCTACTTGGATGGTGCATCCTCTCTATGAGGCGAAGCCCGAGCCTAAAGAAATCTGGTTAGTACCAGGAGCCGAACATGCAACTTCTTATTTCGATTATCCGGAAGAATATACACAAAAAGTACAACTTTTTTTAGAGAAATACATCAAATAAAGTTTTTTACGACTTTTAGACATATAATTCCACATTTTTCCATAACTTTGTCCTTTACTAAGGAGAATAGTCATGAAAATACGATCTATCATTATAGGGCTTGTGGGGTTTATCTGTGCACTCAATATTAATGCCCAGAAAATATTTACGCCCGACAATCTGCCAAAAGTGCACCTACAAGATCGGACCAAATATGTGTGCAACCCTTCCGGTGTTCTTTCACAAGCTGCTACTGACAGTATTGATGCCATGTTTTACCGCTTAGAACAACAAACTGGTATCGAAACAGTCATAGCAGCAGTTCCTTCTATTGGTGAGGCTGATGCTTTTGATTTTTGTCATGAGTTGTTAAACAGTTGGGGAGTTGGGAAAAAGGGGAAAGACAACGGATTAGTTGTTCTGCTGGTAGTTGATCAACGCGTTATTCAGTTTTACACAGGCTATGGCCTAGAAGGTGTTTTACCTGATGCTATTTGCAAGCGTATTCAAGTGAAAGACATGATTCCATACTTAAAAGAAAACAGGTGGGATGAAGGAATGCTGGCTGGTATGTCCAAGGTGGTAAGCCGTTTAGACGGTTCAATGGAGAATGAAGAACAATCAGATGATGATATGAGTCTGTTTATTTTCTTGGCATTAACTTTTGGTATCCCAGGCATTTTAATGTTTTTTGCTTGGTATGCAGACAGGCAACAACGGAAATGCCCATCATGCGGAGAATATAAGCTGGTACAAGACTCTACCAAGCTACTGTATAAGAGTAGAAGCGCAAAAACTTACGAAGTTACTTATGTTTGCAAAAATTGTGGACACAAAGTAAGACGCAAACGAACTTCATACAACAGTATAGATAGTGGAGGCAGTGGTCCTATTATCATGGGTGGTAGCAGAGGAAGCTTTGGAGGTGGTAGCTTTGGAGGAAGCTTCGGCGGTGGTATGGGAGGTGGCGGCGGCGCCGGTTCTCATTTCTAATTGATACTTCTAATTATTAAATAAAAAAACGATATGAAAAAGTCAACAATCGGACTGATAGCAGTCATTGCAGTAATCGCATTTTGGCTCATTGGAGTCTATAATGGCATGGTAGGCCTAGATGAAGGTGTTAACACTGCTTGGGCAAACGTTGAGACCCAATATCAGCGTCGTGCAGACCTCATTCCTAACTTGGTAAATACAGTTAAAGGTTATGCACAACATGAACAAGCAACCTTTGAGTCAGTAGTGAATGCTCGCAGTAAAGCGACATCCATCACTGTTGATCCCTCAAACCTCACTCCAGAGAAACTGCAGGAATTTCAACAGGCACAAGGTGAAGTCACTTCTGCTCTTAGCAGACTGATCGCTATTTCAGAGAATTATCCTGACTTGAAAGCAAGCGAACAGTTTAAAGAATTGCAGGCACAACTGGAAGGTACAGAAAACCGCATCAATGTAGCTCGCACCAATTTTAACAAGGAAGCGCAAAAATATAACACCTCTATTCGTACATTCCCCCGCAATTTGTTTGCTGGCATGTTGGGCTTTACACAACGCGCTTACTTTGAAGCTGACGCAGGTGCCAATCAAGCTCCAAAAGTAGAATTCTAAGACCATTTATCACGAAGAAAAAAAAAGAAAATAAAACATGAAGAAATTCTTATTGATGATATTGCTAGTGTGCACAAATTGTGCACTCTATGCAGCATCTTCAACTATCATCAAAGGAAAAGTAGTGGATGCTTCTACGAGGCAAAATATAGATTATGCAGACGTATTTGTATCCGACCTTAACGACAATGTGATAGCATCAGGAATGGTAGTTGAAGGCTCTTTCTCTATTGAGAATGTTCCTGCTGGTGAGGTGTTTGTCATGATTCGTATGTTAGGCTATGACCCATACATCAGTGAAAAGCTTTCATTGAGTGAAGGAGAGACAATAGATTTGGGCATTATCTCTATTCAAGAGCTGGCAACAGGCCTCTCTGAAGTGACGGTAACGGGTGAGAAGAACCAAATTGTCTATAAACTAGACCGCCAACGCATCAGTGGCTCTACAGCAGTGGGGGCTTCTGGAGGTACAGCTGTTGACATTTTAGCTAACACACCTTCTGTACAAATAGATGCCGATGGAGGTCTCACTTTCCGAGGTAGCAGCAATTTCCTCGTATATGTTGATGGCAAGCTCAGTCCGCTTTCAGGTACACAAGCTTTACAACAAATTCCAGCGGCTTCAGTAGAAGATATTGAGCTTATCACCACACCATCAGCTCGCTATCGTGCCGAAGGTGATGTAGGCATCATCAATATCACTACGAAGCGCACCTCTGGCAACGGATGGAGTGGTATGTTTAACGCCTCTGCAGGAACATTGGGTACATGGACAGGTGATGCTTTAATGAACTACCGTACTGGCAAGCACACATTCTATGCTGGAGGTACAGCTACAAACATCATGGGAAAGAGTAATTTCCAACAAAAAAAGAGAACTGTTGTAGATGACTTTACCACCACCTCTGAATCAGATGGATCACGTTTCAGTGAGAACCGATCTTTTATTGGTAAGGCCGGTTGGCAATTCAATGATGGCAAGCATCATAACCTTTCGCTGGACCTTCAGAGTGGTCAAACAAAATTTACACGTGGTGGTGATATGCGTTATGATGAGTTACGTTTAAAAGGAACTGAGATAATTAACGATGCTACCTACATTAGTCACGACCGCTACCAATTAAAAAAGAATCTTTTCCAAGCAGCACTTACCTGGAATTGGAAAATCAATGAAAAAAGTGATTTCTCGGCTTTGAGTAGATTCCGCTACGACTGGTACTCTTTGGAATATACCGAAAGTAACATGTTCGACCTCAGTGGCAAGCGCTATGAAGGAACACGAGGCTATGAAGAAGAACATCACTGGGATTGCGATTTTACTGCCACATACCGTAATCACTATAGACCTACAGGTAATTTTGAAAGCGGTTACTTCTACTCTACCTATAGCGAGGATGGTGAATACAACATCAAATATTGGGACCGAAAGAAGGAACAATTTGAATGGCAAAAAGATCTGCATGCACCATTTTACTACCGCCGTCAAATACATGCGCTTTATGCAATGGTAAACGATAAATTTGGCAATTTTGAGTTTGATGCTGGTTTACGTGCTGAAAGAGTAATTGATTTAGTAATAATCACTGTTCCAGGTGGAAGCCTTGACAAAAAACGTCTTGACCTGTTTCCTTCTGCCCATCTATCCTACAACTTAGGAAAAGGTGGTATCTTTACATTAGGTTACTCTCGTCGAACCAATCGCCCAGGTATATGGCAAACAGAGCCATACATCACTTACGAAGACTACTATACCCGTAAAATTGGTAGTACAGACATCCGTCCTGAATTCATCAATTCAGCGGAGCTAAACTATCGCAACTCATTTGAAGGAGGACATAGTATTTCTATAGGCGGCTTCTATCGTCATCGCAAAGATGTGGTTGACTGGGTGCGTATAGCCTATGAACCAGGTGTGACTCTTGATAAAAATGTCAATGCCGGTCGCCAAATTGAACGAGGTATGGAATTCAGTGGCGTTGCCAAAGCTACCCGCTGGTGGACTACTACCCTTAATGGCAGTCTGTACCAATACGACTTTAAAGCTGAATATGAAGGCACAACTGATTCGGATGGATTCACCTACCAATTGGGATGGATAAATTCAATAACACTAGGGAAGAATACGCGCGTACAGTTTGATGGACATTTCATCGGACCAAAAAGTTTGACACAAGGCGAAGAGCATGGCTATGCCTATTTCAACCTATCCTTCCGACAGCAATTCTTTAAAGGCAAACTGGCATTGGCAGCTGTAGCTAATGATGTGTTCCACACTGCAAAATACTACAATCGCCGTACCACAACAGGATTGAATTCAGAAACATGGGTACGCCCAAAATATCCAAACATCTTGTTCTCTTTGAGCTACATCTTCAATGCTGGAGGCAAACATAGTTCATCTACAAGTAGTGGCGCTTTGTTTGAAGGTAAAGAATTCTAAAGCATTTTACTGCATAGTTAGGGGGGGGGCCAAAAGGTTCCCCCTTTTCGTTTTGAGCTACAGGTTTTCATTGAATACTCCCCTAAAGGGGAGAAACATTTTATTTCAGCGTTTTAGGCATAAGGAATAAAATACTTAAAGAGTGTAAAGACATTTGGCATTGTCTCCCTTTTATATTACTTTTGCACACAAAATATAAAACTACCAGTTATGGATAAACAAAGATATATGATGCGAGGCGTAAGTGCTGCGAAAGAAGACGTACACAACGCTATTAAAAATATAGACAAAGGCATTTTCCCCAAAGCATTTTGCAAAATTATTCCAGACATTTTAGGCGGTGATCCCGAGTACTGCAACATCATGCATGCTGATGGTGCCGGCACCAAATCATCATTGGCTTACCTTTATTGGAAAGAGACTGGTGATTTGAGCGTTTGGAAAGGCATTGCTCAAGATGCACTCATTATGAACATCGACGATTTGCTATGTGTAGGTGCCACAGACAACATTCTCGTATCATCAACCATAGGGCGCAATAAACTACTGGTTCCCGGTGAAGTGATATCAGCCATCATCAACGGTACTGACGAGCTGTTGGCAGAATTACGCCAAATGGGTGTAGGAGCCTACGCTACAGGTGGTGAAACTGCCGATGTAGGCGACTTGGTACGTACTATCATTGTTGATTCAACTGTTACTTGTCGAATGAAGCGCAGTGATGTCATCGACAATGCCAACATACGTCCAGGAGACGTCATCGTAGGATTAGCATCTTTTGGACAAGCAACCTATGAGCATGAATACAATGGCGGCATGGGAAGCAATGGTCTTACATCAGCACGCCACGATGTCTTCAGTAAATACCTTGCCGAAAAGTACCCAGAAAGTTATGACAAGGCTGTGCCAGAAGAACTTGTTTATTGTGGAGGATTAAAGTTGACAGACGAAGTAAAAAATAGTCCGCTGAATGCTGGCAAACTGGTTCTCTCCCCTACCCGTACCTATGCCCCAGTAGTTAAGAAATTACTTGATGCATTGCGCCCTCAAATTCATGGTATGGTGCATTGCTCTGGCGGGGCACAGACTAAAGTACTTCATTTTGTAGGCGATAATTGCAGAGTGATTAAAGACAACATGTTCCCTGTTCCTCCGCTGTTTAAAACTATCCACGAACAAAGTGGCACTGACTGGCAAGAGATGTACAAAGTCTTCAACATGGGACATCGTTATGAAGTATATTTACCAGCTGAGTATGCGGAAGAGGTGATTGCAATTTCCAAGAGTTTCAATATTGATGCACAGGTGGTAGGTAGGATTGAAGAGTGTGACCACAAAGAGCTGATCATCCGCAGTGAGTTCGGCGAGTTCTATTATTAACCATTGTCTTTTGGCTAAGTATGGCAGACAAAAATAACATTTTAGAAAAATTAGATGGTTTAGCTCCTAGGTTTGATGAAGTATCTACCTTAATTACAGACCCAAGCGTGATTTCCGATCAGCAGCGTTATGTAAAGCTCACCAAAGAATACAAAGAACTGGAGCGACTCATGACTGCTCGCAAGGAATATAAAGAGCTTTTGGGGCGCATTGACGAGGCAAAAGATATCATAGCCAATGAAGATGATGCTGAAATGAAAGAGATGGCACGCGATGAATTGGGCATTTGCCAAGAGCGTCAGCCTCAATTGGAAGAAGAAATTAAATTAATGCTGATACCTGCCGATCCAATGGATAGCCGAAATGCTATTCTGGAAATCCGTGGAGGCACAGGAGGCGATGAAGCAGCATTATTCGCAGGCGACCTTTTTCGCATGTATTCCAAATATTGCGAAAGCAAAGGCTGGAAACTTGAGGTTTCAAGTGTAAGTGAAGGAGCAGTGGGTGGTTTCAAGGAAATTATTTGTCCCATTACAGGTGATGGTGTTTATGGTACTCTAAAATACGAATCAGGAGTACATCGAGTACAGCGAGTACCTGTTACCGAAACACAAGGCCGTGTACATACATCGGCTGCATCAGTAGCTGTATTACCAGAGGCCGAACCTTTTGAGGTAAGCATTAACGAAGGCGAAATACGTTGGGACACTTTCCGAAGTAGTGGCGCCGGTGGCCAGAATGTCAATAAAGTAGAATCCGGTGTACGCCTGCGATATAACTGGAAAAACCCCAACACAGGCATTGTTGAAGAAATTCTGATAGAGTGTACAGAGACGCGTGACCAACCCCAAAATAAGTTACGTGCCTTGGCTCGTTTGCGTTCTTTCATATATGACAAAGAACACCAAAAATATGTTGACGATATAGCTGCAAAACGCAAGACCATGGTGTCAACTGGCGACCGTTCAGCCAAAATACGCACGTATAACTATCCTCAAGGGCGCATCACAGACCATCGTATCAACTATACTATTTACAACCTGCCAGCATTTATGGATGGCGACATACAAGACTGCATTGATCACCTCATCGTGGCCGAAAATGCAGAGCGGATGAAAGAATCGGAGCTTTAAATATTGAGGGATTTAGGCATTACTGCCATTAAAATAGATAATTCAATAGAAGAATAAACGTATATGAATAAAGAACAATTATTTGAGAACATCAAACGTAAACAATCATTCCTGTGCGTGGGCTTGGACACTGATATCAAGAAAATTCCCCAGCACCTACTGCAGGAAGAAGACCCAATTTTTACTTTCAACAAAGCCATTATCGATGCTACTGCCGACCTCTGTGTAGCTTATAAGCCTAATCTTGCATTTTACGAATGCATGGGTGTAAAAGGTTGGCTGGCGTTCGAAAAGACCGTCAATTATATTAAAGACAATTATGCCGATCAGTTCATAATAGCCGATGCCAAACGTGGCGACATAGGCAACACTTCAGCTATGTATGCACGTTGTTTCTTCGAAGAAGGAAAAGTTGATGCTGTTACTGTAGCCCCATATATGGGCGAAGACAGCGTAAAACCTTTCCTTGGTTACGAAGACAAATGGGTAATTTTGCTGGCACTTACCAGTAACAAGGGGTCGCACGACTTCCAACTTACTGCTGACTCGCAAGGCGAACGCTTATTTGAAAAAGTACTACGCAAATCACAAGAATGGGCTAATGCTGACCAGCTGATGTATGTAGTAGGTGCTACCCAGGGCAAAGCTTTTGAGGACATCCGCAAGATAGCTCCTCAGCACTTCCTGTTAGTACCAGGTGTTGGAGCGCAGGGGGGCTCACTCGAGGAAGTGTGCAAATATGGAATGAACAGCCAGTGCGGCCTCATCGTCAACTCCAGTCGAGGCATAATTTACGCAGACAATACGCAGAATTTTGCCACAGCTGCACGGGAGGCGGCAAAAGATTTACAGCAGCAGATGGCAAAGCAATTGTATGCAATTGCATAATAAAGAAAAAAAAGAACAGATTTTAAGCCCTTTTGATACTGTATTTATCGAAAAAAGGCATTATATTTGTAAACAAATAAAATAGACTATTAGTTATGGACTTTTCAGCACAACAAATAGCTACTTTCGTACAAGGAGAAATTGTAGGTGACGCTAATGCTACTGTCAATACTTTTGCCAAGATTGAAGAAGGTAAGCCTGGCTGTATTACATTTCTCGCTAATCCCAAATACGCGCATTATATTTATGACACTGAAGCCAGCATTGTTTTGGTAAATCGTGATTTCGTACCAGAGAAGCCAATCAAAGCTACCCTCATTAAGGTAGATAATGCTTACGAGACCCTTGCCAAGCTGATGATGCTCTATGAACAGAGCAAGACTCAAGACAAAGGCATTGCTTCTACGGCTGTCATTGCAGAGAGTGCACAAGTAGGCAAAGACGTTTTTATAGGTGCCTATGTCGTGATTGACGAAGGAGCTGTAATTGGTGACAATACAAGTATATACCCTCACACCTATGTAGGAAAGAACGTTCGCATTGGCGATAGTTCAATTATCTATTCGGGTGTTAACATATACCATGATTGCCAGATAGGCAACCATGTAATCCTACATTCTGGTGTGGTAATAGGTGCCGATGGTTTTGGCTTCGCTCCTACCCCAGAAGGATATAACAAAATTCCGCAAATAGGTAACGTCATTATAGAAGACAATGTTGAGATTGGTGCCAACACATGTGTTGATCGTGCCACCATGGGCTCTACCATCATACATAAAGGCGTAAAGCTCGATAACCTCATTCAGGTGGCACACAATGTTGTGGTAGGTGCCAACACCGTCATGGCAGCGCAAGTAGGTATAGCAGGCTCTGCCAAATTGGGTGAATGGTGCGTCATAGCTGGTCAAGTGGGTATATCGGGTCACCTCAACATAGGTAACCATGTGACTTTAGGACCAAAGACTGGTATTCTGAGTTCCATACAAGATGGTAAAACTTTGATAGGTAGTCTTCCTGCTGAAGGCAAAGCCTGGTTTAGACAACAGGCTCTTGTAAAAAAACTGCCTGACATGTACCGTGAGCTTAACGCTTTACGTAAAGAATTAGATGAATTAAAAAAAGACAAGACAAACTAACATGCTGAAACAAAAAACACTAAAAGAAAGTTTCTCACTGAGTGGTAAAGGGTTGCACACAGGTTTAAACCTGACAGTAACATTCAATCCTGCTCCCGAAAATTTTGGTTATAAAATCCAACGCATAGATTTGGAAGGAAAACCAACAATTGATGCAATTGCCGAAAATGTAACAGAAACCACGCGAGGCACTGTGCTCAATAAAAACGGTGTAAAAGTTAGCACAGTAGAGCATGGATTGGCAGCCATATATGCTGCAGGCATTGACAACTGTCTCATACAGGTCGATGGCCCAGAGTTTCCTATATTGGACGGTAGTGCCCAGTATTTTGTTGAAGGAATTGAACGTGTGGGTACTGTTGAACAGAATGCTGTAAAAGACTATTTCGTCATTAAGTCTAAGATTGAGTTCCGCAATGAAAAAACGGGGTCATCCATCATCGTTTTGCCTGACGACGATTTTAGCCTGAATGTTCTCATATCTTACGATTCTACCATCCTACCTAACCAATTTGCCACACTCGAAGACATGAACTTGTTCAAGGATGATGTGGCTAAAGCCCGTACCTTTGTATTTGTACGCGAAATAGAGCCCTTACTACAGCTGGGCCTTATCAAGGGAGGAGACCTCGACAATGCCATCGTCATATACGAGCGTCAAATGACACAAGACAAATATGACCAGTTGGCTGATGTAATGGGTGTTCCTCATATGGATGCTACTCAACTGGGATACATTATGCATAAACCACTGGTTTGGCCTAACGAATGTGCGCGCCATAAACTGCTCGATCTGATAGGTGATATGGCATTAATAGGAAAGCCTATTAAAGGTCGCATTATTGCCACTCGCCCTGGTCACACAGTAAACAACAAGTTTGCTCGTGAAATGCGTCGTCAAATTAGACTTCACAGTGTGCAGGCGCCCCAATATGATGTCAATGCAGCTCCGCTAATGGATGTAAATAAGATACGCAAGCTTATTCCACATCGCTATCCCATGCTTCTGGTTGATAAGATCATTGAGATTGGTCCAGACTATATTGTTGGTATAAAGAATATTACTGGCAATGAACCATTTTTCCAAGGTCATTTCCCTCTGGAGCCTATTATGCCTGGAGTATTATTAATTGAAGCCATGGCACAAACTGGTGGTTTGCTTGTGCTTAATCAAGTAGATGAATTAGAGAAATACTCAACATACGTCCTTAAAATTGACAATGTAAAATTCCGCAAGAAAGTGGTTCCTGGCGACACTCTGATATTTAAGATAGAAATGATACAGCCACTA
>JAIKZS010000095.1 GCA_024682035.1 Bacteroidaceae bacterium
ACTGGTAGCAAAAGCAACAAGTAAAGGTAAGCCGGTTCTTCAAATCTGAACATATATTACAATCTCCTATTTTTTCGTTATATATAATTCCTTATGGAATTTTCTTTAATATAGTGTTGCGCAATAATACTTCTAACAAAATGCAGAACAACGCAGCTAAAGCAAACCACTCGTATTGTTCATCGCGCTTACTAAATTGACGCACACTAAGTTTCGTTTTCTCCAATTTGTCAATTTCTTGATACACTTCTTCAAGCTTAGAGTTACTCGTAGCACGGAAATAGTTGCCTTGAGTAGCACTGGCTATTTCGCTAAGTGTTTTTTCGTCAATTTCAACCGGTAGGTTGACATATTGTACTGTTCCAGCCACTTGGTATGGATAAGGAGCCATGCCATTAGTACCCACCCCAATGGTATATACTCGAATGCCAAAACTTTTAGCAATTTCCGCTGCGGTAAGAGGCGATATTTCACCTCGGTTATTGGTTCCGTCAGTGAGAGCTATTACAACCTTCGACTTCGCTTTGCTGTCCTTTAAACGACTCACAGCATTAGCAATACCCATACCTACAGCTGTACCATCTTCAATAAGTCCACACTGAACATCTTTTATAAGATTAAGCAGTACTGTATGATCTACAGTTAGAGGGCATTGTGTAAAGCTCTCGCCCGCAAAAAGTGTGATGCCTATATTGTCATTAGGGCGACCATTGATAAACTCTGCCGCTACCTGTTTGGCTGCTTCCAAACGATTTGGCTGAAGGTCTTCAGCCAACATACTGGTGGAAACATCAATGGCTAACATGATATCGATACCTTCCATTTCACTGTTTTGCCAACTGTTGGTAGTTTGCGGCCTTGCCAACACCATGATAACCAAAGCTAAGGCCATCATTCTAAGGATAAATGGTGCGTGTATCAGGTAGTTCTTGTATGATTTAGGGGCGTAGGCATAAACAGATGTATCAGAGATTTGCAAAGATGCATCTGCTTTCTTATGGCTCAGCACATAGCCTACAATAAGAGGAATGAGCAAGAGCAACAAAAATAAATATCCACTATCAGCAAAAACCATAATTTACTTTATGATAAATTGTTATACAATTCCAAACCAACATATACCAATGATCCAATAAGGAAGATAGAGATAAGCGCAATTCCGACACCTAAAATAATTTTGGTGCGAAGCGGACGCTTTTCTACAATGGTAATCTCTGTTGGTTCTGGTTTGGCGTTAGGGTCTTCAGCCTCACGTGTTTCATTGATGAATTTGACGGCATTCATCAGATTTGTATCGTTTTCGTTCATCATAGGTATGAACTTGGCAAACTTTACCAAATCTGCTGTGCTTAATAAAGAGCGCAACTCACTCATAGCCTCGGCATCAGGGGAGCTCTTAAGACGATCAATTATTTCTTCTGAAGTCATTTCTAAAGCCTTAAAACCAAAACGTCTTTCTATATAAGAGCGTAATGTATCGGTTAACTGAGTGTAATACTCCTTTTGCAAACCATGTTGCCATACTTTTTCATCGCGTATGCGTTCAATTTCTTGCATAGCCTCTTGATGTGGTGGCAACTTAGGCTCAACTTTCACCTTGCGGATTATAGGCTGGTTGTCGCGGAAACGTTTTATTAGGTACAGCAACAAGAATACTGCTGGAGCCCATAGTACTATACAAGCAATAATACCATACCAATCTGACCACATGAATTCAGGCTTCATAACATCTTTGGTGCCAAAAAATTGGTCTGGATGCAAGGTGTCTACTTGCATGGTAAACACCTTTAATGCCAATGGATTAGACTTATATACCTCATCTTCTACTTTAACTTCCATTGGTGGTAGATAATAAAGAGCCGAATCGAAGGAGGTAATGGTATAGACCTCTTTAATGAGCATGCGTTTATTATCGTTGATATACTGAGTATCTGGTTTAGACACTTCAAGAACTTCAACACCTCTTACCAATGTATCGGGGAAAGTAGGCATAAGTAAACGCTTTTCAGCATCAAGTGAGACTTGAAGTGTAATATGAGCTTGCTCGCCTATAAGAAGCTCCAAAGAGTCGATAGATGCCTCTACCGACACTTGTGCCCTGATTGGCAACAAGCAACAGAAATATGTTAATACTATTAATAGTCTTTTTTTCATGTGTAACACTTAGTTTCGTTGTGCAAACAAACTCATCAATGATTTAACATAATCCTGATCAGTTCGGATAGATACGCTATCGACATTACTCTTTTGAAACACTTCATCAAGAGCTGTTTTCTGACTTATCCACCAATCATGATGGGCTTTACGTACTGCCTTTGATGAGGTATCTATCCATTGCTCAACTCCTGTTTCAGCATCTTTTACTTTCATCAATCCCACTGCTGGCAATTCTTCCAATCTACGATCGTAAACTTGTACTGCCACCACATCATGCTTTTGATTAGCAATAGTCATAGCATTTTTAAAATCTTTGTGGTCAATGAAATCCGATAAAATAAATGCTGTACACCTACGTTTCATTACATTGGTGAGATACTGAAGACCTACACCAATATTGGTCAATCGACTTTCTGGATGGAAGTCAATAAGTTCACGAATGATATATAAGATGTGTTTTCTTCCTTTCTTAGGTGGAATAAACTTCTCAATTTTATCGGAGAAGAAAATTACACCGATCTTGTCGTTGTTCTGCATAGCAGAAAATGCGAGAGTTGCTGATATTTCAGTCACCATGTCACGTTTCATTTGTTTTACAGTGCCGAAATCCAAACTACCAGAAACATCAACCAGCAGCATAACCGTGAGTTCACGTTCTTCCTCAAACACTTTTACAAAAGGCTTGTGGAAGCGTGCCGTAACATTCCAGTCAATGTCACGTATGTCGTCGCCATACTGATACTCTCGTACTTCGGAGAAAGCCATACCCCTACCCTTGAAGGCTGAATGGTATTCACCTGCAAAGATATTGTTAGACAATCCACGGGTCTTAATTTCAATTCGACGAACTCGCTTTAATAACTCGGTGGTTTCCATGAGCTAAACAGCTTGTATCAAGGTACTTTTACTTCATCCAAAATCATACTTACTATCTCATCAGCCGTAAGGTTACTTGCTTCCGCTTCATAAGATAGTCCAATACGATGGCGCATGACATCATGAGCCACAGCTCGAACATCTTCAGGAATAAGGTATCCACGATGCTTGATAAAGGCATAACTACGAGCAGCCAATGCTAAATTAATAGAGGCACGTGGTGAACCACCAAAGCTGATCATTCCTTTTAGTTTGTCGAGGCCATATTGTTCGGGGTAACGAGATGCAAACACAATATCAAGGATATATTGTTCAATTTTCTCGTCAATATAAACTTCGCGCACTAACTTGCGTGCTTCTATAATCTCATCTGCAGTAAGTACAGGCAGAATGTTAGTCTTATCTCCATTAATATTTTGACGAATAATAAGTTTTTCCTCGTCAAGTTTAGGGTAGTCAATAACTACTTTGAGCATGAATCTATCTACCTGAGCTTCGGGTAGCTGATAAGTACCTTCCTGCTCAATAGGATTTTGTGTGGCTAATACAAGGAAAGGCTCTGGCAACTTGAAGGTTTCACTACCAATAGTAACCTGACGTTCTTGCATGGCTTCCAGCAAAGCACTCTGTACCTTTGCAGGGGCACGGTTTATTTCATCTGCTAATACGAAGTTTGCAAAAACCGGGCCTTGTTTTACTTGAAACACTTCTTCTTTTTGGCTATAGACCATCGTACCAATTACATCGGCTGGCAATAAGTCTGGTGTAAACTGAATACGACTATATTTAGCATCAATAAGTGAAGCTAGTGTCTTTATTGCCAACGTTTTAGCCAGGCCTGGTACACCTTCTAGCAACACATGCCCATCTGACAACAAGCCAATTAATAAGGATTCTATCAAGTGTTTTTGTCCTACTATTGTTTGGTTCATTCCAGTAGTAAGATGAGTAATAAAAGCGCTTTTGCTCTCAATTCGCTCGTTCAGCTCACGGATATTTATTGAATCTGCCATAGTTTTATATAAAGATTATACGTTTGTTTAAATTTTGACCAAAATTACTTCTTTCGCTTAAGCCTACCAATTATTTTGTATTAAAAAAACTAATAAAATGTTCAGTTTAAACTACTTTTATACTGTTTATCATTTCATAAAAAAGAAGTAGCCACAAAAGGCTACTTCTTAATTAATCTTGGAATCCTTAGTTTTGTGCCAATTGGCACATTATCGGGATCTTTAATTATATCTTTATTGTATTCAACAATATAGGTATAGAAAGAATTCGGACCATAATATTTCCTTGAAAGGGCAAAAAGAGTTTCACCCCTTTTTAACTCGTGTACACAAATCTCACCATCAACTTTATAAGCTACATCAGCTTTTAGGTTGTTTGTAGGAGTTGATTTATCAGTATTTGACTGAACTAAATTATCTTGGATAGGTTTTACTTGCTCTTTAACAGCAACAGCTGGTTTAGTATCGAGGCTGGAAGTAGCTGGTACTGATTCTTCTCTAACCGTTATAGGTGTTGTCATTTCTTTTTTAACAGGTTCCTTTATTATTTCAGTAGAAACTGTTGTTGATGTTGTTGATTTTTGAGTTCCCTTTTCTTGTTCCTGATCTGCTGCAGCTATTTTTATATCAGCATTGTCATTTTGAGCTGAATTGGAGAATTGATGGGTTGTGGTAATTTTTACCTCCTCATTTTCCGCTAAATCAGGGAAGTAGATATAAGCGATAGCACTCATGCACAAGATGATGACGAGTACAGCTAAGAACATTAAATATGGGATGAATGAACCTTCAGCTTTTTTAGATATCTCTTTACGTTTTTCTTCTGTTATTTTTAAAGCCATCACTTCCTGGTGGTGACTTATGGGTTGATCTTTTTTCTTTATTGCATCATCGTCAAACATCTGAAGGATTTTGACTTGTGAAGGATCTTCTTCTGGTTTATTATCAGATGTGTGCGTTTCTGACATCTCCTTTTCAACTTTTGGTTCCTCTATTTTAATTTTAGGTTCCTCTATTTCAATAGGTGAAGAAGATTCCTCAATATCATGCTCAGTTTTAACTTCAAATTGTTCTTCATTGATAGTATTTTCTTGTGTTGATATCACAGGCATTGGTTCTTCAATGTCATATTGTTTTTCAATAGGTAAAGCTGTTTTATCATCAACAACGTTTTCTGAAATAGGTTCTTCCTCGGAATCTTCTTGGAAATTAGGTTCGTTTGTTAAATCATCAGATAATGCATCAGACAAGTTTTCTTCTAAACCTTCAATTGTTACACCATCTGCCAATACTACAGTTTGAAAGGCAGAAAAAGGTTTATTGACTGCTTCTTTTATGTTATTATCTGGCGTAAAGGTAACCTTTGAATGCCCTTGTATCTCAAAGCGTTCACCAGTGTTAACATTAATACTTTCTCGACTATCTACATCTATTAGCTTGAAAGTACCAAAACCTTTGATCTTTATATATTTATCTCTTTCAAGACCATCTTCAATTAGCGAGAAAAACTCTTTAACAAAAGCTTCAGCGTTTTTTTTGTTCATGCCATAGCTTTCGGCTAATTCGTCGGAAAGATTCTGTATGTTTAGTTTTTCGTTCATTTTTATTTGAATTTATCTTTCAACAAGGTGCTTGGTCTAAATGTGAGAACTAATTTGGGCGGTACCAGTAAACGTTGCTTAGAAACGGGGTTAACAGAAATGCGTTCCGATTTTTTCTTGACTTCAAAAGTGCCAAAATTTTGAATGGCTATGCTATCGTTGTTTTGCCATTTTTCTGTCATCACTTGCGTCAAAGTAAATATGATGTCAGCTACATCACGAGAAGTGTATTCGCTTCTTTGTGACAATTCAGTTATAAATTCCTTGTTGTTCATGATACACAGAAATAAAGTTCGTTATTTTTCCGTGTGTGAAATTACTGATTTCTTCGATAAATTGAAAGAATTTTGTTAAAAAAAATCACTGAATTCGCCCAAAAAGGTCATAATCTTCTGCTGAGGTAATCATAACTTGACAAAAATCACCAATTTGCAGTGTTTTCCCTTCTTTTTTTATCAATACTTCTGGGTCCACTTCCGGAGAGTCAAATTCTGTACGACCTACATAGAATTCGCTTTCTTCACGGTCAATGATAACCTTCAATACTTGACCTACTTTAGCAGCATTCAGTTTCGCAGAAATGTCTTGTTGAATGGCCATTAATACATCAAGGCGTCGTTGCTTTTCTTCGGGGGTAATATCATCTTTATAATGAGTAGCTGCATAGGTACCTTCTTCTTCAGAATAAGCAAAAGCCCCCATTCTATCGAAATTCATATCTTGCACAAACTGTTTCAGTTCTTCAAAATCTGCCTCAGTCTCTCCTGGATGACCAACCATGAGAGTTGTGCGTATATGGATGCCTGGCACCTCTTTGCGTATCAAATTAATTAGTTGATAAGTTTCTTTTTTATTAACATGGCGATGCATTTGTTCAAGCATATGATCGCTAATGTGCTGCAAAGCTATGTCAAGGTATCTACATATGTTAGAATGTTTACGCATCACATGCAGCATTTCGACGGGGAAATGTGCAGGATAGGCATAATGAAGTCTAATCCATTCAACACCTCGTATCTGAGCAATTTTATCAACAAGCTCAGCTATCATTTGCTTCTTGTAAAGGTCGATGCCATAATAAGTTAGTTCTTGAGCAATAATTTGAAACTCTTTTACCCCTTGTGCCACCATAATCTTCACTTCGGCTAATATGTCTTCCATTGGTCGAGAATGATGACTACCAGTTATAATTGGTATAGCACAATAGGAACAATGCCTGTCGCATCCTTCAGAAATCTTAAGATAAGCATAATGCTTGGGTGTGGTTAGCATTCGCTCTCCTTGAAACTCTTTTCGTTCTGCTGATCCTAAGTCTTTTAATAAGTTTGACCAGTCGAATTTGCCATAAAACTTATCTACTTCTGGAATTTCCAGTTGTAGCTCTTCTCTATATCTTTGAGAGAGGCATCCCATCACATATAGCTTTGAAAGCCTTCCCATCTTCTTAGCTTGAACAAAATTTAATATCATGTTAATAGATTCCTCTTTGGCATCACCAATGAAGCCGCATGTGTTAATAACGGCAATCTTGGACGAAGGTGTTGTTGGATCATGCTTTGGATTGAAGCCAGCAGCACGCAGCATACCCATCAAGCGTTCAGAATCTACCAAATTCTTTGAGCAACCTAATGTTATGATATCAATATTTTGTCTTTTCATTTCTCACTGCCAAACAGAGATTTAACAAATTCATCTTTTCGGAAAATCTGTAGATCTTCTATTCCTTCACCTAGGCCAATGTATTTAACGGGAATCCTGAATTGGTCGGAAATGCCTATCACCACACCGCCCTTTGCTGTTCCATCAAGTTTAGTAACAGCCATTGCTGTCACTTCTGTAGCTTTAGTAAACTGTTTAGCCTGTTCGAAGGCATTCTGTCCTGTAGAGCCATCTAGTACCAACAACACTTCTTGTGGAGCATCTGGTGAGACCTTTTTCATTACATTCTTGATTTTAGATAACTCATTCATTAGCCCTATTTTATTGTGTAGACGACCTGCAGTATCAATAATTACTACGTCTGCATTATTTGTGACAGCAGAACTTAGAGTATCGAAGGCCACAGAAGCTGGATCAGACCCCATTTGTTGCTTGATAACGGGAACACCTACGCGTTCGCCCCAAATTTGCAATTGTTCAATAGCTGCAGCTCTAAAAGTATCGGCTGCTCCAAGATATACCTTCTTGCCAGCTTTTTTAAACTGATATGCTATTTTACCGATAGTAGTCGTCTTTCCCACTCCATTAACACCAACAACCATTATGACGTATGGCTTACTTTTGAGAGGAGCTTCAAAATCATCAACATCATTTGTGTTGGTTTCAAAAAGTAAAGCAGATATTTCTGATCTCAATATATTATTGAGTTCGGAGGTGTTCATGTATTTATCTTGCGCCACTCTCTGCTCTATGCGTTCAATGATCTTCAATGTGGTTTCTACTCCTACATCAGAAGTAATAAGTACTTCTTCCAGCTTGTCAAGTACTTCGTCGTCAACTTTCGATTTGCCTGCCACTGCGCGTGCTAATTTCCCAAACACACTTTCTTTAGTTTTTTGCAAACCCTTATCTAACGTTTCTTTCTTTTCTTTTGAGAATAAACCAAAAAAGCCCATAGCTATACATTTTTTGTGCAAATATACAAAAAAACTCCCTTACTACTATAGTAAGGGAGCTATTTTATAAATTATCAGTAAAGAAAGTCAGCTGTTTATTTTTTAAAGAAATCCTGTACCTTCTCATTCTGTACCATTTGCTCGTTGAAGATATAAGCACCTGTCTTAGGTGATTTCTCCATCTTAATTACCTTTGTGTATGAACGACCCTCTTTTGAGCCTTCATGCAATGTAGCGACTGTTTTCTTTGCCATGGTATAATATTTTATTTAATTTCTTTATGTACTGTCATTTTCTTGAGGATAGGATTGTATTTCTTCAATTCCAATCTCTCAGGAGTATTTTTCTTATTCTTAGTAGTGATGTAACGAGAAGTGCCAGGTAGACCGCTGTCCTTCATCTCAGTGCATTCAAGAATAACCTGCACTCTATCGCCTTTTGATTTCTTTGCCATAACTTCTTTCTCCTTTAAATTTTAACCAATCACTTTAATTGACTTCCAATCACAATAGCCTTTTTCAACAGCCTGCTTCAAAGCAGCATCCAGGCCCATTTTGTTGATTGTTCTTAAACCGTTAGCGCTCAGCTTCAAGCTAATCCAGCAGTCCTGTTCTACATAGTAGAACTTCTTTGTAAACAAGTTCACATCAAATGTTCTTTTAGTTCTTCTCTTTGAATGTGAAACATTGTTGCCTATCATGGCTTTCTTTCCTGTAATTTGACAAATTTTTGACATCTTATATAATCTTTTTAATTAGCAAATTTTTGATGGTTTCACCAAACAGGCTGCAAAGTAACTACTTTTTTTCTTATCCACCAAGTTTTTACATAAATAATTTCTCTTTTTACCTCATTTTTTCTTTTTTAGAAGTTCTGATAGTAATTTTAGGGCATTTTGAATAGCTTTTTCTATGTTTTTACGTCGCCCCTCATCACCTTCTTGTCGAAAAGTCACGACCTTTTCACCCCAAGCTGCTGCAATCCATATGGTGCCAACTGGTTTTCCCGGTTCTTCGCCTCCTGGCCCGGCTATACCTGTTGTAGCCATTGCACAATCAGTTTT
>JAIKZS010000119.1 GCA_024682035.1 Bacteroidaceae bacterium
GTGAAGACAAAAATGAGCAATGAAGAGAAGTCTGCTCTCGAGATTTGGAAGCAGGCTCTTGATAACATTACCCCACAGGTTGAGGTAAAGAGCCGCCGTATCGGTGGTGCTACTTTCCAGGTACCTACTGAGATTCGTCCTGATCGTAAGGAGAGTATCTCTATGAAGGCATCCATAATCTCGGCAGCCAACTTGTCAGCCATTGACTTTCCACTACGTTTACGAGCGAAGTTAATCATGTTCTTCATAGAGATACTTTCCTTACGGTCGGGACGAATCTCAGTAGGAACCTGGAAAGTAGCACCACCGATACGGCGACTCTTCACCTCAACTTGAGGAGTGATGTTGTCAAGGGCCTGCTTCCAGATTTCGAGGGCAGATTTTTCCTCATTCTGCATTTTAGCCTTGACATTCTCAAGGGCACTGTAGAAAATCTCGTACGAAATAGATTTCTTTCCATCGTACATCAAGTGGTTTACAAACTTCGACACTTTCTTGTCGTTGAAGACTGGATCGGGAAGGATCACTCTCTTCTTAGGTTTTGCTTTTCTCATTTTAAAATTTTGAATTAATGTCTGCTTGGGGCTGTTTTTGTTTTGTTCTTCAACACTCGCTCGTGAGCATTTACTCAACCTGTCTTTAACAATTCTCCAGCAAAACGGTTTCTTTTCTTTGTTTCTAGAGTTTTAAAGTGTGAGTTTTTGAGTTTTTTCTCTTGTTGAGCTTTTGGGTTGAGCGACTCTTCTCCGAGCCATCTCTAAACTCAAAAACTCACAAACTCATCAACTCTGTTTTTACTTCTTAGCTTTAGGACGCTTAGCACCGTACTTAGAACGACGCTGTGTGCGGCTAGCCACACCAGCAGTATCGAGGGTACCGCGAACAATGTGATAACGTACACCGGGAAGGTCCTTGACACGGCCACCACGCACCAGCACGATAGAGTGCTCCTGCAGGTTGTGTCCCTCTCCAGGGATGTACGAGTTTACTTCTTTCTGATTCGTCAGACGAACACGGGCTACTTTACGCATAGCCGAATTAGGCTTCTTAGGAGTCGTTGTGTAGACGCGAACGCAAACACCTCGACGCTGAGGACATGAGTCCAGCGCGGGTGACTTGCTCTTGTCAACGCGCACCTTTCTGCCTTTTCTTACCAATTGAGAAATTGTAGGCATAATTGTTTGTTTTTAATTTATTACTTATATATTATTTATGTATAATTCTGTTTGTACAGCTTGCCTAAAACATACTAGGCGCTTTTGGGCTGCAAAGGTACAAACTTTTCTCCGAATGGCCTAAACTAATAAACATAAAAAAACTCTCATCTAATGCTTTTTAACATTAAATAAGAGTTTTAATCTTTTTTATAACACAAATTCTAAGCTTCTCCTTTACCGGTGGGGAATGGTGATATGGTGCGAGGTCCTTGGTTGGGGATTTTAATGGCACCGAATTCTTGCTCATAGCGGACAATGTTCTCCTGTAGGGCTCCTAGCAGACGTTTGGCGTGCTCTGGGGCTAGAATAACTCGGCTCTTGACCTGAGCTTTGGGCAGGCCAGGTAATACACGGGCAAAATCTATAATGAAGTCGGAACTGCTATGGGTGATAATGGCAAAATTGGCATAATCACCTTGTGCTACCTCCTGTGGGAGTTCTATCTGTAATTGGTTTTGCTTGTTGTTTTCGTTGTTCATAATTCTTTTATATTAATTAAGGTACGCGTAATATATATGCTTAAAAATTATTCGCACATCATTGTGGCTACAAAGATACTAATAAAAATTGGAACGTACAATTTTTGGTGATTATTTTTATAAATTGCTAAAAATTGCCTAATTTTATATGTTTTTTATGGCTGTTTAAGAAAAAAGGTGTACATTTGCACATTCATATAAGAAACGTTTCATGATCATGAAAATAAAGGTTGTCAATTGTGGGAGCCAACCGCTTCCTACTTATGCTACGGCTCAAAGTGCAGGTATGGATTTAAGGGCCAATATAGATGAGCCGATAACGTTGCATCCCATGGAGCGCCGTCTTATTCCTACTGGGCTGCATATAGCACTTCCTGAGGGTTATGAAGCCCAAGTGCGTCCGCGTAGTGGCTTGGCTTTCAAGTATGGGATAACGGTGTTGAATGCTCCAGGTACCATTGATGCCGATTATCGTGGTGAAATTGGGGTGGTGCTTATTAATCTTTCTATGGAAGATTTTATCATACATAATGGTGAACGTATAGCCCAAATGGTTATAGCCTCCTACCAACAAATCGAATGGGAACCCGTGGATTCTCTTGATGAGACGGAGCGTGGTGCTGGTGGTTATGGTCACACGGGGGTGAAATAAAGGTAACAAGGATAACTGCGCGTGAAGAAATTGCTCATATCTTTGATGTTGACAAGTTGGACCCTGATGGGCTTGGCTCAAGTAGGACAGCGCTATGATGCGATGTTCTTAGAAGCTATTTGTCAACGTCATAAAGGTCATAATGATGCAGCGTTTGATTTATTAAAGCATTGTGTTGCCCTTGACTCCACTCGTTCCGAGGCCTACTATTATTTGGCCCTATATTATGGTGCTCTCAAGCAAAAAGACAAGGCAGTAGTCTATTTTCAGAAAGCTTGTCAGAAAGAACCCGATAATGACACCTATCTGGAGACGCTGGCAAATGCATATATTGGCTTGAGGAAGTATCAGGAAGGTGCTGATGCTTTACAATCGTTATATGACAAGAATCCCGATCGTGATGATGTCCTAGGTATGCTGATCCAGTTATACGAACAATTGGGTGATTATGACAAGGCCATATCAGCGCTTACAAAGTTGGAGACGATAGAGGGTAAAAGCGAGCGGATTTCTTTTGCTAAAAGTAACTATTATAGTCAAAAAGGAGATAAAAAAGCTGCTATTGCAGAAATGAAGTCTTTGGCTGATTTGTATCCTAACGACAACAATTTCCGCTGTTTATATGCCAATACCCTTTATACCAATGGTCAGAAAAAGAAAGCCGTAGGAATTTATCAGGACGTTCTTGGAGAAGAACCGGATAATCGTATGGCGCAATTGGCTATGTTAGCCTATTATAACGATCAGAAAGACAGCGTTCGTGTCGATGAGTTTGTGGATCGTGTGCTGACCAATAAAAATGCGACGACAGACGATCGTATAGGTTTAATGCGTCAGGTTATCAGTGATAGTGAGCAGAAAGGCGGAGACTCTACTAGAGTGCTGCATTTATTCCATCGAATGCTTGATATGCCGAAAGTCGATTCAGAGATTGCTATCTTCTGCGCAGCCTATATGAACTTAAAGAAAATGCCTAATGATAGCATCAGTCAAGTCTTAGAGCGTGCATTGGAATTAACACCCGACCATGCGGCGGCTCGTCTGCAATTGGTGAGTTATGCTTGGCAGGCTAATGACCGGGACCGGGTTATTGAACTTTGTCGCGATGCTCGGCAGTATAATCCCGACGAGATGGCGTTTTATTATTACCAAGGTATTGCCTATTATCAAAAAGAGCAGTTGGACGATGCTTTGGATGCATTTCAAAACGGTATAAGTGTTATCACGCAGGAAAGTGACCCGGAAATTGTTTCTGACTTTTATGCCGTTATGGGTGATATTTATCATCAGAAAGGTCTGGAAAAAGAGGCTTTTGAGGCTTATGACTCCTGTCTTCAGTGGAAGGAAGATAATATTGGCTGTTTGAACAATTATGCCTATTACTTGAGCGTCAAAGACATTCGTCTGGAGGATGCAGAGCGCATGTCATTTCGAACCATCAAGGCGGAGCCTAACAATGCCACCTACCTTGACACCTATGCCTGGATACTCTTCCGATTGCATCGCTATGAGGATGCCGTTGTTTATATAGACCGCACATTAGCTAATGACTCAGACAGTTCAGCTGTGTTGCTGGATCATGCAGGCGATATATACTATCAGGCAGGCAGGCATGAAAAGGCTTTGGAGTTCTGGGAAAAAGCTCTCGAACGTTGGGACAATCAAGTAGACGGCGTTGCAGAAAGAGAAATACTCATAAGAAAAATAAAATATAAAAAATATCTATCAGAATGAAAATATCACGTCTTCTATTTATGACTGTTGGGGCAGTAGCTTTGATGCTTATCTCCGCCTGTAGTTCTAGTCGGTCACTTGGACGGCATTCTAACCACGATCAAAGTGAACAAACGGTTTCACCCAGGCGCGGTAACACTGGTGTGCAGGATGGTTCACAGACTGTTTCTGAACAGCAGCCGGAAGAAAAGGATCATTCTTCGCAAGTCCAAATGACTGAAGAACAACAAAAAGATTATCTCCAGCAAATTGCAGATAATGCGCAAACAGTTCGTTTTATCACTTCCAAAATCAAGTTTAGTGTTGAGACAGGCAATCGTCAGATGACACTTACGGGTAATTTGAAAATGAAACGCGATGATGTTATACGTTTGCAGTTAATGGCTTTTGGATTTGTAGAGGCAGGTCGTTTGGAATTTACCAAAGATTATGTATTGATAGTAGACCGCATCAATAAGCAATATCTCAAATTACCCTATGCTCAACTAGCTTTTCTTCGTAATAGCCAGATAGACTTTAATACGCTTCAAGCACTCTTCTGGAATGAATTAGGGTCGGCAAAACAGTCTTCTGGTGAGGCTATCAACATAGAGACGGCAGATGCCAATGATCTCGTTGTTATGCAAGATAACGGGAAACTGTCTTATCGCTGGCTTACTGACAGCAATACTGCTCGTATCAAGATGTCCAACATCCTTTACAATGACTATATTAGAGGAAATTATCAGCTCAATTGGAATTACGAAGACTTCAAGCCCTTTGAACGAAAATCTTTCCCCGCACATCATCAGATTACCTTCACAACACCAGAGAAAGAAGTCAAAATAGAGATGAAGCTAAATTATATCGGAAAAGAAGAAGACTGGGAAACACGTACCCAGTTGTCTGGTAAATATCGTCAGATGCCAATTGATGACATTCTTCGCCGATTCATGTCATTATGATTAGTTGTATGAAGCGATTTAGTCTTCTTTTCCTCTTGCTGTTCGCCTTTGTGCTGACGCCTTATGCCCAACAGCGACGTTCACGGTCAACTGCAAAAAAGACAGTTGTTACCAAAAAGTACCGTAGCAAGAAAAAGACCTCGACCTATAGAAGCTCTCGTAAGTCCAAGCCTTCGTCCATACAAGAATTGGAAAAGGAGCGGAAACAGATTCAGAAGACAATTAAAGAGCAAGAGCGACGGTTAGCTTCTTCCCAGCAGGATGTTAAAAAACGACTGCAAAATCTGATGATGCTGAATACGGAGATAGCCGGAAAGCGTCGGTCCATTGATACTATTCGGCATGATTTGAATCACCTGGATAATCAGATTAAAGTCTTGGGCAAACAGATAGACAGTCTGAATCAAGAACTGGCTGCGTGCAAGAAACGCTATGTGAAATCTATGCGTTACATGCACCGTAACAAATCGTCTCAGAGTCAACTGATGTTTGTTTTTAGTGCCGATAATTTTGCCCAGATGTTTCGTAGGATGCGTTTCATGCGAGAATATGCAGCTTATCAACATGTCCAGGGTGATCAGGTAAAAGCCCAGCAAGCAGAACTGACGCAGAAGCAACAGGAGTTGACAAGTGCAAAAAATCAGAAAACTACTTTGCTCGCGAAAGGTGAACGTGAACAACATGCTTTAGAAGGTAAGCAGATAGAACAGCAGAATGTGGTAAATACCTTAAAGCGGCAACAAAAAACCATACAAGGTATTATTAGCCAACAAAAAAAGAAAGATGCTGCATTGAATGCTCAAATTGACCGACTTATTGCAGAAGAAGTGGCGCGTCAGAAAGCGCGGGCTGCAGCAGAGGCAAAACGTCGTGCAGAAGCTGAGGCAAGAGCCAAACGGTTGGCAGAAGCCAAAGCCCGGGAAGAAAAGGCAAGAGCCCAGGCTATGGCAGCCAAGAGTAAGAAGGAAAAAGAAGAGGCTACCCGCCGTATCCGTGAGGCCGAGAAGGAACGCAAGGAAGAAGAGCGCAAAGTGGAGAGCGTATCAATGATAGCTCCTTCAGAAGATGTTCGTATCAACGGCAGCTTTACCAGCAACAAAGGTCGCCTACCGATGCCTATTACGGGTAGTTACCGGGTGGTTAGTCATTTTGGACAGTACAATGTAGAAGGACTGCATAATGTAAGATTGGACAACAAAGGAATTAATATCAAGGGTGAAAGCGGGGCGATGGCTCGCAGTATCTTCGATGGAGAAGTTAGTCGTGTTTTCAGTTTTGGTGGTTCCATGGTGGTGATGGTTCGTCACGGCAGTTATATTTCTGTCTATTGCAATCTTAGCAGTGTCAGTGTATCCAGAGGACAAAAGGTTTCCACCCGTCAAGTTCTTGGGCGAGTGGGACAAGACAACATCTTGCAGTTCCAGTTACGTCGTGAAACTGCCAAGCTGAACCCGGAAAGTTGGTTGGGAAGATAACCTCTAACTCAGCAATTGGACATAGCAGTCAATAGCCTTTTCAATTTCGCTCATACAGATGTATTCGTCTGCACTATGACTTCGGCTACTTTGTCCAGGGCCTAGCTTGAACGACGCGAAAGGCATTAAGGCCTGGTCACTGAGTGTGGGAGAGCCAAAAGGCGTCATTCCCATCTCTTTGCATCGTTGAATTAAAGGATGTTCTTCAGGAATATGCGATGAAGAAAGTCGGAAAGAACGTGCTGTCAGTTCACATTTCTTCATGTGTTTCTGCAGAAAACTGAACAAATACTGATTCTGATAGAATTCATTAGTGCGAACATCGATAACAAAACGGCACTCGTCAGGGATGACATTATGCTGTG
>JAIKZS010000128.1 GCA_024682035.1 Bacteroidaceae bacterium
TGATAACCATGCTGCTTTTGAACCTGCAAAGAATATGGCCGGTCGTCCACCTCAATTGTGTCAAGGATGTGGACACAGAAGTGTTTACCAAGCTCTTAATGAGGTGGCTAAAGAATATGAAGACCCTCGCATCTTTGGTGACATAGGTTGCTACACATTAGGGGCTTTGCCACCATTCAACGCTATTGACAGCTGTGTAGATATGGGCGCAAGTATCACAATGGCTAAAGGGGCAGCCGACGCAGGTCAATTCCCTTCAATTGCCGTAATAGGAGACTCTACTTTCACTCACTCTGGTATGACGGGTTTATTGGATGCCGTGAATGACAAGGCCAACATTACCGTTATCATATCAGATAATCTTACTACTGCTATGACTGGTGGCCAAGACTCTGCTGGCACTAATAAGTTCGAGGCAATTTGTTTGGCATTGGGTGTTGAGCCAGAACATCTACACGTAGTAATACCATTGCCAAAGAATATGGAAGAAATAAAGAAAGTCATTCGTGACGAAATCAACTACCAAGGAGTTTCTGTCATCATTCCACAACGTGAGTGTATGCAGACTTTAAATAGGAAACTCCGTCAGAAAAAAGCAAAACAGTCATGAAAAAAGATATTAAATTATCTGGTGTTGGTGGACAAGGCATTTTGTCAATAGCCACCGTTATAGCTGAAGCCGCCACTGAAGCAGGCTTGCAACTAAAACAAGCCGAAGTACACGGAATGAGTCAGCGTGGAGGTGATGTTCAAAGCGATTTACGACTCAGCACAGAAGAAATTTTCAGTGATCAGATTTCACTAGGCAAGGCTGACCTTATCATTTCAATGGAGCCAATGGAAGCATTGCGTTATCTGTCTTACCTAAGCAAAGATGGTGTAATTGTTACCTCGTCAAAACCTTTTGTTAACATTCCTAATTATCCCGACGAAGCAGCATTACTAGCCGAGCTCGATAATATGCCTCATGTAGCACGCCTAGACATCGAAGAGATGGCAAAGGACAATGGAATTCCCAAAAGTGCCAACATGATTCTTTTAGGTATGGCAACTCGTTATATTGAGATCATCAGTGCTGAACAGATGAAACAGGCTATCCGTATAATTTTCAATCGCAAAGGCGAACAGGTAGTATCCGATAACATCAAAGCTTTTGAATTAGGTTTTAACCATTAATCTGGTTTTGTTAACATGAAGAATGGTTAATGGTTATGAAATAATTAATTATTAAAATGAAGATATTCAGTGAAGAATTGGTAGAGGAAGCCCGTATAAATAATCATGTGGCCGATCTTTCTACAGCTACCATCGGCGAAGTGTTGTTGGTGGCACAATACTTAGAGCAAAAAACAGGCATTCCTTTTATACGCATGGATCAAGGCTCTCCCAGTCTACCAGCCAACCATTTTGGTGTTGAAGCAGAAAAACGTGCGTTGGATGCTGGAGTTGGCTCTCAATATCCAGCAGCAGCCGGTATTTCAGAACTAAAACAAGCTGCACACGAATTCATTAAGGCATTTATCAACGTCGAAGTCAGTGCAAGGGCGTGTATCCCTACTACTGGATCAGTAGCAGGCTCGTTTGGCTCATTCATTGGTTGTACTCAACGCATTCCAGGGAAAAATAAAGTACTATTTATTGATCCAGGTTTCCCTATTCAAAAGTCGCAACTTCGCATACTAGGCATTGAATGGAAAGAATTCGACATTTATGCTTATCGTGGTGAGAAATTGCGCAGCAAACTAGAAGAAATGATGAAAGATGGCGACGTAGCTGCAATCGTTTATTCAAATCCCAACAATCCTGCATGGATTTGCTTGGAGGAGGTAGAATTACAGATTATTGGTGAGTTGGCCACTAAATATGATGCTGTAGTAATGGAAGATTTAGCCTATTTTTGCATGGACTACCGCAGAGATTTAAGTCACCCTTACCAACCGCCTTATGTACCAACGGTAGCAAGATATACAAGTAACTACATCTTGATGCTTTCTTCTTCAAAGATATTCAGTTATGCTGGCCAACGAATGGCATTAATTGCTATCAGCGATAAACTTTTCGACCAGCACTACCCAGCTATGGCTGAACGCTACCACGATTCAGGCGTATTTGGTCCCACAATGATAGCATCTATTCTTTATATGATTACTAGTGGTTGCACAGCTACCACGCAATACGGCTATGCAGAAATGCTGCGACTATCATGTGAAGGAAAGATTAATTTTGTAGAAGATACACGCGTGTACGAGCAACGTGCCCATAAGATGAAGAAAATTTTTACCGACAATAGTTTTCATGTAGTATATGATTATGACGTAACTCAAAAGGTGGGCGATGGTTTCTTCTTCACCATTGGCTATAAAAACATGAGTGGCGGTGAATTACTCAAAGAGTTGCTTCACTATGGCGTTAGCTGCATTTCACTTTCAACTACAGGCAGTATTCAAAATGGTATTCGTGGTTGTAGTAGTAGAATGCGTGACGAACTGTATCCAATAATGGAAGAGCGAATGAGGGCTTTTAACGAAGATCATTCTAAAAATTGAACTTAAAAAACAACTAAGCATAACTAAAAATGATTTGGAATCCTAACAAAGAATGTATGAGCCGTGAACAAATGAGCGAGCTCCAAGGCAAAAGACTGCACAAGATTGTGAAATATGTTTACCACAACGTGCCGTTCTATCGTAATAAGTTACAGGAGTTGGATATTACTCCTGATGATATTCGAACCATAGAAGATATCACTAAACTGCCATTTACCACAAAAAAAGACTTGCGTGACAACTATCCGTTTGGCTTACAAGCAGCTCCTCAAAGCGAGATTATTCGCATACATGCTTCCTCTGGCACAACAGGTAACCCTACGATTGTGGGCTACACCCGTAAGGACATAGGTGTATGGAGCGAGTGCATGGCACGC
>JAIKZS010000127.1 GCA_024682035.1 Bacteroidaceae bacterium
GAGCGTGAGAAGGTGGAATATGAGCCTGTCGAGACCATTTTGACTCGCTTGTGGCGGACTGAGAGTGATTACCTGCAAGTGCTTAATGAATTGCACAAGATGTTGGAGGGCAAGGCATGAGAGAGGGATGGAAATATAAGAAATTGGGGGAGGTTTGCACTTTCATCACTGATGGAAGTCATAATCCACCAAAGGGAATCGCGCATTCAAGATATAGGATGATTAGTTCTCAAAACATTTTTGATGACGAACTTAAGATTACAAACGATACTGTAAGATTCCTCTCTAAAGATGATTATATTAATGAGAACAAAAGAACAAGATTAACTAAAGGAGTTGTTCTGTTAACTATAGTTGGTACTATTGGAAGGTGTTGTGTACTAAATGGTGAAGAAGGGAATTTAACTCTCCAGCGTAGTGTTGCGGTACTTCATCCTTGTTCAGAAATTATCTCTAGATTTTTAATGCATTGTTTAATTGGCAATAGAAGTAAATTAGATAAAGAAGCACATGGCATTGCACAAAGAGGTATTTATTTAAAACAACTATCATCATTAGAAATTCCCCTCCCCCCTCTTTCCGAGCAGCAAGCCATTGTTGCTGAACTCGATAAGATAAACCAGTTAATTGCGCTGAAGAAATCACAGTTGGCTAACCTTGACCTCATTGCCCAAAGCATCTTTTACGAGATGTTTGGTGACCCAGTGGAGAATGAAAAGGGATGGGAAGTGAAGAAGTTGGGAGAGGTAATACAAGAATACTCTGTAAGAAACAAGACAAGGGAAAATATTCCTGTATATAGTGTAACTAATTCGCAAGGTTTCTGTAAAGATTATTTTAGCAAAGATGTAGCAAGTGAAGACAAAACATCTTATAAAATAGTTCCCTATGGATATTTTGCTTATAACCCTTCTCGTATTAATGTAGGATCTATTGATTGGCAACATAAAGAAGATAAAGTTATAGTAAGCCCTCTATACAATGTATTCAGTCTATCAGAAAGTGTACTTCAACAATATTTATTATACTTTCTGAAATCACCTGCAACTATTAAATATATTGATACAATTGCAATAGGTTCAGTTAGACTTAATCTGAAGCTTTCAATGCTAAAAGATTTTTCCCTCCCTCTCCCCCCTCTCCCCCTCCAGCAAACCTTTGCCGAAAGGGTCGAGGTGATAGAAAAGCAGAAGGAGATAATATCGGCAATGATAAAAGACTTGGAAACGCTACTGGCATCACGGATGCAATATTGGTTTGACTGAAAGAAAACAATAGTATAACATGAAAAATTTCGACTTTATCCAGCAGTTGGCTCAACATATTCCGAGCTTTAGCCTATTGCACGCATACTGCGATAAGGCAGAAATATTCCAATGTTTCTTCCCAGAAGAGTCGGCCACCAATGCACGCAAGGCGTTGGAATGGCTGGTGAAGAATCATCTGGCCATGGCATCGGTAACGCTCGAGAAGCATGAAACGCTGAACGAGATGCTGAAACGGCCTGAGATGGATGCGTTCATTGACTACGACTGGGAGTTTGAAAAAGATATCCATACGGTCAAGAAGTTTGGTAACTATGCATCGCATACGGGGGCACAAGAGATTAAGAAAAACGATGCTTTTATTTGTCTGCGTTCTCTTTATTATGTGGTGGGTGGTTTCCTCTATCGCTGGAAAGTGATCAAAAATATTGCAGCTTTTGATGCTACGCTTATTCCGCAAGTGTTTACTGGCTTGCATATGGTGGCATCTGAAGAGCCACAGGTGGCGAACGATGTGGTGAATAGCGTGCCTGCATCGGTCATCGAGAATCCGTCAAAACCCGGTCAGAAACCGAAGGAGTCGCTGGCGAGTGAGGCCATCACCCGCAAGTGTCTCATTGACTATATGCTGAACGAAGCGAAATGGGATATTCATCCTGTCAAGGGCGACATCCGTGGGGGAATGGCGTGTATCGAGGTGAAGGTGGAGGGTATGCCTACGCCCAGTGGCATTGGTTATTGCGACTATGTGTTGTTTAGCAAGGGGGGCAAGCCATTGGCTGTCATCGAGGCGAAGAGTACCATTCAAAATGCGGGCAAGGGCCGAAAGCAGGCCATCTTGTATGCTGATTGCCTGGAAGCTGCCTATGGGGTGCGTCCTGTTATCTACTATACGAATGGCTATGAAACGAAGGTCATTGATGGCATGGGCTATCCCGACCGTGAGGTGATTTCTTTCCACTCGCACGACGATTTGATGTACTTGATGCAAAAACGGGGGCGTGCCGACATTCAGGATTTGACCATTGATGATGCCATCACGGACCGACCTTACCAAAAAACGGCCATCAAGTGTTTGGTGGAATGGCTGAACTTGAAGCATCGGCGTGGGTTGCTGGTGTTGGCTACGGGCACAGGTAAGACGCGTGTCAGTATCTCGCTGTGCAAACTGCTGACTAATAATAACTGGATCAAGAATGTGTTGTTCTTGGCCGACCGTACCGAACTGGTGGGGCAAGCGCGCAACAGTTTCGAGAACTTATTACCCAGTGAGTCAATGACTTCATTGTCTGATGATGATGTGCCCGATTTGGAGGCGCGGTTTGTGTTCTCTACCTATCAGACCATGATTAACTATATCAACCGGTTGGATGTGAAGTTCAGCGTGGGGCATTTCGACTTGATTATCATCGACGAGGCGCACCGTTCTGTGTTTGGCAAGTATGGTGCCATTTTCGAGTATTTCGATGCTCTCTTGATTGGCTTGACGGCTACGCCACGTGATGAGATTGACAAGAGTACATTCGCTTTGCTGGAACTGGAGGATGAGCCTAACTATGAATATACTTTTGAAGATGGGGTACGCGATGGCTTTCTGGTTCCTTACAAGGCCCGACTGCATAACTCTAAGATGATCAACCACGGCATCAAGTATGACGAGCTGACCGATGCGCAACGGGAGGAGTTGGAAAAGGTGTGGGATTACGAGAAGATGTTGCAGGGCATCGACCCGAAAGCTGAGTATCATCGTGACATTGAGGGGAATGAAATTTTCCGTTATCTCATCAATGATGATACCATCGACAATGTGTTGTCTGAGTTGATGGAGAGTGGATTGAAGATTAGGAGTGGCGAGGACATTGGCAAGACCATCATCTTTGCGTATAATCATAAGCATGCTGAGCGTGTGGTGGAGCGTTTTCAAACACTGTATCCTAATCGTGGGGCCGACTATTGTCAGTTGATTGATAATCAGGTGAAGTATCACGATAAGATTATCCGTGAGTTCAAGACGCCTGAGAAGTTGCCTCAGATTGCCGTGAGCGTGGATATGCTGGATACGGGCATTGATGTGCCCGAGGTGTTGAACTTGGTGTTCTTCAAAGTGGTGAAGTCTAAAATCAAGTTCGAACAGATGATTGGCCGTGGCACTCGTCTGTGTCCGGACATCTTCGGCGCAGGGCAAGACAAGCAGTTTTTTTATATTTTCGACTGGTGTGGTAATTTCGAGTATTTCTCGAAAAATCCCGAAGGTATTACGGCCACTGACAGTAAGTCGCTGACTGAGCGTATTTTCGCTTTGAGACTGGACATTGCGAAGGAGTTGCAGAGTGCCGTCCATCAGGAGAATGCGTTTCATAAGCAGTTGCACGACGACCTGAAGGGGTTATTGCACCAACAGGTGAACGGCATCGTGAAGGAGCGCAAGGATGCTCGTAAGCTATGGGCGTTTATTGAGCCTTACCGGGACAAAGATAGATGGGTGTATCTGTCTGAGGTAGATGTGTCGCATCTAAAGAATATTGGTCAGCTCATTCCGCAGGATGACGATGATGAATCGGCTAAGAAGTTCGATGTCATTATGTTGCGCCTGCAATTGGCTTGCTTGGATACAACGGTGCATGCAGGGCATTTCAGACAAGTGGTGGTGAACATTGCTGCTCACTTGGAAAAGAAAGGCACGGTGCCGGCTGTCATGGCGCACATCGACACCATTCGTAAGGTGCAGCAACAGCAATTCTGGGAAAACGAGTCGATCGACAATCTGGAGCAGGTCAGGACCGAACTGCGTAACCTTATCAAGTTGCTGGATGAAATGCGAAAGGATGAAAAGTTTATCATTGACATCGACGATCCTTACGAAACGGTCGAGGGCGACGAGCACGTAATCATCCATACCACCTACAAGCAGCGTGTCATCGATTACCTGGCTAACAACACGGGCAACCCTACCCTGCGCAAGATTCAGGACTTCGAACAACTCACCTCTGCCGATTTTGTGGAACTGGAGCGCATATTCTTTGAAGAGCTGGGCACCAGGGAGGACTATAACGAACTTACAAAGGGTCAGCCCTATAAGAACAACGTTGCAGCCTTCATCCGTGTCATCAATGGCATCGACCGCAAGAAGGCACTGCAGATATACCAGCACTTCGTCGATGACAACCACCTAACCGCTGATCAGGAACTCTACCTGAAGAATATCCTTGATTATGTAAGCATCAACGGCGACATTGATACCAGCAACTTCATGGAATATCC
>JAIKZS010000150.1 GCA_024682035.1 Bacteroidaceae bacterium
TATTAAAGCAAAGAAACAAATGATTGTATTTACTGGGGTATGCCATATACCATCATGTTGTAGTCAGGATAATATGTTGCACGAAGTGTAGCGTTCTCCGGCTTTTCAGCATTGAGCCATCTCATTCGCGGCCCTTGTGCAGTATCCTCACTCTCTAAGAAATAATACCACTTGTTCAGATAGGCTATAATTTCGTTATCATTTGTTGCATCCTGCAATTGCATGTTAATCTGTATAACTTTGCCAGATGTCTTATCCATATAGAAATAAATAGATTGAATATAATCGTTGAAAATGATATACGTCATATTGTCAGCATCAGTACCGCTACCTGAACTATATGGTTCACCAAACATGTCTATTACTTGCTGTTTGCTCAGCCCCATTCCTTTCCAATAAGTTCCCAATATTACACGGTCGAAAGCCTTCTGTGTAAGGTCTGTAAAATAGAGTGCCTTTGTCAGAATTTCAAACTCTACTTTAATGGTTTTCTCAGAATTGTAATAAACAAGCTTAAGCGTAGTATTTTCATTTTCTGCTTCGATATAGTTTTCATTAAGGTATTTTAGCAACAACCTGTCGGGAGTGTTACTTGTCATATAGACCACGCATTGAGAAACGACATTGTCTGTGTTATATACCAATTCAATAGTATTAGTATAGTCGTATCCGGCAAAGGTGTACGCAACAGACCCATTATGGGAATAATTGTCAAATTTATCGTAATATTTCCACCCTCTATCATCTACAACAGTATTTACTTGCTCTTTATTCAACCCAAAGAATTTTGAAAATCTTGGAACAGGATCCGTATTCATGAGTTCTTCATACAAATCTTCCTTCATTATTAAAATAGTGCGGCTACCATCATCAGATGTGGTGCTAGTCTCCAAAGCATAAACAGCACGCGATTTTTCCAAATCGGATGAGGTAGAATAGTGATACTGAGTTCCATAATTTCCTGGCAGGCGGAAATAATGAGCGTTCATGTATGCCAACAATTCTTCCTGCGGTACACCTTCCTTTATAATCATATCTACTTGATCAATCTTATGAGTATCAGAATTGATACTAATCCTTAGCCCTCCTAAGATGTTGTGTAATTCGGTAACGTAAACATACAGTGAATATCCGTTATTGTTCTCATTTGCTTTGTCTGGATCTCCCAACATGTTTTTCATTCCAGCATAATCTTCGCCTAGTAAACTACTATAGTCTATCCATAAGTCAGGATAGTCCTCGCCAACAATTACTTTTACATAGACGGTGGCTTCCAAACATTTAACCTTGATGTAAACTGTACCTTTTTCACCAGTGGCCTTAATGAGACCTGAAGATGAAACGGTAGCAATGTTTTCATTGGTGCTTTCATAGCCTTGAACGTTCAGCTCTGTAAAATTGATTTGCTGAGTGGCACCACCATTCATATTGTAGGTTTCAACTATTTTGCCATATGTAAGAACTGCTACATCGGAATATTGCACAAACTGGTACTTAGTGATGTCTCTCACTTTCCAGTCACTTGTCATGCCCATACCATTAACATGATACGACCATGTTAACCGATTTCTTTCAGAGTCCAGTCTATAAGTGCCTTGGCCTTCACCTTGAACAAGTTTGTTGCAATATTTACCGTAAAATGCTGAACTTGGGCTGTAAGTGTCTTCTTCATTCTGTGTATCCTCATACCAAGAACCTACAAGAATGTCAGAGTTAATGCCACCGCCATCAAAGCCATGGTCACAATCATCGTTACACGATGCCACGGCAAAGGCCGTGATTAGTAAGAATAAAAACTTTTTCATTGTTGTTTTTTTAAAATATTGTTGTATCTTTTTTCTACTTTCAAAGGGCCTGCCGAATTACTTCTCGTCAGTTCTGCTTCTGGGTCATTGTCATCAAGAGGAGGATTAGCACTCTCATCTGATGTTTTTGTGGCCTCTTCCATAAAGGTTTGGCTACTCCAGCCATGTAATTGTTCTCTTACTATTGTGGTATCCTTTTCAACTTCTTTGACTGAGATAGAATCCTTAGCTACAACAGCTTTAGAGACAGTGTCTTTGCTTAAAGCACTATCTTGCAATGAATCTTGAGGTTGAGGGGAACCACAAAATTTGCACCGTGAAACTCCCAAAGAAACAAGTAGAGCAAGGACAAACACGAAAATAAGAATATATTTCCCCGACAACCAGTGGCTTTCTTTGTACTTTTTGGGGAACCGTACTTCTCCTGTTATTTCCAATGGAGTAGTAACGATTTCCATGAGAGCAATTGTGATATTATCACTTCCATCAGCTTCAAGTGCCGCATTGGTTAATGCCTCTTTACAATTACGAAGATCGTCAGAAGTCTGACTAATAAT
>JAIKZS010000157.1 GCA_024682035.1 Bacteroidaceae bacterium
CGAACAAGATTTTCGATAAGTACGGCATTAAGTACGAATATAGTGAGCCTTATCAAACAGGACATACTTGGAGTACATGGCGCAATAATTTGAAAGATTTCGCACCACGACTCTTTAAATAATTCTACCTACAAAATAAAACAGGCACCTCAATTGAGGTGCCTGTTTTGTATTCGTTTCATTTACGGAACGGTGGCTTCTGAACTACAGCCTTTAGTTTACGGCCACGTAAATCAATCAAGATTTCAGTACCCGTCTTGCTATAAGCCGTCTTCACATATCCCAGTCCGATACCTATCTTGCGTGTAGGCGACATGGTACCACTGGTCACCTCGCCGATTTCTTCGCCTTCGGTATTGAGCAACTTATAGTGCTCACGAGGGATGCCACGATCAACCATCTCAAAGCCTACTAACTTACGGCTGACTCCTTCCTTCTTCTGGCGTTCTAATTCGGCCCGGTTAGTGAAATTTTTACCATCCACAAACTTAGTAATCCAACCCAGACCAGCTTCAATAGGAGAAGTGGTGTCACTCAGGTCATTACCATACAAGCAGAAACCCATTTCCAAACGGAGTGTATCACGAGCTCCCAAGCCAATAGGAATAATGCCAAACTCGGCACCAGCCTCAAATACAGCCTGCCAAATCTGTTCAGCATCTTCTGGATAGAAATAAATCTCGAAGCCACCAGCACCCGTATAACCTGTGTTAGAAATAATTACATCTTTAACACCAGCAAACTCACCATGCGTAAAGTGGTAGTAAGGAATGGCACTGAGGTCGATAGATGTAAGTTTCTGCAAGGTAGCCAATGCTTTAGGGCCTTGTATTGCCAATTGTGCCGTATTATCAGAAGAATTCTGTAGTTCTGCGCCCAACGTATTGTGCGACACACACCAGTTCCAATCCTTTTCAATATTAGCAGCATTCACCACCAACAAATATTTCTCTGGTTCATAGAAATACACTATCAAGTCATCCACAATACCACCCTGTTCATTGGGGAAACAAGTATATTGGGCCTGCCCCAATTTCAAAGCCTCAACATTATTAGAGGTAATCTGCTGTAAAAAAGGCAAAGCCTTAGGGCCTTTCACCCAAAACTCACCCATGTGCGACACATCAAACACACCCACGCCATTAACAACAGCCATGTGCTCTTGAATAATACCAGTAGGATACTCAATAGGCATGTTATAGCCCGCAAACTCATGCATCTTTGCACCCAATGCAATGTGTTTTTCTGTAAACGGAGTATTTCTCATAGTAATTGTAATTTTGAATAATTAAGGTTATTTCTTAGCTGTGAATTCTGCAATTTTTACCATCACGCGCATGGCCTTCTCCATGCTGGGAATAGGTACATACTCAAAACGACCATGCATATTCATGCCACCTGCAAAAATGTTAGGACAAGGCAATCCTTTGAAAGAAAGCTGTGCGCCATCCGTGCCACCACGAATAGCCTTCACAACCGGCTTTACATCAGATGCCAGCATGGCCTCCTTAGCAATGTCAATCACATACATTACCGGTTCTATCTTTTCGCGCATATTGTAATACTGATCACGCAATTCCAGCTTCAGTGTACCCTTACCATATTCAGCATTGATCTTGTTAGTCAGGTGCTGGAACTCACGCTTGCGACTCTCGAAACGCTCACGGCTATGGTCACGAATAATATAGTTAACCACCGTCTGCTCTACCGTACCATTAAAACTGATGATGTGGTAAAAGCCTTCGTAACCCTCTGTATGTTCAGGAGTTTCGTGAGAAGGCAACATTGATACGAAGTGATTGGCTACACGAATAGAATTAATCATCTTGTTCTTAGCTGTACCAGGATGAACATTACGACCTGTAAAAGTAAGCTTCGCAGCAGCAGCGTTGAAGTTTTCGAACTCCAACTCACCCACCTCACCACCATCGAAAGTATAGGCAAAATCACATCCAAAGCGCTCTACATCAAATTTATGGGCACCCAAGCCAATCTCTTCATCAGGATTAAAGGCAATTCGAATCTTGCCATGCTTAATCTCAGGATGTTCTTTCAAGTATTCCACACCCGAAATAATTTCAGCGATACCAGCCTTATCATCAGCCCCCAGCAAAGTATTGCCATTGGTCACTATGAGATCTTCGCCAATATGATTATTTAATTCGGGGAACTGAGCAGGACTCAATATGATGTTTTCAGCAGCATTAAGCACTATGTCACCACCGTCATAATGCTCTACAATACGAGGAGTAACATGCTTGCCACTCATGTCGGGAGACGTATCCATGTGAGCTATGAAGCCCACTACAGGTACCTGTTTATCGGTGTTAGCTGGCAAGGTAGCATAAAGGTAACCATTATCATCCAGAAAAACATCTTCGAGACCTAGGCTATTTAGTTCTTCTTTCAAATATTTAGCCAGCACCATTTGTCCAGGTGTTGATGGTGTAATACCAGATTCCTCGTCAGAAGTCGTTTCAAAGCTGACGTACTTTAAAAATCTGTCAATGAGTTTATTCATGATATAATTATTTAAGCTATTGACTATTAGCTATTAATGGTTGGCAATAGCTAATAGCCAATAATAAAGTTAGCAATTAAAAGTGACTACTCCCATCAAAGCAATGCGTACAAATCTTGCATTTAGGCAAGCCAATGGCCTTCACAACATTTTCCACCGTATTGAATTTCAGTGTATTCAGACCAAATTTCTGTCGCATAATCTCTACCATCTTATTATACTCAGGTGTTCCGGCCTTAGAATATTTGTCGAGTTTAGCATTAGGATCACCCTCTACATCCTTGATGATACGACGGGTAAGTAGTTCCAAGTCGCCCTTAGAAGCTGTGTAAGCCACAAAAGGACAAGAATAAATCAATGGCGGACAACTGATACGTATGTGTACCTCCTTCGCTCCATATTCATAGAAAGTCTTCACATTATCATGCAGCTGAGTACCACGCACAATAGAGTCATCACAGAACACCATCTTACGACCTTTCAGCATGCTACGGTTAGGAATCAGTTTCATCTTTGCTACCAGGTTACGCATCTCCTGATTGGCAGGAGTAAAACTACGAGGCCAAGTAGGCGTATATTTAGAAACAGCACGATGGTAAGGGACCCCCTTACCTTCGGCATAGCCCAATGCCATACCTACTCCCGACGATGGAATGCCACAAACACAATCAACATCAGTATCGTCCTGCCGTCCCATCTGCATACCCAGACTAAAACGCACAGCCTCTGTATTGATACCTTCATAGCTAGAGGTAGGGAAACCATAGTAAATCCATAGGAATGAGCAAATCTGCATATCCTCGTTAGGTTTGCGCAACTGCTCCCAACCATCGGCCGTTACACGAACAATCTCGCCAGGCCCCATGTAATGGTCACGCTTGTAATCCAAGTTAGGGAAACTGCTAGTTTCACTGGAAATAGCATAAGCCCCCTCTTTTTTGCCTATGATAACTGGAGTACGGCCCATTTTGTCACGAGCTGCAATGATGCCATCCTCGGTAAGAATCAGCAATGAGCACGAGCCCTTGATTCTGCTGAACATATAATCTATTCCCTCTACCCAATTCTTCCCTTGTATAATGAGCAAAGCAATCAGTTCCGTCTGATTGGTTTTACCAGAGTTTAGCTCGGCAAAATGCAAATTATGGTCAAGAATCTCCTGCTCAAGTTCAGACAAATTAGCTATCTTGGCCACCGTTACAATGGCGAATCTGCCTAAATGGGAATTGAAAATAATTGGTTGTGGGTCGGTATCGCTGATAATACCTATACCAGAATTGCCTGTAAATTTATTTAATTCATCTTCAAATTTTGTTCTAAAATAAGAACTGTCTAGGTTGTGAATAGAACGTGCAAAAGAACCATCTTCTTGATTGAAAGTTGCTAAACCACCACTACGGGTACCAAGATGTGAATTATAGTCGGTACCGTAGAACAAATCGGCAGTACAACGATGCTTTGCAATGGTGCCAAAAAAACCTCCCATATATTATGTTATTAAAATTAAGTTGCAAAGATAGTGTAAATCGGAGAGAGAACAAAGAAAGCCAGCTTCTTTTTTCTCATAACATAGCCCTATCTTATCTGCAAATAATAATTATTTATGATAATTCCTTAATCCAGTTTGTAAGAATTCCACATACTTAGAAATATCCTCATCATAGGAATAGGATTTATTCAGCGGTTTTCCCTCATTGTCTATCAACACATAGAAAGGCTGCGCATTAGCCCCAAACTTCACACGCTGCAAATAGCTCCATTTATCACCCAATGTACGCAATGTACGCTCCTTGCCATTTTCCACCACCTTAATAGGCTCGGGCAATTTAGTCTTATTGTCAACGTATAAAGTAATGAGTACATAGTCATCGTTGATAAGACTACCTACAGTAGGATCGGTCCATACTGCCAACTCCATTTTACGGCAATTTACACAACCGTAACCCGTAAAATCTAGCATCACTGGTTTTCCCACCCTCTTGGCATACTCCATACCCATGTCGTAATCGTCAAACTGAGCACGTACTTCGTTCTTATACAAATTGAAATCCTGCGTGTACAATGGTGGTGCAAAGGCGCTTACAGCCTTCAAGGGTGCTCCCCAAAGGCCAGGCACCATATAGACTGCAAAAGCCAAGGAAGCCAAGGCCAAGAAGAATCTTGGCACGCTCACATGCGTATCATCATCATCGTGTGGGAACTTAATTTTGCCCAACAAATATACGCCCAACAAGGCGAAGATAACAACCCATAAAGCCAAGAATGTTTCGCGATCCAGAATATGCCAGCCATAAGCCAAATCGGCAACTGACAAGAATTTAAAAGCAAATGCCAATTCAATGAAACCTAATGTTACTTTGATAACGTTCATCCATCCACCCGATTTCGGCATTTGTTTAAGCCAAGCTGGGAAGAGGGCAAACAAAGTAAAAGGCAATGCCAAAGCAATGGCGAAACCAAGCATACCAATAGCTGGTGAAATGATGCTACCTGAAGTAGATACCTCTACCAACAAGAAACCTATAATAGGACCAGTACATGAGAATGATACCAATGCCAAGGTGAAAGCCATGAGAAAAATGCTCAACAAACCGGTGGTTTGCTCTGCTTTACTATCCACCGCATTGCTCCACGATGATGGTAGGGTAATTTCAAAAGCGCCAAAGAAAGAAATGGCGAACACCACCAGCATCAGGAAGAAAAAGATATTAAAGATGGCATTAGTTGATAGCGCGTTGAGGGCACTGGCCCCAAAGAGCAGTGTCACTAATAAACCTAATGCTACATAAATCACCACAATGGCTAAACCGTAGGTCATGGCATCGCGAATGCCCTTTTTCTTGTCTTTGCTCCGTTTCAGGAAGAAACTGACTGTCATTGGGATAATAGGCCACACACAAGGAGTGAATAAGGCCAAAAGGCCTCCAAGGAATCCAGTAAAGAAAATGTAAAACCAAGAGCTATCGACGGTACCTACTGACTCACCAAAAGAACGGAGATCTGTAATGACGGGTTGCCACCATTTTTCATTGACCATTGACGATTGATCATTGCCCATTGATTGCGACTCTGTCAAATCGGTACGGGCATCTTCTGGCCTATCTGCTCCAGAAAGTGACGATTGGTCTTCGGCCTCAGAACTTTGACCATCAGCAACGATCTCTTTTGTATCCTCTATTTCAGCAGAACCAGTAAACATAAAGGGTACTTCACTGGGAGGCAAGCAATTTAGGTCGTTGCAAGCAGCATACTCCAAGTAGCCTTCCATACGATATGCTCCACCTTCTAGTTTTACACGCTGTACGAATTTTGCTGTTTTTTCAAAATAACGAACCTCCATGCTGAAGAGTTTATCGAATACAGACTGCTCATTACCAACAGGAAGCAGTTTTCCATCAACATGAGCTCCAGTCATCTTATCTACATTAAAAGAGGCAGAGATTGGACCACCTTCGCCCAATTCTGTAGAATAGATGTGCCATCCTGGATCAATCTTTGCCGTAAAGACTATTTCGGCAAGATCATCAGACACCTTATTGAATTCGGTTCGAAAATCCACAGGCTCCAACAACTGGGCCTGCATAATAAGAGTTGTAAGGAGTAATCCAAACACACACAGCAATTTTTTCATACATCTATATGTTATTAAAATTCATAATCTACGCAAGCACGACCGTCTTTAACCTCGGCCAACAGCTTAGCAGCTGCAATGTGAGCTGGATGTGCGGCATAAACCTTTACCTCATTTAAAGTATCAAATTCACTATCAAGAGCAATGTCCCATTGCTCTTCTGCATTAATATTTATACCCACCTCTATATGCTTAATGAAAGGAATCACCAATGGTAAAGCCTCGATTGCGGCTTTAAATTTGAGGGCAACAGCCTGCTTTTCAACT
>JAIKZS010000133.1 GCA_024682035.1 Bacteroidaceae bacterium
GCCCGTAAAATCACTGTGATGACTGTGAATACTACCACTTCTCACTTGACAAACTCTTATCCTGCTACCATTAAAGGTAAACAAGATGTTGACATTCGTCCTATGGTAAGTGGATTCATTACGCATCTGCACGTGGATGAGGGTTCATTTGTTAGACGTGGACAAGTGTTGTTCACCATTGACCAAACACAGTATCAAGCTGCTGTTAACCAGGCAAAAGCTGCTGTAGAAAGTGCTAAAGCAACGGTGGCTACCCAACAGCTGACGGTTGACAACCGCAGACGACTGAACGAGAAAAACATTACCAGTGACTACGACTTGCAGATGCAAGAGAACCAACTGGCAAGTGCAAAGGCAGGCTTGGCACAAGCAGAGGCTGCACTGACGAACGCACAGAAAAATTTGCAATATACCACCGTTACCAGTCCTACTGATGGCGTGGTTGGCCAAATTCCTTACCGTTTAGGTAGCCTGGTAAGTCCGTCATCACAACAACCACTGACCACCGTAAGCGATTTGAGCAACATGTATGCTTATTTCAGCATGACAGAGCGCGAGCTGTTACAGATGACTGAAAGCAACGGGGCTGAAGATATTTTGAAGAATTTCCCAGAGGTGCAACTGCAACTGATTGATGGTTCTATGTATAGCGAGAGAGGACATGTTGAAACCATCAGTGGTGACATTGACCTGACTACAGGTTCTGTTAACATGCGTGCCCTCTTCCCTAACCCTAAGAAAGTGTTGCGTCGTGGTTCTACAGTAAATGTGGTATTCCCTAACAATTTGGAGAATGTTATATTGGTGCCACAGACCGCTACTTTCGAGGTGCAGGACAAGCATTTCGTATATGTATTGCAGTCTGACAATACCGTTAAGACTACTGAGATTACCGTTCACCCTGTGACCGACGGCAAGAACTACGTGGTACTGGCTGGTCTGAAGGCTGGCGACAAGATTGCTGCTGAAGGTATTCAAACTTTGCGTGACGGTGCTGCTATCGAACCTATTACTTCTGCCGAGAAAGAAGCTATTTACCAGCAGAATATTCAAGACCAGCGAGAAGGCAACATGCAGAGTGCTATGCAGTAAACAATGAATAATGAAGAATAAAGATTTGGAATCTTAATTCTCAATTCTTAATTAAAACAATATGAATTTAGATAGATTTATAAATAGGCCGGTACTCAGTACAGTTATCTCTATCGTGATAGTGATATTGGGTTTCATAGGATTGAGCCAATTGCCAATCACCCAGTATCCTAACATTGCACCGCCTACCATCATGGTATATACCAACTATCCTGGTGCTAATGCCCAGACGGTGTTGAATGCGGTGGTGGCTCCATTGGAGAACCAGATCAACGGTGTGGAGAATATGATGTACATGAGTTCATCTGCTTCTAATAGCGGTACGGCACAAATTACGATTACCTTCAAGCAGGGTACCGACCCTGATATGGCTGCTATTCACGTGCAAAACCGCGTGTCAATGGCACAAGGCTTAATGCCTGCCGAGGTAACCCGTGTGGGTATCATGACCATGAAGCGACAGACTTCTATGTTGTTGATTTTCTCACTTTACGATGAGAGCGATACCTACACTACGGAATTTATTGAGAACTATGCATCTATCAACATATTACCTGAAATACAGCGTGTTAAAGGCGTTGGTGATTGCCAGGTGATGGGTGTGGATTATGCAATGCGTATATGGCTGAAGCCTGACATCATGGCTCAGTATGGTTTGCTGCCTAACGATATTGCTGCTGCATTGGCTGAGCAAAACGTGGAGGCTGCTCCTGGTCAGTTTGGTGTGCAAGGCAACCAGACTTACCAATACACCATTCGTTACAAAGGCCGTTTGCAGACTCCAGAAGAGTTTGAGGAAATTGTGCTGAAGTCAATGGATGACGGTAGTTTGCTGAAGATAAAAGATGTGGCAAGGGTTGAATTAGGACGTACCACTTATTCGTTCTTCAACCGCGTAAATGGTCATAAGGCTGTGACTGCCATTGCCATGCAGCTGCCAGGATCAAATGCTACCGAGGCTGTACAAAGCATAGAAAAGACACTGCAAGGTTACGAAGAGCAGTTGCCTGCAGGCTTGAAGATCAATGTGGCACAGAGTGTGAACGAATTCCTTTTCGCTTCTATCAGCGAGGTTATCAAGACGCTTATTGAAGCATTTATACTGGTGTTTATCGTGGTATATATCTTCTTGCAGGATTTCCGTTCTACCTTGATTCCGGCTATTGCCATCCCTGTGGCATTGATTGGTACCTTCTTCTTGCTGTATGTCATTGGCTTCAGCTTGAATTTGCTGACGCTATCGGCTTTGGTGCTGGCCATCGCTATTGTGGTGGATGATGCGATAGTGGTGGTGGAGGGCGTACATGCCAAGCTTGACCAAGGCTATACTTCGGCTAAGCAGGCCAGTATAGATGCCATGCGTGAGTTGGCAAGTGCCATCATGTCCATCACCTTAGTCATGATGTCAGTGTTCATACCTGTGAGCTTCATGAGTGGTACGGCAGGTGCCTTCTACCAGCAGTTTGGTTTGACCATGGCCATAGCTATTGGTTTCTCTGCCATCAATGCGTTGACCTTGAGTCCTGCTCTTTGTGCCATATTCTTGAAACCTCATAAGAGAGAGGAAGATGAGGCTACAGAGGAGAAGATAAGCAAAGTGGAGAAATTCCACCGTGGCTTTAACAACAAGTATGAAAAGCTTCTGGAGAAGTATAAGAAGAACGTAACATTCTTCATTAATCATCCTAAATTGTCATGGGGTGTCGTGATAGCATCAATCGTTGCTTTGGTATTGCTGATGCAGACCACTCCAACTGGTATGGTGCCAAATGAAGATACTGGTACGCTGATGGGTACAGTAACTTTGCCTGCCGGTACTTCACAAGAGCGCGCTATTGAAATTATGCTACGCGTGGACAGCCTTATTGCGGCTGAGCCTTCAGTACAGAGCCGTACCATGATTTCAGGCTTTAGCTTCACGGGTGGTAGCGGTCCATCATACGGTTCGTTCATTATCAAGCTGAAAGACTTTGAGGAACGAGGACTGATGGAAAATTCGCAGATTGCGTTTATTACGCTTTATATGCGTGCCCAGAAGATTATTCCTGAAGCCCAGGTATTGTTCTTCCAGCCACCTATGATTCAAGGTTACTCAATGTCGAGCGATATTCAGCTCTACATGCAGGACAAAACGGGTGGTTCACTGGACAATTTCTTCCAAGTGGTGAACGATTATGATGCAGCTTTGGAAGCTCGTCCAGAAATTAACTCAGCTCGTACCTCATTCAGTCCTGACTTCCCACAGTATGAGATGGATATCGATGCAGCTGCTTGTAAGCGTGCAGGCATCAGTCCTTCTACAATATTGAGCGCTATGCAGGGCTACTATGGTGGTTTATATGCTTCTAACTTCAACCGTTTCGGTCGTATGTACCGTGTAATGGTGCAGGCCGAGCCCGAGGCAACCAAAGACTTCGAATCACTGAAGAATATTAAGGTAAAGAACAATGCCGGCGAAATGGCACCTATTACCCAGTTCTTCTCCATGAAGAAGGTGTATGGACCTGACGTAATTAACCGATTCAACATGTACACAGCTATGACTGTGATGGTTTCACCTGCTGCTGGATATACTTCTGGTGAAGCCCTGAATGCCATTGCAGAAGTAGCAGAGACTTTGCCTACTGGTTTCGGTTATGAATTAGGCGGTTTGGCACGTGAGGAGGCAGAGACCAGTAGCAGTACTACTGCCATCATCTTCTTGCTCTGCTTCGTATTCGTATATCTGTTGCTGAGTGCTCAGTATGAGAGCTACATCTTGCCATTGGCCGTACTGTTGTCAATACCATTCGGTTTGATGGGTAGCTTCATCTTTGTAAATATCATGAGTGCCATCGGTTCATTCTCGATTCTGCAGATGATCATGGGATCTATGTCAAACGACATCTATATGCAGATTGCATTGATTATGTTGATGGGTCTGTTGGCAAAGAATGCCATCTTGATTGTGGAGTTTGCACTTGACCGCCGTAAGCAAGGCATGAGTCTTACGAAGGCAGCTGTGTTGGGTGCTGCAGCCCGTCTGCGTCCTATCTTGATGACCTCACTCGCCATGATTGTAGGTTTGTTACCTCTGATGTTTGCCTTTGGCGTAGGTGCTCATGGCAACCGTACCTTGGGTGCAGCTGCTGTGGGTGGCATGCTCATTGGTATGATTCTGCAGATATTCTTAGTGCCAATGCTGTTTGTGACATTCCAGCACTTACAGGAGAAGGTGAAACCTATTGAATGGTCGGATGTGGATAACACTGACGCTACTCCTGAAATTGCACAATATACTAAATAAGGACTATCTATGAAGAAAAGTATTATTATATGTATGGTAGGCGTGGCAGCCATGATGAGTAGCTGCCGCATCTACAAATCTTATGAAAGGCCAGAAGACTTGGTGACGGATGGTTTGTATCGTGACCCCATGTCGGCTACCGATACGCTCAATGCTGAAGCAGGTGAAACTTTTGGCGACCTACCCTGGCGTGAAGTCTTCTCCGACACCCAGTTGCAGGCTCTGATCGAACAGGCTTTGGAAAACAATGCCGACATACGTAGCGCAGAACTGACAGTAGAGCAGGCACAGGCATCATTGATGTCGGCACGCTTGTCATACTTGCCCAGTTTGTCGTTAACTCCTCAGGGCACCTACAACCATGCCATGAGTACAGATGTCTGGACATACTCAGTGCCAGTAGCTGCTTCATGGCAGATTGACTTGTTTGGCCAATTGCTGAACCCTCATCGCAAAGCGAAGGTTACCTATCAGCAAGCACAGTACTATCAACAGGCAGTGCAGACCAACATCATTTCGGCCGTGGCTAACATTTACTACACATTGTTGATGCTTGACCGCCAGTATGAGATTTCATCGGCTACTGCCGACTTGATGAAACGTACTGTTGAGACCATGGAAGCCATGAAGGATGCAGGCATGACCAACAGTGCTGCTGTTGAGCAAAGCCGTACAGGTTATGCGCAGGTGGTGGCATCGCTTTCTGACATCAAACAGAACATTCGTGAAATAGAAAATTCTCTTTGTCTGATTCTGAACGTTCCTGGACAGGAAATTCCTCGTACAAAGTTTGATGACCAGCAGTTGCCTACTAACTTCATTACTGGTGTGCCTGTGCAAATGCTTTCAAACCGTCCTGATGTAAGGGCTGCTGAGATGTCGCTGGCTGCTTGCTATTATGACACTAACAGTGCTCGTGCCGCTTTCTTCCCTCAGCTGACTATCACTGGTCAGGAATCATGGACCAACAATTTGGGACAGGTGGTTAACCCTGGCAAATTCATGACTACCCTTATGGCAGGTCTTACCCAACCTTTGTTTGCCAAAGGCAGACTGGCAGCTAACTTGAAGGCAGCTAAGGCCAACGAAGAGAAGGCCAAACTGACTTTCCAGACTGCTTTGCTGAAGGCTGGCAATGAGGTAAGCAATGCGCTGTACCAGTATCAGATGAACACCGAGAAGTCGGAATCACGCAAGATACAGGTGGCTTCTGCCAAGAAGGCTTCGGAAGATACAGCCGAGTTGTTCCAGCTGGGTACTTCTACTTATCTGGAAGTATTGAGTGCACAACAATCATATTTGAGTGCCCAATTATCTGAAGTAACTGATACTTTCGACCGGATGCAGGCCGTTATCAATCTTTATGCTGCATTGGGTGGTGGAAAAGAATAACCTTAAAAATAGAGATATCATGATTAGTGAATTAGCATATATTGGAAAAGGTGCGAAAATAGGCAAGAATGTAACTGTTGAGCCTTTCGCATATATAGCAGATGATGTAGTAATTGGTGACGATTGCTACATCTATGCACACGCAACCATACTGGATGGTACCCGTATGGGTAACCGCAACAAGGTTCACCAAGGTGCTGTTTTAGGTTCTGATCCTCAGGATTTGAAGTACAAAGGTGACAAGACTGAACTGATTATTGGTGACGATTGCGATATTCGTGAGAATGTGGTTATTGCCCGTGCTACAAATGCCGGTCATGCTACTCAAATTGGTAATCATTGCCATTTGATGGACGGAGTACACATCTGCCATGGTGCCGTGCTGAAGGATTACGTGATGGTGGGCTTGAAGTGCATCATTGGTGGAAATTCTTTGATTGAGAGTTACAATGTGCTGAGTAATGCCGTAATTATATTCGAGAACGTTCATATTGGCGAGTGGACCCTTATTCTTTCGGGTACTCGCTTGCGCAAGGACGTGCCTCCATATATTATGGTAAAGGGCAATCCTGCCAGTTATCATGGCGTGAACACGGTTATTTTGCAAAAGAATACTTTCAAGCAAATGGATGACCGCACGGTTCGCCACATCATGAATGCCTACCTCATTCTTTATCATGCCAACGTCAGTCCACAAGATGCTGCCATACGTATTGAGAATGAGATTGAATCCAGTCCGGAGATTGACAACATCATCAACTTCATCAATCACTCGAAGTTGATCGTATAAATAAAAAAGGAGGGGCTTAAGCTCCTCCTTTTTTATGAGTAAAAACGTTAAACTACCTTATTCTTTTACCACCCTTTCCATGATGATATCAAAACACAACATGGAATAACCCAGGATGGTGCCACTGCCATCTTTACCATAGGCACTCTGATAGGGGATATAAACCATCCATCTCTCGCCTTCACGCATATACTGCAAGACCGTTTTCCATCCCTCAATAATGCTACCATTGATTTCAAAAGTCAAAGTTTCATCTAATTCCGTAGGCATGTTAGCCTCGCCATCCAACTGTCCTTTGTCAACTGAGGTGTATCCAATAAAATTACCATCAAACCTGACACCAGTAACATCGGTACCATAGTAATATACTTCAGCACCATCAGTATAATAAGGTCGTGAACCCAATTTATTAGCTGTAAGCTTTTTCACATAGATATACTGAAGCTGGTAATTGGTACTCTTACTGGTTTCAATAGCATAATAAGTCCCTACTTCCATGGCGTCAGCATCGGAAGCCGATACCACAATTCTACCAGCAGCCAAATCGCTAATTGAGTCAACGAAAAGCTGGTTTCGCTCTTCCCAATTATCATATTCACTTTCCTCTTTGACTTCCTGACATGCAATGGCTGCTGTAGCCAAAAGGCCTATCAGCAGCACATGCGCCATGGCACGTAGATGATGTTTTGTTCTTATGTTCATAAATTACTGTAATTTTTTCAATAAGCTGGTGATGCTCACGCGGTCGGCAATGATAGCATTCAAATCGCTAATAGCCACACGCTCCTGCTCCATGGTATCACGATTACGCAAAGTCACGCAATTATCGTTCAGCGTGTCATGGTCAACCGTCACACAATATGGGGTACCCACTGCATCCTGACGACGATAACGCTTACCAATGCTATCTTTCTCGTCGTAGATAGTGTTGAAATGGAACTTCAGGTCGTTAACAATCTCGCGAGCCTTCTCTGGCAGACCGTCTTTCTTTACCAATGGCAACACTGCCAATTTAACTGGTGCTAAACCTGCTGGCAATTTCAGTACCACACGAGTCTCACCATTCTCGAGCTGTTCCTCTGTATAAGCTGCGCTCATCACACTCAAGAACATACGGTCAACACCTATACTGGTTTCAATTACATAAGGAGTGTAGCTTTCATTGGTTTCTGGATCAAAATATTTGATGCTCTTACCTGAGAATTTTTCGTGCTGACTAAGGTCGAAATTGGTACGGCTATGAATACCCTCTACCTCTTTGAAGCCAAATGGCATGAGGAATTCAACATCAGTAGCAGCATTGGCATAATGAGCCAATTTCTCGTGATCATGGAAACGGTAATGGTCGGCTCCGAAGCCCAATGCCTGGTGCCACTTCATGCGAGTTTCCTTCCACTTGCTGAACCATTCCATCTCTGTGCCAGGGCGAACAAAGAACTGCATCTCCATCTGCTCGAACTCTCTCATACGGAAGATAAACTGACGAGCCACAATCTCGTTGCGGAAAGCCTTTCCTATTTGGGCAATGCCGAAAGGCACTTTCATACGACCGGTCTTCTGAACATTCAAATAGTTTACAAAAATACCCTGTGCCGTTTCTGGACGCAAATATACTTTCATGGCACCATCGGCCGTTGAACCCATTTCTGTTGAGAACATGAGGTTAAACTGACGAACTTCTGTCCAATTGCGTGTACCACTAATAGGACATACAATTTCCTCATCCAAAATAATTTGTCGCAACTCGTTCAAATCCATTGCATTCATCGCTGCACTGTAACGAGCATGCAAAGCATCGCGCTTTTCCTGCAACTCAAGTACACGAGGACTGGTGGCACGATATTTGGCCTCATCAAAATTCTCCTTAAAGCGTTTAGCTGCTTTTGCTACTTCTTTGGCAATCTTATCGTCATATTTAGCGATCTCATCCTCAATCAGCACATCGGCACGATAGCGCTTTTTAGAGTCACGGTTATCAATGAGTGGATCATTAAATGCATCTACGTGTCCACTGGCTTTCCAGATAGTAGGATGCATGAAGATAGCAGAGTCAATACCTACGATATTATCGTGCAACAGCACCATGCTCTGCCACCAATATTGTTTAATATTATTCTTCAGTTCAACACCATTCTGTCCATAGTCGTACACAGCTGCCAGTCCGTCATAAATATCACTACTGGGGAACACGAATCCATATTCCTTGCAATGCGCAACAATCTTTTTGAAAACATCTTCTTGTGCCATATCCTTCAATTTTTTACACTTAATTCATAAAATTGCCACAAAGATACTGCTTTCCATTCAAATAATTCTATAAAATTCTTTATATTTGCACAAATTTAGGACTATTTTATGAGTAAAAACACTGATAAACCCACAGATGACTTCGCTGCCGACGAAGCAACAGGCCACTCTGATTACAAACCTACTGATACCCATGACGCCAATGCCAAGCATCAACTGAGCGGAATGTATGAAAACTGGTTTCTTGATTATGCATCGTATGTTATTCTTGAACGTGCCGTTCCTCATATCATCGATGGCTTGAAACCGGTGCAACGCCGCATTTTACACACCATGTGGCGCATGGAGGACGGGCGTTACAACAAAGTGGCTGGCATTGTGGGGGAAACCATGAAATTTCATCCTCATGGCGATGCTTCCATTGGGGATGCTTTGGTACAGCTGGGACAGAAGGAAATGCTTATTGATACCCAGGGTAACTGGGGCAACATTTTTACCGGTGATGGAGCTGCAGCACCTCGATATATTGAAGCCCGACTTACCAGTTTTGCCAAAGAAGTGGTGTTTAACCCTAAAACTACCGAATGGCAATTTTCCTATGATGGACGCAATGAAGAGCCCGTAAACTTACCAGTAAAATTTCCTTTGCTCCTAGCACAGGGTGTAGAAGGCATTGCGGTAGGTTTGTCGTCAAAAATATTACCTCACAATTTCAATGAAATTTGCGATGCAGCCGTGAGCTATCTTCATGGTGATACATTTAAGCTATATCCTGATTTTCAAACAGGTGGTGCCATTGAGGTGGCGAAATATAATGATGGTGAGCGAGGTGGCAGTGTTCGGGTACGCGCCAAAATAGAGAAAATAGACAACCACACCCTGGTTATACGCGAATTGCCTTATGGGCGCACCGTTGCTAACGTATGCGACTCTATAGTAAAAGCCAACGAGAAAGGTAAAATTAAGGTAAAGCAGGTGGAAGATCTTACCTCGGCAAATGTGGAGATTCTGGTACACTTGCAAAGTGGCGTTTCGTCCGACAAAACAATTGATGCCCTCTACGCATTTACTGATTGTGAAATCAATATTTCACCCAATTGCTGTGTAATTGACGAGAAGAAACCGCAGTTCCTTACCATCAGCGATGTATTGCGTCGTTCAGTTGACAATACAAAGGATTTGCTGCGCAGAGAATTAGAAATTCGTAAAGGGGAAATCTTAGAACAGCTTCATTTCGCTTCGCTCGAGAAAATTTTCATTGAAGAGCGTATTTATAAAGACAAGGAATTTGAAGAGGCGCAGAATATTGATGCTGCTTGTGAGCATATTGATGAACGCCTTACCCCTTATTATCCTTATATGGTACGCGAGGTAACCAAAGATGACATTCTTAAACTTTTGGAAATTAAGATGGGCCGCATCCTGAAATTCAATTCTGATAAGGCGGAGGAGGCTATCTTGAAAATGAAGGCTGATATTGAAGAAATCAATAATCTGCTAGCCAATTTGGTGGAATATACAGCCAACTGGTTCCTCAAACTTAAGAAGAAATATGGTGCTCAGTTCCCTCGCAGAACAGAAGTGCGTAGCTTCGACGTTATCGATTCTGCCCGTGTAATTGAGGCCACCGAAAAATTATACGTAAATCGTGAAGAAGGCTTTATTGGCTATGGCTCACAAATGAAAAAAGATGAATTTGTGTGCAATTGCTCTAACCTTGACGATGTAATTGTGTTCTTCCGCGATGGACGCTATGTGGTGACTTCTGTAGCTGATAAGAAGTTTATAGGTAAGGATATTTACTACATCAACATTTTCAATAAAAACGATAAACGTACTATATACAATGTGGTATATAGAGATGGGAAAAAGGGATGGAGTTATATTAAACGCTTTGCTGTAACAGCTGTTGTGCACGACCGTGAGTACGACATAACGCAGGGCAAGGAGGGTTCACGCATGTTGTATTTCTCGGCTAACCCCAATGGTGAAGCAGAAATCATAAAGGTAACACTGAAACCTAATCAGCGCGTCAAAAATCTTGTCATAGATAAAGATTTCAGTGAGATCTTTATAAAGGGCCGTCAGGCTATGGGTAATATACTTACCAAATTTGACATACATCGCATTACATTAAAAGCGCAGGGAGGTTCTACCTTAGGAGGCCGTGAGGTGTGGTTCGATGAAGATATATGCCGACTGAACTACGATGGGCACGGCAAGAGTTTAGGCGAGTTCCAGAACGATGATCTTATTTTGGTGGTGCTCGACAACGGTGATTTCTATACTACAGACTTTGACACCAATAACCATTATGAGGACAATATTTATTTAATTGAAAAATTCAATCCTGGCAAAGTATGGACGGCTGTGCTCATTGATGCTTCTCAGAAAGGGTTCACATATGTCAAACGCTTTAACTTTGAGGCTACTAACCGCAAACAGAATTACTTAGGAAGTAATCCTGACAATCGTCTGCTTTTGCTGACTGACCAATATTACGCTCGTTTTGAAGTGACGATGGGTGGCGCAGATGCTTTCCGTGGAAAGATTGAAATTGATGCCGATGAGTTTATTGCTATCAAAGGTTACAAAGCTAAGGGCAAGCGCCTTACTACCTTCAATATTAAGAAGGTCAAAGAGTTAGAGCCAACCCGCTTCCCTGAATCACCAACTTCGACAACTGAAACCGTCGAACAACCAAAAGATGAAGACCCTGATAAAGATAAAAGCCAAAGTGATATCATTGATGAACTTACTGGCCAAATGAAACTTTTCTAATTGATAATTGATAATTGACAATTAAACACTACATATTATTATCTGCCCTTTTTCTGTTCGGAGTAGAAACAAGCGCTCAAGAGAACCAAGGTCAAACAACCGAAAGTATTTCGGTCAATGATCAGTGGTTAAATGGCAACCGTATTTACACCAGATCAACTTCTTTTGGTGTGGGTTTTACTTCCTTACAAGATACTTACCTCTCACCAGAAGCATATAAGGGGTGGGAAGCTCGTTTCTCTCGTGAAACCTTACATCAGACCAAACTGATGCAAGGCAAGATATGGCAACAGACTTATTTCCAAGGTAATTTCGGCTTTACTGATAACCGGGCTGAGAATAACAAGACTGCCACGGCACTGGCTAACTGGAACTATGGATGGCTGTACAGGCAACCACTTTCTTCTAATTTCGACATTCTTATGGGTGGTGCAGCCGACTTTAACGGTGGGTTTACTTACAATATGAGGAATGGCAATAACCCTGTTTCAATCAGGGCACACGCCTCTATTGATGCATCTGTCATGGCCCTTTGGAACCTGAAAGTGCATCAACGCCCCCTGTTACTGCGTTATCAAGCAAATTTACCTTTGTTGGGATTAATGTTCATGCCTCACTATGGACAGTCTTATTACGAGATATTTTCTATAGGCGATCGGGGGGGCACCTTAAAGTTTACTACCCCGTTCAGTACGCCTTCTTTACGACAAATGCTTTCGGCCGATTATCCCATAGGCAAGGTTACACTTCGCCTTACTTATGTATGGGATATTCAACAAGCCCATATTAATCAAATCAAGTCACACACCTATAGTCACATCTTTATGATTGGCGTAGTTAAACGATTTCAGAAACTATGAAACGCTTGACCTTATTGATATTGTCGCTAATGCTGCTCTCCTCTTGTGTGCGCGATGAGAACTATGCAGACTCACCTATGGGTAATTTCGAGGCTTTGTGGCGTATCATAGACGAACACTATTGCTTCCTTGACTACAAGCAGGTAGATTGGAATGCCGTGAAAACACATTATCAGCCATATATTACCGATGATTTGACCAACGACAAGCTTTTCCAAATACTGGGCAATATGCTGGCAGAGCTCAAAGACGGACATGTGAACCTTTATGCTTACCACAACACGGCACGTTATTGGAACTGGTATGAAGACTATCCCCGCAATTACAGTGAAGAGTTGATTGAAAAATATCTTGGTCATGATTATCGTATAAGTGGAGGCTTACGCTACCGCATTCTCGATGATAATATCGGGTATGTGTCATGCACCAGCTTTTCATCTGCCATAGGCAACAACGCACTGAGCGAAATGTTGCGCTACATGGATATCTGCAATGGCCTCATCATAGATGTAAGAAACAATGGTGGTGGCGAACTGACCAATGCACAACGATTTGCTGGTCGTTTTACGAATGAAAAGGTATTAGTAGGTTATATGTGCCACAAAACTGGTAAGGGACACAACGATTTCTCAGAGCCTGAACCTATTTATATTGAGCCCTCTAATGGCATCCGTTGGCAGAAACCTGTGGTAGTGCTTACCAACCGTCATAGTTATAGTGCCACGAATGATTTTGTGAACTCCATGCGTTACATGCCTCAAGTTACTATTATTGGCGACCAAACTGGTGGTGGATCGGGCATGCCGTTTAATTCTGAATTGCCCAATGGATGGGGCGTACGCTTTAGTGCCTGCCCTACTTTTGATGCACAGATGCAACAAATAGAATTTGGCATTAAGCCCGACATTCAAGTTGACCTTGCTGCAAGTGATAAGGATCAAGGCATTGATACCATAATTGAGACGGCAAGAGCATTTTTTGATAAAAAACCATAAGAAATTTGCAAATACCCGTAAGAAACCTTACTTTTGCATTGCATTGCGGGTATGGCGTAATTGGCAGCCGCGCCAGACTTAGGATCTGGTGGAGAAATCCGTGAAGGTTCGAGTCCTTTTACCCGCACTAAGCTCCTTTATCAAGGAGCTTTTTTATTTAGATGCATCTCCTATCTCATCAATCCTCTCGCCTGCTAAAGAAAAATCTGTACAGATGGCTATGTAAAAGAGCAAAATTCATAGAAATTTACTAGAGCAAGATATCTAACTATAAATAAACAATCAACATACTTACTATCAGTATTTTATATATTACTTGCGAAATTATTCGCATTTTGTATTTTGAAAATTTGGAACTATCAAAAGACTTTTATATATTTGCGAATAAAATCGCAATATTATGATAAACCCTTTTATATATGGCACTTCCATTGATAATGCCAATTTTATAGGAAGAAAGAGAGAATTGGAGTTCATAAAACAGACTTTGAACAGCAAAAGGCATCTAGTAGTAATCAGTCCTCGACGATATGGGAAGACTTCACTCGTACAAAGAGCACTCAAGCGAATGCATCTACCATATATCATGATAAACCTACAACATGTCATTAACATTGACGATCTTATCTCACAAATATTGAGTGAAGCCCAGAAAGTGATGGGGAAAAACTATGGACTGTCAACCAGTGAGGACTCACTTGCAGAAGTATTTTCATTATTAGAAAATATTGCTCTGCTTAAACCTGGATTTACCATTGTGTTTAAAAATTTCCAAGTAATAAAAGAACTGGATAGCAACATAGTAATGAAAATAAGCCGTATCATCAAGAATCAAACAAAAACTTGTTATATCGTTATGGGCAATCAGGAAGCTGATATGAAGGCTATTTTCGAAAAGAAAAAGGCTCCGTTCTATTATATTGGCGAAGTTTTAAGGCTGGGCAAAATCTCTCATGAAGAATTAAGTAACTACATATCAAACAAGTTTTTATCAGTTGCAGGCGTACAGAGCAGTAGAGAGATAACAACTAAAATCTTGGAAACAACAAATTGTCATCCATATTACACAATGCTGTTAGCAGCCAACGTATGGCAAATTCTAGTTAACCAAGGCTTGATAAAGAATGTCACTGAACTGGCTATAGAAGAAACCATCAACCAGCAGGACCTTAATTATGAACGTATCTGGGTAAGCTTTAACAGAACGGATAGGCGAGTTCTACAGACTATCTGTCAACATAAAAAAATATTTGAAGACAAGAGTTTCCCCACCAGTACCACATTTAGTGCTGTCAAACGATTGATGCAGGCAGGTTATATCATAAAAACAGAAGAATATCAGCTGGAAGATCCCTTCTTTGAACTATGGATATTACGGCACAGAATTTTTATTATAGATAGTAATGTGGAATCTCTATAACATCTCACTTTGTAGATCCATGAGCTTTGAGGACAGATTACAAAGGAGAATAATATGCATGTATATCAAAGAAATAAAGAACTAGTCCCTCAAGACAACTTCTCCTTCTTTCTTCTCAAAGTTATAGACCCCACCCTGCTCGCTCAGTTCAAATACAGCCATCTGGTCGGTAGCATTATCAACAATAATAACGGAACTGCTTTCTGCAAAACGTGTGATGCTGAAAGTAAGAGGCTCATTCTGGACGGGTGCATTGTAAAGAACGCTGTCGTTCACTAGTATCTGCATATCGTTTCCAACAAATCCTTTTACCAATGAGATGGCATATGACTCTGCGTATCTGTGTTCCTCTTTCTTACCTTGTTCACGGAAACTAAGGTAGAAAAATAATGCTACAATAATAAACACGGCAAAAGCTAACAAACCATTGCCCAGCATAAACTGCTTATTTGTCTTCAAATGTTCGGTATCGTGATTAATCATATCTCTAAATAATTCTTTTCGGTTGCAATAATAAATAAAAAAGGTGGAAGTTGCAAGCTGCAAATAAAAAAACTGAATGATTGCATAGTTTGTCAACCACCATGATTGAAATCATATACATTAATACTATTAGTTTGAATGCATGATAAAAGAAGAAAGGGAGAAGCGACTGACTTCCCCCTTTCTTCAATATGTTGGCAAAAGATTTATGCTTCAGCTTTAACAGCTTCTGCCTTCTTGCGTTTCTTCTCTTTTTCCTCAGCAATGAGGTCTTCAACAGCAGCCTGAGCAGCAGCCAAACGAGCGATAGGCACACGGAATGGTGAACAGCTGACGTAGTTCAAACCTACACGATGACAGAACTTCACTGAAGAAGGCTCACCACCATGCTCACCACAAATACCGCAAATAAGCTCTGGACGAGTGTAACGTCCCTTCTTAACTGCCATATCAATTAACTGACCAACACCTTCTTGATCAAGTACCTGGAATGGGTCAACACTCAGAATCTTCTTCTCCAAATATACTGGCAAGAAGCTGGCGATATCATCACGACTATAACCGAAGGTCATCTGAGTCAAGTCATTAGTACCAAAGCTGAAATACTCGGCATGCTTAGCGATCTTATCAGCAGTTAAGGCTGCACGAGGAATCTCAATCATTGTACCAATACGGAAACGAACCACGATACCTTCGTCTTTGAACATCTTCTCAGCAGTTTCACGAATCACTTTCTCTTGGAGGTCAAACTCATTAACCATACCAATCAATGGCACCATGATTTCAGGGCGTGGATCGTAACCTTCCTTACGCAACTTGATAGCGGCACCCAAGATGGCACGTGTCTGCATAGCTGTGATTTCTGGATAGGTGTTACCCAAACGGCATCCACGATGACCCAACATTGGGTTGCTCTCAGACAAAGAAGCCACACGCTGCTGAATCTCTTGCACTGTTACACCCATGTCTTCGGCCATTGCCTGCTGACCTGCCAAATCATGAGGAACGAACTCATGCAATGGAGGATCGAGCAAACGAATATTGACAGGACAATTGTCCATCGTCTTCAAAATCTCGTAGAAGTCGATCATCTGATATGGCAGAATCTTTTCCAAAGCCTTCTCGCGACCTTCCTTCGTTTCTGAAAGGATCATCTCACGCATAGCACGAATCTTCTTAGCTTCAAAGAACATGTGCTCTGTACGGCACAAACCAATACCCTCGGCTCCAAAACTATGAGCAACAGCAGCATCACGAGGAGTATCTGCATTGGTACGAACATGAAGCTTTGTGTATTTGTCGCAAAGGAACATCAGTTCTGCAAAATCACCACTCACCTCAGCTGCCTTTGTATCGATACGTCCTTCATAAATTTCACCTGTACTACCATTCAGTGACAAATAATCACCTTCGTGCAAAACAGTATCACCAATTGTCAAAGTCTTGTTCTTATAATCAACAACCATTGCACCTGCACCCGTCACGCAGCACTTACCCATACCACGAGCCACTACGGCAGCATGACTAGTCATACCACCACGGCAAGTTACAATACCCTGAGCTACAGCCATACCAGCCAAATCTTCAGGAGAAGTTTCCATGCGAACCAAGATTACACGCTTGCCCAAGCCATGAATGCGGGCTGCATCATCAGCAAAGAAAGCAACGTGACCGCAAGCTGCACCAGGGGATGCAGGCAAACCACGAGTCAGCACCTTGGCACGACGCAATGAACGAGGCTCAAATACAGGGTGAAGCAATTCATCAAGCTTATTGGGCTCACAACGCATAATAGCTGTCTTCTCATCAATGACATCTTCGCGAAGCAAATCCATGGCAATCTTCACCATAGCAGTACCTGTACGCTTTCCGTTACGGGTCTGAAGGAACCAAAGTTTGCCTTCCTGCACGGTGAACTCCATATCCTGCATATCCTTATAGTGTTTCTCCAATTTCTCTTGGATGGCAAACAACTGCTTGTAGATGTCAGGCATAGATTCTTCCATAGAAGGATATTTTGAAGCACGCTCTTCTTCGCTGATACCTTGCATCTTTGCCCAACGGCGAGAGCCTTCGAGGGTAATTTGCTGAGGAGTACGAATACCTGCCACCACGTCTTCACCCTGTGCATTTACAAGATACTCACCATTGAAAATATTTTCACCAGTACCAGCATCGCGGCTGAAGCAAACACCTGTTGCAGAAGTGTCACCCATATTACCAAATACCATGGCCATGACACTTACAGCAGTACCCCACTCTGATGGAATACCTTCCATCTTGCGGTACAGAATAGCGCGCTCATTCATCCAGCTGTCGAATACGGCGCAAATAGCACCCCAAAGCTGTTCAACTGGACTGTCTGGGAATTCCTTACCTGTGCGTTCCTTGATGGCCGACTTAAACAACTTCACCAATTTGCGAAGCTCTTCAACGTTTAAGTCTTTGTCAAGTTTAATACCACGTTCTTCCTTTACCTTTTCTATTATAGCCTCAAAAGGATCTATTTCGGTCTTGTCAACCGGTTTCATCCCCAGCACCACGTCACCGTACATTTGTACGAAACGACGATAGCTATCAAACACAAAGCGCTCATTTCCGGTCTTTTTCACCATACCTTCTGCCACTTTGTCGTTAAGGCCCAGGTTAAGAATAGTATCCATCATACCTGGCATAGAGGCGCGAGCACCAGAGCGAACTGATACCAACAAAGGATTCTTAGGATCTCCAAATTTGCTGTTCATCAGCTTCTCGATATGAGCCACAGCTTTCTCAACATCATCCTTCAAGAGCGCAATCACATCCTCCTTACCTTTTTGGAAATACTCGTTGCACACCTCAGTAGTGATTGTGAAACCAGGAGGCACAGGCACACCTATCAGGTTCATCTCAGCGCAGTTGGCGCCCTTACCACCTAACAGGTTGCGCATGTCAGCGCGTCCTTCAGCCTGTCCGTTACCAAAAGTATAAACTCTTTTGTCTTCCATAATAAAATATTGTTAGGTATTACATTAATAAATTATTTCTACGTCCAAAGCAGATACTTAAGAGTACCTTGTAGCTTGCAAAGATAAGGCCTTTTTTTTATTTTTTTTAAATTTTTATTCAAAAAAGAGGGATAAAATGCTGATTAATTTTGTAGAATAAGATTTTATTCCTAAATTTGCAGCCGAAATGATGAATGAAGAGGGGCTTATAGCTCCTTTTTTTATTATAAAATTGTTCAACGTAAGTATGATTAACAAAGAGACAGTAGAAAACATTGCCCAGGAATGGCTTAAAGACAAAGATTACTTTCTGGTGGATGTAACACTGACTGAAGACAACAAAATCAGTGTTGAAATAGACCATCAGGATGGTGTATGGATTGACGACTGCGCAGATTTGAGCCGCTACTTAGAAGAAAAGTTAGGCACAGAATGCGAAGACTTTGACCTGGAAGTGGGATCTGCCGGATTAGGGCAGCCTTTTAAAGTGTTGCGTCAGTACGAATGCCACATCGGTCAAGAAGTGGAAACACTTACTACAGATGGGCGTAAGCTAAAAGGCATATTAAAAGAAGCCACTACTGACCATGCTATTATCACCGTACAGCAAAAAATTAAACCTGAAGGTGCTAAAAGGCCCAAGCTGACAGATGTTGACATTTGTCTGAAAATGGAAGAAATAAAATATACTAAATATTTAATCAGCTTTAAATAATATGGCTAAGAAAGCAGAAACAGTGAGCATGATTGAAACCTTTAAAGATTTCAAAGACTCACAAAGCATTGACCGCACCACATTGGTGAGCGTAATGGAGGAAAGTTTCCGCAGCGTAATCGCTAAGATATTCGGCTCGGACGAGAACTATGACGTGATTGTAAATCCTGACAAAGGTGACTTAGAAATAAGAAGAAACCGTGAGGTGGTACCTGATGGTGAAGTATCTGATCCGAACCTTCAAATATCACTCTCGGAAGCACGTAAGATTGACGAGGATTATGAAGTGGGAGAAGAAGTGACCGACGAAGTGGATTTTAGCAAATTTGGACGTCGCGCAATCTTGAATCTTCGCCAAACACTGAGCAGCAAGATTCTTGAACTGCAGAAAGATGCAATTTATAACCGTTATTCCGATAAGGTAGGTACTATTATCAGTGCAGAAGTTTATCAGATTTGGAAAAAAGAAATGTTATTACTTGACGAAGAGGGTAACGAATTGCTTTTACCAAAGACAGAACAAATTCCTACCGATTTCTATCGTAAGGGTGAAACAGCAAGAGCCGTTGTAGCACGTGTAGAAAACAAGAACAATAATCCTAAGATCATATTGAGCCGTACTAGTCCGGTTTTCTTACAGAGATTATTTGAGATTGAAGTGCCAGAAATTAATGATGGTCTTATCACCATACGTAAAATTGCTCGTATCCCTGGTGAAAGAGCTAAAATTGCTGTGGAAAGTTATGATGACCGCATTGACCCAGTAGGAGCTTGTGTAGGTGTGAAGGGTAGCCGTATTCATGGCATCGTCCGCGAATTGAGAAATGAAAATATCGACGTTATCAACTACACCTCTAACACCTCATTATTCATTCAGCGTGCTTTAAGTCCAGCACACGTGAGCAGCATCAAGCTCAACGAAGAAGAACGCAAGGCTGAAGTATATCTAAAACCTGATGAGGTGAGCCTGGCAATTGGTAAAGGTGGTATGAACATTAAATTGGCTTGCATGCTGACTGACTATACTATTGACGTATTCCGTGAATTGGACGTTGAGGGCGTAGAAGATGAAGATATCTATCTGGATGAATTCCGTGATGAGATTGACGATTGGGTAATCGACGCATTCAAAAGTATAGGCATTGAAACTGCAAAAACTGCGCTGAATGCTCCTCGTGAAATGATTATCAAGAAAACTGATCTCGAGGAAGAAACAGTGGACTATGTACTTGATATTCTTCGTAAAGAATTTGAAGAAGAGTAATTATCGATAATTGAGAATTTTATATTAACTGGAACATTGGTTTGAGCTTGCATTTATTCGAAAAGAATAAGCTTCTATAAGCAAAATGGCCAATGGTCAATAAAAGGAATAAAGAGTGGCTGTAAGATTAAACAAAGTAACAAGAGATTTGAATGTGGGCATTAGCACTGCCGTTGAATTCCTAAGGAAAAAGGGGTACGAGGTGGAGGAAAATCCAAATGCCAAGATTACCGATGAGCAATTTGATTTGCTTAAACAGGAATTCAGCACCGATAAGGCACTTAAGGCAAAGTCTGATCAGTTCATTCTCGGAAGGAAAGAAAAGGATAAGGATAAGGCAAAACCAGCAGTGGCCATTAAAGGCTATGAGCCTGCTCCAGAAAAGGAAAAGCAGAAATATAAACCTATTGGCAAGATTGATCTTGAGAAGTTGAATAAACCTGCAAAACCTGCTGAAGTTAAGCCAAGCCCAGCTGAGGTTAAGTCAAGCCCAGCTGAAGTTAAGCCAAAACCTGCTGAAGTTAAGCCTAAGCCTGCCCCAGTAGAAGTTGAAGAAAAGCTAGAAAAAGAAATAAGCAAACCTAAAGCTGAGCAAGCTAGCACTATTTCTAAACAGGCAGAACCTGTTGAGCAACCTGTAGAGGTACAACCTTCTGCTACGCCAGAGACACCTGTTGTTGAAAAGCGGGAAGCCAAGGTACCAGAAATAGAAATTTCTGAAAACGACACCCCGAAGTCTGTCCCTACTGATAAAGCAGAAAAGCCTGCTGTCGCTACTAACCCTAAAACAATTAGCGAGGATGAACCTGAAAATGATGGCATTTTCCGTCTGAACACCGATGTGAAAGTAAGTAAGATAAATGTGGTAGGGCATGTAGATTTAGACCAGTTGAACACCTCTACTCGCCCAAAGAAGAAAAGTAAAGAAGAACGGAAAAAAGAACGTGACGAGCGGGAAAAGCAGCGCCAAACTCAGCGTCGCCAAATGAAGGAAGATATCATGAAGGAAATTCGTGGTAACGAAGTTGATGGCACTGAAAGCAATGCATCTGAAAACAAACAGGAAGGCAAAAAGAAACGCGTTCGCATTGGTAAGGAGAAAGTAGATATCAAAAAGGCTGCTCGAGAAGGCGATTTCAAACGGCGTCGTGACGAGCAACAGGGTGAACGTAATGATAATGGAAAATCTAAGAAAGGCAAAGACCGTTTCCGCAAGCCAGTATTCAAGCAGGAAGTAAGTGATGAGGACGTTACAAAGCAGGTAAAAGAGACACTGGCTCGCCTCACCAACAAGACCAAGAGCAAGGGTGCCAAATACCGTAAGGAAAAACGTGAATTGGCATCTGAACGCTTAATGGAGCAGGAAAACATGGAGATGGCTGAGAGCAAGATATTGAAGCTCACAGAATTTGTTACTGCTAATGAGTTAGCCAACATGATGAATGTGCAGGTAACACAGGTCATTGCTACTTGCATGAGCGTTGGTATTATGGTAAGTATAAATCAACGTCTGGATGCTGAAACCATTAATTTAGTAGCTGAAGAGTTTGGATATAAAACTGAATATGTAAGTGCTGAGGTTTCACAGGCTGTGGTAGAAGAAGAGGATGATGCTGAAGACCTGATGCCACGCGCCCCAATTGTAACCGTGATGGGTCATGTTGACCACGGTAAGACTTCATTACTTGATTATATACGCAAAAGTAATGTCATTGCCGGCGAGGCTGGTGGTATTACTCAGCATATTGGTGCATACAATGTGACAATGGAAGACGGTAGAAAGATTACTTTCCTTGATACACCAGGTCACGAGGCATTTACCGCCATGCGTGCACGTGGAGCCAAGGTAACTGATATTGCTATCATCATTGTAGCTGCAGACGATAGTGTGATGCCTCAAACTCGTGAGGCTATTAACCACGCAGTGGCAGCTGGTGTGCCTATTGTGTTTGCTATCAATAAGATTGATAAACCTGGTGCTAACCCTGACAAGATAAAAGAAGAACTTGCTGCCATGAATTTCCTTGTGGAAGAATGGGGTGGTAAGTACCAAAGCCAAGATATTAGTGCCAAGAAAGGTATTGGTGTTGAGGAACTGATGGAGAAAGTATTGCTTGAAGCTGAACTTCTTGAGTTGAAAGCTAATCCGAACCGTAAAGCTACTGGTTCTATCATTGAGTCATCACTCGATAAAGGCCGTGGATATATTGCTACGGTGCTGGTAAGCAACGGTACACTAAAAATTGGCGACATTGTACTTGCAGGTTCTAACTTCGGACGCGTAAAAGCCATGTTCAATGAACGTAACCAGAGAATTGACAAAGCATTACCTGCTGAGCCAGCTTTGATTTTAGGCTTGAATGGTGCTCCAGCTGCTGGTGACACTTTCCACGTGTTTGACACTGATCAGGAAGCTCGTGAAATCGCTAACAAGCGTGAACAGCTGCAACGCGAACAGGGTCTGCGCACTCAGAAGATGCTGACGCTCGATGAAGTGGGACGTAGATTGGCATTAGGAGATTTCCACGAATTAAACATCATCGTAAAGGGCGATGTGGATGGCTCAGTAGAAGCTTTGAGCGATTCACTTATCAAGCTCTCAACCGACAAGATTCAAGTGAATGTAATTCACCAAGGTGTAGGTCAGATTTCAGAATCAGACGTTTCTTTGGCAGCTGCATCTGATGCCATTATCGTTGGATTCCAAGTACGACCTTCAGCTGGCGCAAGTAAACTGGCTGAACAAGAAGGTGTTGACATCCGCAAGTATTCTATTATCTACGATGCTATTGAAGAAGTGAAAGCAGCTATGGAAGGTATGCTGGCTCCTACACTGAAAGAGCAAGTTACCTCTACTATTGAAGTGCGTGAAGTATTCAATATTAGCAAAGTAGGTATGGTTGCTGGTGCTATGGTGAAGACAGGTAAAGTAAAACGCAGTGATAAGGCACGCCTCATCCGCGACGGTATTGTAATTTATACTGGCAACATCAATGCACTGAAGCGTTTCAAGGATGATGTGAAGGAAGTACTCACTAATTTTGAATGCGGTATTAGTCTGACTAACTGCAACGACATCAAGGTAAACGATATAATCGAAACCTTCGAAGAAATTGAAATTAAGCAGACATTATAAGTATTGTTAATTGATTTTTATGCAATTAATTGATATCATTATATTTATTATAGTGCTGGCCGGTATAGTAGTAGGATTCCGCAAAGGTTTCATCAAACAACTGGCATCGTTAGTAGGCCTCATCGTAGGTCTGCTAGCGGCTAAAGCACTGTATGGTGTGGTAGGTGATCAACTTCTGGGAACCGTCACTTCCAACTCTACCTTTGCACACACATTGGCTTTTGTACTTATATGGGTAGTTGTGCCTATTGTGTTTACATTGGTGGCTTCACTGCTTACAAAAGCTTTGGAGATAATCTCCTTGGGATGGCTCAATAGTTTGTTAGGTGCTGCTTTTGGCGCCATAAAGTGGTTGCTATTCATCAGTTTAGCTATTTGCCTACTGGAATATATTGATTCAGACAGCAAAATCATCGATAAAGAAACTAAAAAATCTTCTGCCTTGTATTATCAGGTGAGACAACTCGCAGGTATGTTTATGCCTACTGTAACAGATTTTGCAGAAGATATACTCAAGACTGAGGATGGAACAAAAGGACAGGAAATATAATGGAAATGATTTTATACGCCAAGTGGCTGAAGAAAAATACAAATATGGCTTCACCACTGACGTGCATACAGAAGTTATTGACCAAGGCCTTAATGAAGATGTGGTGCGTCTGATATCTGAAAAGAAAGGCGAACCAGCATGGCTACTCGATTTCCGCTTGAAAGCTTATCGCCATTGGGTGAAGCAAACTATGCCCACTTGGGCACATTTGCGCATACCTGAAATAGACTATCAAGCTATATCATACTATGCAGATCCTACAAAGAAACGCAAGGACGAGGGAAAAAAGGAAATCGATCCAGAGTTGATGAAAACTTTCGATAAATTAGGTATTCCTTTGGAGGAACGCATGATGCTAAGTGGGTTGGCTGTTGATGCTGTAATGGACTCGGTATCAGTCAAGACCACCTTCAAGGAACAACTTATGGAGAAAGGCATTATCTTCAGTTCTATTAGTGAAGCAGTGAAAGAACATCCCGACTTGGTACAACGGTACTTAGGCTCGGTCGTGCCCTATACAGATAACTTTTTTGCTGCCTTGAACTCAGCAGTATTCAGCGACGGTTCGTTTGTTTATATTCCCAAGGGTATAAGATGCCCGATGGAACTATCAACCTACTTCCGTATAAACGCGAGAAATACAGGACAGTTTGAGCGTACATTGATTATCGCTGATGACGATGCTTACGTTTCATACTTGGAAGGATGTACAGCCCCCATGCGTGATGAGAACCAGCTCCACGCTGCCATCGTAGAAATTGTAGTACATGAAAGAGCAGAGGTGAAATATAGCACGGTACAAAATTGGTATCCTGGTGATGCAGAAGGCAAGGGTGGTGTTTATAACTTTGTGACTAAACGCGGACATCTACGTGGTAACGACAGTAAATTGTCGTGGACACAAGTGGAAACCGGTTCAGCTATTACATGGAAATATCCATCATGCATACTACAAGGCGATAATTCAACAGCAGAATTTTATAGCGTAGCTATAACAAACAACTATCAACAAGCCGATACGGGTACAAAGATGATTCACTTAGGAAAAAACACCCGAAGTACCATTGTGAGTAAAGGTATTTCAGCAGGCAAGAGTGAAAATTCCTATCGGGGTTTGGTGCGTGTGGCTGCAAAGGCGGAAAATGCGAGAAATTATAGCCAATGCGACTCCTTATTGTTAGGCGACAAATGTGGTGCTCATACTTTCCCTTATATGGACATACATAATGAAACGGCCATTGTGGAACACGAAGCTACCACCAGCAAAATCAATGAAGAGCAGATTTTCTATTGCAACCAGCGAGGAATCTCTACTGAAGATGCAGTGGGTCTTATTGTGAATGGCTATGCTAAAGAGGTTCTTAACAAATTACCAATGGAATTTGCCGTTGAAGCTCAAAAACTCCTCAGCGTTTCATTAGAAGGAAGCGTAGGATAAATAATTATAAAAATGCTAGATATTCGTGATTTACATGCCAGCGTGGCTGGTAAAGAAATATTGAGAGGCATCAACTTGCAGGTAAAGCCTGGAGAAGTGCATGCCATCATGGGGCCTAACGGCTCGGGAAAGAGCACTCTTTCATCTGTGCTGGTGGGCAATCCTCAATATGAGGTAACACAGGGAACTGTTACCTTCAATGGTAAGAACTTGTTGGAGCTTTCTCCTGAAGATCGTAGCCATGAAGGACTATTTTTAAGTTTTCAATATCCTGTAGAAATACCAGGAGTTAGCATGACGAACTTCATGCGCGCGGCTGTTAATGAGAAACGCAAATATCAAAACCTGCCTGCATTAACTGCCAGTGAGTTTCTTAAGCTCATGCGCGAGAAGCGTACCATCGTGGAATTAGACAATAAATTGGCTAATCGCTCGGTCAACGAGGGATTTTCTGGCGGTGAGAAAAAACGAAACGAAATATTCCAAATGGCTATGCTCGAACCAAAATTGAGCATTCTTGACGAAACAGACTCCGGTCTTGACATCGATGCTTTGCGCATAGTAGCTGAAGGAGTCAACAAACTCATGACACCTGAAACGAGCTGCATAGTCATCACTCATTACCAACGTTTACTTGACTTCATCAAGCCTGATATTGTGCATGTCCTTTATAAAGGACGCATCGTAAAAACGGCTGGCCCTGAATTGGCGCTTGAACTTGAGAAGCGTGGGTACGATTGGATTAAAGAGATGGAAAACTGATAAAAATGTTGGGTATGGAGATAGTTGTTGCAAAAGACACAAAAGTAGAGAAAAGCTTGCAACTGATTGAAGACCAGCAGCTGCACATTACCATTGAGGACGGAGCTCATTTGGAACTGGTACTTGATGGGATTAGCGGTCATGTAGTCACTGAGATTTTTGTAGGCAAAGGAGCCACTTTAGACCTATGTGATTTAGACAAAAGCAGCCCCAATTCTACTCGTATCCACGATCTTACTATCCGTCAAGATGCCAACAGTCATGTTTTCGCACATAGTATTAGTCTGGCTTCAGGCAATACGACTAACAACACTCATGTAAATTTATGCGGAGAAGGAGCAGAACTTCATCTAAATGGTCTGGTGGTTGCCGGTGATTCCCAGCGCATTGAGAACCACACCCTTGTTCAGCATATGGTGCCACATACTTCCAGTAATCAAATTTATAAATATGTACTGGACGATAAAGCTGTAGGAACCTATGCTGGATTGGTAAAAGTTTTAGAAGGTGCCCATCACACAGTATCAGAACAGATAAACCGTAATCTGTGTGCCACACGAGAAGCACGTATGTTTGCGCAACCTCAATTAGAAATTTATAATGATGACGTGCGATGCAACCATGGCAGCAGCACAGGACAAATGGATGAGAGTGCTCTTTTCTATATGCAGCAACGAGGCATTTCCAAACGCGAAGCACGTTTACTGCTGATGTTTGCCTTTTTAGGTGAAGTAGTAAATCAAGTACGCATCCCTACCCTGCGTGAACAACTTAACACTTTAGTAGAAAACAGATTCCGTAACGCATAGCATTCCATACACAATGTACAATGTTCAATCTATAAGGCAAGATTTTCCCATACTTCAAACAGAAGTGTTTGGACATCCACTGATATATTTTGACAATGGGGCCACTACGCAAAAACCGCGCCAAGTGGTAGAGGCCATGGTGCAACAATACTATACAGCTAATTCCAATGTACACCGAGGCGTACATCATCTTTCGGTTGTGGCAACAGACATGCTGGAGCAAAGCCGTGAAACCGTGCGCCGTTTTATTGATGCAGAAAGTGCACACGAGATTGTGTTTACCCGTGGTACTACCGAGTCCATCAATCTGGTGGCCTCTTCTTTCTGTCAACAAGAAATGCAGGCAGGGGATGAAGTAATAGTAAGCTGTATGGAACACCATAGCAACATAGTGCCCTGGCAAATACAAGCTCAGCGTAAAGGCATTATCGTCAAGGTGATACCTATGACCAACGATGGAATTTTGCTGATTGACGAGTATAAAAAGTTAATTACCAAGCGGACTAAGTTGATAAGTGTAGCACACGTTAGCAATGTACTAGGCACCATTAACCCGGTTGCCGAAATAATTCGCATTGCTCACGAACATGGAATACCTGTTCTTATTGATGGAGCACAGAGCGTACCTCATATGCCCGTTAGTGTGCGTGCACTCGATGCCGATTTTTACTGCTTTTCTGGTCATAAAGTGTATGGCCCAACAGGAATAGGTGTACTCTATGGCAAACGTGAGTGGCTAGACCGCTTACCTCCTTATCAAAGTGGTGGTGAGATGATTGGCACAGTAAGTTTTGAACATACTACCTTCAATGAAATTCCTTTTAAATTCGAGGCAGGTACCCCTAACTATGTAGCAGCTACAGGCTTAGCAAAAGCATTGGAATATGTTGAAAAGATAGGAATGGCAAACATAGCTGCCTATGAAGCTGAACTTACCCAATATGCTATCACGCAAATGGCTCAAATCGAAAATATGAGAATTTTCGGTCCTATGCCAAATGAACAATTGCCAGATTCAAAAGGTATAATAACAAGAGGTAGCGTTATTTCTTTCTTGGTAGGCCAAATTCACCACCTGGACATGGGAACATTGCTCGATCGCCTTGGTATTGCAGTACGTACAGGGCATCATTGTGCCGAGCCTTTGATGCACCGTTTAGGCATAGAAGGCACCATGCGTGCTTCTTTCGGCCTCTACAATACCCACGATGAAGTCGATGTATTCGTGGCTGGAATACGCCGAGTAAGTAAAATGTTTTAATTGAAAATTACTCAGGATATATCCTATTCTCGTCTTTCATGTGAAGCAAAACCTCTTCAAGAAACTTACGACTTTCCCATTTAGCCATAGGCAAGTCGTGTAGAAGGTAGTTCCCGCAATCCTTAGGAGCAGCACCTGGTACCTCTCCTTCATAATTGGCTACAAAACGGAAAGTTTCTTGCATCAGCTCTTCAATATCTTTTGCTTCAAGGTCACCTCTCATCAAGAGATAATTACCCGTCAGGCATCCCATAGGGCCCCAGTACACAATACGGTCTTTCCACTTGGCATTGTTGCGCAAATAAGTAGCAGCCAAATGCTCAATGGTGTGTATAGCCCCTTGCCCTAATGCAGGCTCACGATTAGGTTCTTTCATACGGATATCAAAAGTGGTGACCACCTCTCCGCCCACTTTATCTTTGCGAGAAACATAAATCCCTCTTTTCAACAGCAGATGATTGATGGTAAAACTGGGTATCTTGTCCATGATTACTGAATTATTTTTGTTGTATTATGCTTTCTATAAATGATTTGGTAATAGCAAAAGAATGCGCTGCCACAGTAGTCCAAAAGTCATGATACTGTGAAGCATTATTATCCCTCAGCGGGATATCGCTAATTACCCTAAATGAGATGAATGGAACTTTATAAATGTAACAAGTTTGTGCGATGGCACAACTTTCCATATCTACAGCCTTAGCATCTGGAAATTTGTTAATAATCTCACGCATTTTTTCGCGCGAATCCACAAACCAGTCACCTGTTACAATAAGTCCTGCATGAACTTTAACTCCACAATTTAAGTTCAAAGCCTTACGCAACAGCCAGTCGGTAGCCTCAAAGCGTGCTGGCATCCCCTGTACCTGTCCATATTGCGTACTATTGTCAATAGCAGTGCCACAATACACATCATGATAAGCTAACTGCGAACTCGCCACTACATCTTGCACCTGCACCTCATCGCCGTTACCCCCAGCACAACCACTAGACACAATTACATCGGGATGAAACTCCTCAATCAAACGTTGTGTACCCAATGCAGCATTAACTTTACCAATACCACATTTTTGCACCATTACATCGGTCCCCTCAAACAACTGACGCAGCTGACGCAATTCTTTGTCCATTGCTACAATTACACCTATTCTCATAATTGAAATCCTTTTTGAATAGAGTTACCAGTATTCATACATACCTCTACCGAGAACCTTATTCCATATTCAATCAATTTATCCCATTGCTCCTCTGTCAATGCTGACAAATCATCATAGCCAATTTCTTGCTGCAGCAAACCATATACCAAACCTGCATTAAAATTATCGCCTGCACCTACTGTACTAACAGGTTTCAACTGCGGCACTGCATAACTCTTACATATATTAGCGGTGCGTAGCTGTATGTCTTTAGCTCCTGCAGTAAACACAAAATTCTTACAATAAAACCTGATCTTGTCTTTATAAATCTTATCAGCATCGCTCAAGTCATATAAGCACATGAAATCTTCTTCAGAGCCACGCACAATATCCGCAAAATCCAAGTTCTCCAACAAATAAGGAGCTATTTTTAATACGTCATTTTTGTGTGGACGACGGTAGTTCACATCATACATAACAATAGCCTTATTGTCCTTAGCTTTCTGGAGAAGTTCCACCACCTTGTGACGCAAAGAAGGATCAACAGCATAGAATGAGCCCAGCATCACTATATCATTCTCGTTCACTTCGGGTAATTCCACTAACAAGCGTTGATCAGGGTAATTCTTATAAAAAGAATATTGCGCATCATTATTAGCATTGAGAAAAGCCAAAGAAATTGGTGACTTATTTTCTTTGTAAACATCCAAATAGTTTGTCTGAATGCCATTGTCAAGCATATATTGCTGTATCAATTCACCTACATGGTCACAGCCTACTTCACTAATAAAATCCACCTTCACTCCCATTCGGGCCAGTGAGATGATACTATTGAATACCGAACCACCAGGCACAGCATTCCAAGGCTGATTATTCTTGAATATGATATCAAGAATAGTCTCGCCAATTCCTATTACTTTTCGCATAGTTATTTTCGTATTTCTCGTGATTTTTCACCTAGATAGCCACCATGATGACGCTTGGCATATTCTTCTACAGTAAACTGTGTGCGTTTCATGCTTTCCACTACCAAAATATCACCCATCACTGTCATGACCGTAGTACTAGTTGTGGGAGTTAAGCCCAATGGACACACTTCTTCTGGGTTGCCTGTACTCAAACATACATCTGCCTCTTGGGCCAAAGGACTCTCTGGGTTGCTTGTAATGACAATTATCTTAAGATTGGGGTTCAAATGGTGAGCCAGTGCTGTCAGCTCTACAATCTCACGTGTCTTTCCTGAATTAGAGATGAATAGCAGCAAGTCGTTCTCTTGAATAATCCCCAAGTCTCCATGTTGCGCCTCACTTGGGTGTAGAAATACAGCAGGAATGCCTGTAGAACAAAAGGTAGTAGCAATATTCATGGCTATTTGTCCAGCCTTGCCCATGCCCGATGTCACCAACTTACCTTTACGATGATGCACATACTCTACTATTAAATTCACTGCATCGACAATGTTATCTGTCAATGGAATATTCATGATAGCTTCAGCTTCCTTTCGCAACAATTCCTGCATGGAAGTAAATGTTTCTTTTTCCATGATCATTATTTTTTTGTGTAAAGATAATGCAAAGCAAATTTATAAACAAAGTTTTCTTTGTTTTTACGTTTTGTTTATACTATTTTTGCAGCCTTAAAAGATAGTTTACATGGAAATAGATCGCTACTTTACACATTGCTTATCAAATGGGTTACAAATAATTCTCCAACAAACCTCATCACAAGTTGCCTATTGCGGTTATGCCGTCAATGCTGGTACTCGCGATGAAGAGGAGGATACTCCAGGAATGGCCCATTTCATCGAACATATGCTATTCAAAGGCACCACTCGGAGGAAAGCATGGCATATCTTAAATCGCATGGAATATGTGGGAGGCGACCTGAATGCTTTTACTAACAAAGAAGAAACAGTGATCTATTGCTCTTTTATGAGACAAGACTTCAGACGTGCGGCTGAACTATTAACCGACCTTGCATTCCATTCGATATTCCCTCAGCATGAAATAGAAAAAGAATGCGAGGTAATTATAGACGAGATAAAAATGTATGAAGACTCGCCAGCAGAGCTTATTTTTGACGATTTTGAAAATCTCATTTATGCCGGGCACCCTTTAGGTCGCAATATTTTAGGTAATGCAGAGCATTTACGATCATATGGCAAACCTCATGCTGACGCCTTTTTCCATCGCTATTATAAGCCTGACAATATGGTGTTCTTCGTCTTGGGCAACTACACCATTGACCAAGTAGTTAAAGTAATAGAGAAATACACCTGTGACATTGCAGCGCCCTCTGTGGTCATGCATCGTCAGCAACCAGCCGACTTCATTGTTCAGCGCCTAGATGTTAACAAGCACTCTCACCAGGCCCATGTTATGATTGGTGGGCGTGCCTATGATGGAAGTAACCCTAAACGTGTGGCACTCAACCTTATCAATAACATTCTTGGTGGACCAGGCATGAATAGCCGTCTGAATGTCGCATTGCGTGAGCATCGTGGTTTGGTTTATGAAATTGAATCTAATTATACTCCATATACTGATATTGGGACCTTTTCCATCTATTTTGGTTGCGACCATGAGGATGTGGAACATTGCATTGAACTTGTACTCAAAGAGCTGAAGCAAATGCGCAACCAGCGCCTCAGTGATAGCCAGTTACGGGCAGCAAAGAAACAACTTATTGGTCAGATTGGTGTCAGCTCCGATAACAACGAAAACAATGCCCTTGGCATGGCAAAGACATTCCTGCACTATCATCGCTTCGTTACCAGTCAAGAGGCTTTCAAAAACATTGAGCTACTTACTGCCGATGTACTGCAGGAAGTAGCCCAAGAAATCTTAGCAGAGGACAACCTCTCTATTCTTTGCTACGCTCAATAGCCTTGCGAAGTTTACCAACAGCCTGTTCCAACGATTCGGTAGGCTCAATAATGTTGTAATCTTCCCAAAACTCTTTATCGTAAAAATCAAGCACCTTGTCTGACAGCACATCTCTATTGTGGAATGATTCCTTATACGTTGCCCATTCCACAGGCTGATCTACACGATTGGTTACCACCATCTCCGATACGATTGTATAATTGGTGGCAAAAAGTCGGCGTTTCCAATCGCAGCGGAACTTAAACTCAGCCCTTACATAATTTAAGAAAAAGCGCCCTCCTTGATTGCGATAGGTGACTACGTATTTCAAATCTTGCGCACGGAATCGCATCGAAGCAGGTTTCTTACGCAACATTTGGCGCGTAACCTTTTCAGGCTCACTCATATCTAAAGAAAATTCAATACGACTGATCCCAAGACTCTCACGATCAATATAAATTGTCCCCTCATACAAAGGGAAGTCCAACATTACTGGTTTCGGAGTAAAGTCTATGGCATACTGTACACGATCATCAATAGTTACATAATCCTTGAAACTGTAATTGTACATCTCCATATATTCGAAATCCAACAAGATGTCTGGATTCTTAACTGCATCCAGATAAGTGGCTAAGTTTGGTCCGCCCTCCAATTTGACACTTAATGTATCTTTTACATCCGGACTTGCCACACTACGGCTCTTAGTAATGCGCACACGATCTCTCATCGTTCCTTGCGTATAAGATGTTTTAAAAGCCTCAGCTACAGCCTCTGATATGGTGATATATCTATTTCGTTTCTGTACTGTTTCACGATAGAACATATAGTTAAGTGTAGGCACCGGACTGTAGTTTTGTTTCACTTTCCACATGGCATCCTCCACCAGAAGGCGAGGATTGACAGGACTTACCACAATCTCTTTCAAGTTAAAAGTACTTTGTGATAAAAAATATTCGTTACCAATGCTGGCCAGTGGATCTACTTGTACCTGGTTTGAGTTGTATCCCAGATAAGAGAACTGTAAATATACGGTCGTTCCAGGATCTTTAAACTTCAAAGAAAAGGCACCATCCTTATTGGTCACCGTTCCAATATTTGTACCTGGTACATACACGTTCACATATTCTAACTTTCGGTGAGATTTCTGATCTTTTACTACCCCACTTATTGTAATCATATTCTCATTCATCTGCTCCGTAATGGTTTGTCCCCACACGGGCAAGGTTGTGCCAATCACCAGTAAACAGCACAACACCCATAGTTTAGTTTGTAAATGGATTTCTGTTTTCATAACTTCGTAGTTTTGGTATCTTTTTGCAAATGTAATTGTTTCAATCGAGAATTCAAACTAAATTCACAGCCACAATACTGTTGGTTATAAAAATTATAAGCTTTCAACAATTCATTGCGCCTTTCCTGTAAACCTCCTTTCCGCCAATTTTGCTCCCAGAAGGTTACACCCTCTACTTGCGCTGCTGCCCATTGGCCTGCCTCATTAATTTGTTGCAAACTTTTCCAACGTGAAGAGGCCAAAGTGGTAGTTATTACTGTAAAGTCATGTGTTGCGGCATATTGAGCTGTGTGCAGCAACCGCAATTTAAAACATTGTAAACACCGTTTGCCCCTTTCTGGCTCTTCTTCTAGTCCACATATTCCCTCTTTCCACTGACCATAATCGTAGTCGGCATCAACAAAGTTCAGACCTTGCATTGTTACAAAACGTTTTGCCTCAGCTTTGCGAGTTTCATACTCCTCTTTTGGATAGATATTAGGATTATAATAATATACAGTAGGACGTAAACCATTTGCCACCATACACTCTATGATGGCTGATGAACAAGGGGCGCAACAGCTATGTAGCAAGACCTTGCTCTCTCCATGTGGAACCTCTAACTTTAACACTCGTTTATAGTTTACTGTTTGGCAGCCTGCACTGCCCAAATATTCAATGACAAATCGACTTTTGCAAAACAATGAGGCTTTCTGGACCTGCATTAAACAACAAATCTACAATACTTAAGTTAGGCATAAAACCAAGTTTTTCTTGAAACACTTGATAATATGGCACCACTTTAAATTCAGGATCTAATGAAGTAAAATCACGCTTAGGGTGAATCACCTCACGCAAATCCAGCACATCACTTTGCATAGTATAATACTCGTTGGTCCTGCTCACACAAGGTTGCATATCTATCAACCCACAAATCATCTCTTGCAATGCCTCATTAAAGTCAATTAAGAATTCATATCTTTTTTCATAAAAAGGAGCGAATTCATCGAGATAATACTCAAAATAGGGTGTGTTACCATAAGCCGATTCTAACGCATACAAATGCAAATGTCTCCAGTTACCATGATCACTGATACGTATATCTTTTGTTGCACATTTTAATGTATCAGGTTTTACAACGGGAATCGTCAAATCTATCTTGCCCGAAGGTCCCAATATGATACATCGGTTACGGTAGGTTTGTTTCATATAGTGATCGTGTTGCTCAACCCAAATTTTGTCGGCAGCCAGCAAATGTGCATAATATTCTATAGGTGCCAGATAAGCCGTTGTCATTATCACTTCACGCATCACTACTTTACGCTAGAGAGCATTCTGCTCCATTGATCCGACCAAATAATATATTTTGCCTTTCCTATTAAATAACTATGCGGCACTAATCCTATCATACGTGAATCACGCAGATTATCAGCATGCTCTGTAGATATCCAATAGTAATCTTTGGTGAAATGACAGAATTTTGCTGATTTCCCATTAACAAAAAGTTCACCGTCTCTCATCTCAGCCTTTTGCCCTTCATGCAATATTAAGGCATTACATAACAACACCGCATTCCATGGCTGCACCTCTATCCACTCACCCTGCTGTGGAATAGTCAAACAACGATTGGAAGAATGGTTCACCACATTAAAGTCTTCATCCAACTGAATCTTTTCTCCTGGTAATCCCACACATCGCCCAACAAACACTTCCTTGTCAGCAATCAAACGATGTTGCATGTCGGCAGGATTATTATATACCACCACATCGTCCTTATTAGGCTGTTCATAGCCCCAGCGATTATAACCAAAAACACTCATCAGCGGAGTACGATACCCATAGCTACACTTCCCTACAGCTATGCGTTCACCAGCATTCAACACAGGCTTCATACCCTCTGATGGCACTATATAAACTCCCATGAAAAAAATTCTTATCATGAGAAGTATAAACACTGTAGCCAGCACCGTCAGTAGTATAGAAGTCAGCGTCTTCATATTATTACTTTAATCTTTATGCACCCACTGAAATAAGCGATTCCACCGAATTTTGCCATCCAGCCAATCGCGATCCTTATCCAGCGACAACCATATCATAATAGGCTTACCAACGATATGATCTTCAGGCACGAAACCCCAGTACCTTGAGTCGGCACTCTTATGCCGGTTATCACCCATCATCCAGTAATAATCCATCTGGAAAGTATATTCATCTGTGCGTACACCATTGATGTACAGTCCATCGCTCTTACGCTCCAATTTATTGCCCTCATAGGCTTCAATGCAGCGTTCATATATTGGCAGGTTATCCTGATTCAAATGTATCGTAGCACCTTTCTTAGGTATCCATATAGGACCATAGTTGTTTCGATTCCACCCCGTATATAGGTTCAATGGATACAATTCACCGATGAAGTTCTCCTGTTCTGGCTCCATTACAATTTTGCTTACCAACTTCTTATTCCCCTGTAAAACAGCCAACATCTTTTTCGTCAAGGGAAGATTATAAGTAGGTGCCAATCTTCCATTAGGCATACGAGTATCTAATCCCAGAGATAGCAGTTCATTTTCCCACGACATGTCACTACCCATCTCCCAACGGTCGTCTTCACTGATGCCTAGCTCTTTGAATATATCGTCGCTGATTACCGGACCAGTTGTCTGCACGAAATAATTCAATTGCATGTTCTCTGGATCCTCTTGCATCTTACCATTCAACCATACATGAGCATCAATTATCTGGAGCGTATCACCAGGTAAACCTACACAACGCTTCACATAGTTCTCACGCCTATCTACAGGCCTGACAATTACATCGCCGTAAATGCGAGGATTATTTTTGATTAACTTGCTACCCTCAGCATAAAAAATATCATAAGCCGTTCGTTGCTGTTCGCGTGTTAAACTCGCCATATCTACTCTTTCACCATATCGTCGCTTCCCTTCTATATAAGCCAAACTATAAAAATCTGTTTGTTGATAATTAAGTGCTACAGTATCGCCCGCAGGGAAATTAAATACAACTATATCGTTTAGTTTTACCTTCTCCCATCCAGGCGCACGCTTATATTTCCATTGAGGCCAATCAATATAAGATTTCATTGATGTCCCCGGTATGGTGTGCTGTGTAAGCGGCAATGAAAGCGGTGTATTGGGTACACGCGGACCGTAACTTGCCTTGCTCACAAAGAGATAGTCGCCTACTAAGAGTGATTTTTCCAAACTTGACGAAGGAATTTGGTAATTCTGGAAGATATATAAATTCACAAAGTACACAGCTACTAATGCAAAAACAATAGCATCAACCCAGCTCATAATCCATCGTGCCGTATCATTTTTCCATTCGTGCCAAAATCCCCATGGCACTATCTTAGTAATGTAAGCATCAAAGATAAATGGCACTGCAATCAGTCCCCACCAACTCTTTATCCATAACAGAAAGAGCAGGTAGATAACCATTACAATACCCATTACCACCCATTGCCTTTTCGTAGTTCCTTTTATGTGTTGCATAGTCAAAAATTAAAAGCCATATACATCCTTATAATAATCCTGTATGGTCAGCAGTCCCTGCTGAGTTACCGTCCATTCTGCCGCCAGTACAGCTCCCAATGCAAAACCTTTGCGATTATGTGCGTCATGGGTAATTGTTATCAAGTCGGCCTCTGAATCATAACGTATAGTATGGATACCAGGTACTTCCCCGCGTCTTATGTGATCTACCCTCAACAATTGCTTGTCGGTAGTATCTTCTGCCCATGCTTCTTTGCGATCCAGATTAGCAACAATATCTTCTGCTAAAGTAATAGCAGTACCGCTGGGGTGATCCAGCTTATGTACATGGTGCGTCTCCTCCATTTCAACATCGTATTGAGGGAAGTTGTTCATTACTTTGGCAAGATAGCTATTCACTGCTGCAAATATGCCTACTCCAATCGAAAAGTTTGAAGCCCACAGCAATGTTTTGCCCTCTTCAGTACACATTCTTCTCACATCATCGCCGTGTTCTTTCATCCAACCTGTACTTCCACTCACCACTTTAACACCTTGCTGCCACGCCTTCAAGTAATTGCTGTAGGCAGCCTGAGGAGCGGTGAATTCTATAGCCACATCAGCACTTCTGAAACCATCGGTATTAAAATCCTGCTGGTTATTAATGTCTATTACGCTAACAATCTCATGTCCTCTACTTTTGGCAATCTGTTCTATCATCTTGCCCATCTTTCCATAACCAATCAACGCTATTTTCATAACTTATGTATAGATAAAAAAATAATTTCCCTTTTTCTTTGGTGCAAAGTTAATCTTTTTCTTACATTTGCCACCAAATTAAAGCATTCTTAACAATGGAACAACTATTACATTTTGCTTGGAAGCATAAATTATTCCCTCTAAGCACCCTTAAAACGATAGATGGAGAAACTATGGAGGTTATTGACCCAGGCATGGAGAACAATCATTCAGGTCCCGACTTTTTCAATGCAAAAATAAAAATTAATAACGTTTTATGGGTTGGCAACGTGGAAATACACGAGAAATCAAGTTACTGGTACAGCCATGCTCATCACCTTGATCCTGCCTATGCCAATGTTATCTTACATGTGGTTGAAAAAGCAGATACTGACATAACCCGTTATGATTCAACCGATAATATCCCCCAATTTATTTTGTCATGTCCTGACGAAGTGAAACGCAAATATCACCTGCTGAGACGTACTGACACTTATCCGGCCTGTTATGCTATAATAAGACAACTCCCTAAAATTATCATACATAGTTGGATGACAGCTTTGCAAGCTGAACGCTTTGACCAAAAGGCTAAAAGTATCAGTAATAGACTGCAACTATGCAACGGTAACTGGGAACAAGTTTTGTTCATTACACTGGCTCGCAACTTTGGTTTTGGACTGAACAATGAAACTTTTGAAGCTTGGGCAAGGCGTATTAATCTGGCAGCAGTGGGTAAACACAAGGACGACATCCAACAGGTGGAAGCCATTTTTTTCGGTATGGCAGGCTTATTGGGACAGCAGATTAACGATTCATATTACCAATTGCTGCAAAAAGAGTTTCACTATTTAAACCATAAGTTTTGTTTTGAACCACCACTGCAAGGCGAACTATGGAAACTGTTACGCATTCGTCCGCAAGCCTTTCCCCACACTAAAGTTGCCCAATTAGCATATCTTTATCAACATCAGGAAGCTTTGTTTTCCAAAATAATGGAAGCCAAAGATGTTGAAACTACCAAATCATTACTACAGACTTCTGTCTCGCCCTATTGGAAGAACCATTATATGTTTGGTAAAGAAACAAAGACTAGTGAAAAGAAATTGAGTGAAAACTCTTTAAATTTACTGCTCATCAACACAGTCATTCCCTTCCTATTAGCCTACGGAAAGCACAAAGGGAACGAAGATTTATGTTATCGTGCTTCAGCTTTTTTAGAGAAACTAAAGCCGGAGGATAACTACATTACCCGCCAATGGGAACGATTTGGCATTCATGCCGACAATGCAGCCGATTCACAAGCATTGATTCAACTCCGTAAGGAATATTGCGATAAACGTGACTGTCTGCGTTGTCGTATTGGATATCAGTATTTAAAAGAATGGAAAGGACAGTAACAGTAATCTTGCCGAAGCATTGGTAATTTGCATGCAAAGATATTACTAATGTACAAGCTGAAACATTACTATTCTTTTGCCAATGATATAGTATCTTGTTGGCACACGATATAGTATATTGTTAGTGCACGATATAGTATATTGTTGAGGCCAGATATACCATATTGTAGAATTTAGATAAACTATATCTAACGCACGCTAAAATTGGGAGTAAAGTCTGTTAACCCAATGACTACAGCATACCACACCACAGAGCAAAGCTTAATACTATCGGATATAATATCTGCTATTCCCCGTCGCAATAGCTGCCATAGGGAGATAGAAGATATTGCAATCGTTCATAACAAGCATTCCGTCACCCCATGGAAAAGTCTCCAACAATTCATAGAAAGCATTTCTTTAAAACAAGATTTACTCCTCGTACAACAAATACTTTTTTCTCTGTTCCTTAAACTTTTCTACGTCAGGTTGCCAACGGGCACGAATATCTTCGGCAGTGGCACCTTGTTCGATCATCTGGCGCACCCAAGAAACGCCAATTAACTTTTCAAAGAAATTGGTGAAGAACTTATCACCCATGCCTAAATCTTGATAAGCATCAATAAGATAAGTTAAATCAATACCTTTGTTTACCAAAACAGAATCAGGCAAATCTCGTAAATCGACTCCCTGACAGACCTTGTTTTGTAAAGGCGGAGTTTTGGCACCACTTCGGCTCTCGGGAACAAAAGAAAAAGTCCGCCCTTTCATATTTGGATGACCATACACTTGAAATGGGTAATCGGTGCCACGGCCTACGCTTACGGGAGTTGCTTCAAAATAACACAAAGAAGGATAAAGATAGATGGCGTGCAGGTTAGGCAGGTTGGGTGATGGAGGTAGCTGAATATCACACAACGTGCTATGGGTGTAGTACTGACAAGTGACTACTTGCAACTGACATTGTGACTTTCCTCCTATCCAGTGTTCTCCCACAGCCATCTGAGCCAGCTCACCCAATGTCATGCCATGAAGCACAGGGATGGGCAACCAACCTACTCCACTCTTATACTTCATGTCTAACAAAGGACCATCAACGATATGACCATTGGGATTGGGACGGTCGAGAATAATGACCTGCTTGCCATAGTCGGCACAAGCCTGTATCAATCGGCACATAGTAATGTAGTAGGTATAAAAGCGCAATCCAACATCTTGTATATCAACCAAAAGAACATCAAATTTACTCATAGAAGTTGAAGACGGGCGATTATTACCACCATCATATAATGATAAGATAGGTATGCCTGTCTGAATATCTACGCTACTGGAAACATGCTCGCCAGCGTCAGCCGTGCCACGAAAACCATGTTCTGGGGAAAAGACCGCCGTAACACGATGCCCGTCATGCAGCAGATGATCAACCAAGTGTTCGCCAGTAGGCAACAAGGCAGTATGGTTGCCAAAAATTGCTATCCGCTTGCCAGCTATCATGGGATAATAGATGTCAGTACGTGCATCGCCTGTGACAACAGGGTTACTTATTGGTGCGGCAACAACATCAGAAGCAGCTATCGAATCTGAAGTAGAACGTGCTTTACAACTCATGCAAAACACCAGATTAAGGGCGATATAGAAATAGGCAATTTTCATAATAGTGTCGTTTAGCTGGGTAAAGTTAATGATAATATATGTAAAGCTGAAATATTTCCTAAAAAAGGAAACATAAGAAAAGAATTCATGCTTGAAGGAATAATCAAAAAAAGGTAGCATATAATAAAGGGCTGCGAACATTCGCAGCCCTTTATTAAACAACATTATTTAATGGTCAATTTTATAAAGCATTCTCTTTTATAAGGTACTCAGCAATCTGTACAGCATTGAGGGCAGCACCTTTCTTAATTTGATCACCTACAATCCAGAAAGTTAAGCCATTATCATTGGCAAGGTCTTTCCTTATACGCCCAATATATACAGGATCCTTACCAGCCAGGAATAACGGCATAGGGTATTTTTTCTCAGCTGGGTTGTCTTCGATAACCAGTCCTTCTGCATTTGCAAAAGCTGCTTTTGCTTCATCAACACCGATAGGACGTTCTGTCTCTACCCAAATAGCCTCTGAATGGGAACGTAACGATGGTACACGCACACATGTTGCGCTTACACGCACATCTGAATGCATGATTTTACGGGTCTCGTTGAACATCTTCATTTCTTCCTTCGTATAATCATTGTCGGTAAACACATCTACCTGAGGAATGAGATTGAAGGCCAACTGGTATTGGAAACGCTCAACGGTTACAGGCTCGCCTGCCAGCACCTGGCGATATTGCTCGTAAAGTTCCTTCATAGCAGCAGCACCAGCACCACTGGCTGCCTGATAAGTAGATACATGCACACGTGTGATGTGGCTCAATGCCTCAATAGGCTTCAGTGCTACCACCATTTGAATAGTTGTACAGTTAGGGTTGGCAATAATACCACGAGGACGTACCTTTGCATCGGGAGCATTGACTTCGGGTACAACCAAAGGTACATCAGCATCCATGCGGAAAGCACTGGAATTATCAATCATAACAGTGCCATACTTGGTAATTGTGTCAGCATATTCTTTAGATGTACCAGCACCGGCCGATGTAAAAGCAATATCAACACCTTTGAAATCATCATTATGTTGTAAAAGTTTAACTTCTATCTCTTTTCCTCTAAAGGTGTATTTGCTTCCCGCACTACGGGGTGATCCAAATAACAGCAGTTCGTCAATAGGGAAATCTCTCTCATCGAGCACGCGCAAGAACTCTTGTCCAACAGCCCCACTTGCGCCAACAATTGCTACTTTCATTTCTTATTAAATTTTGTTTATACTCTTCTTTTAATAAGCTTAATCTCTTCTGATCATTGAAACATGTTCAATTTATCATTATCAATTAAAATTGCTCATTTTGGTGGCAAAATTAATTGTTTTTAGGGATTTCTGCAAGGATTTGACGATTATATGGAAAGTTTTTAGTTATTTTGTATCATTAAACCTTATCTGAGTTAAATGGAGTGGCTGTATCACTATATAAGTTTCCCAATAACTGACCCCACATGGATATTCCTGCTGGTGCTGGTGATTATATTATTTGCTCCAGTTATACTTGACAGATTACACATTCCCCACATTATTGGCATGATTATAGCCGGACTTCTGGTGGGTGAACACGGTTTTAACATTCTGGCTCGAGACAGCAGTTTTGAATTGTTTGGCAAAGTAGGCTTATACTATATTATGTTCCTTGCCGGATTGGAAATGAACATGGCCGACTTTAAAGAGAACCGTTTTAAAGCGTTGACATTAGGCTTACTGTGTTTCTTCATACCGATCACCATTGGCTTTGTAATTAACCTAAGTATATTGCACTATGGCGTAGCTACTGCTATCCTGCTAGCCAGTATGTATGCATCTAACACACAAGTGTCGTATCCCATCACCATAAAATATGGCATAGCAGGTCAGCGAGGAGTAAGCATCGCAGTAGGTGGAACAGCTGTTACCGACACTTTAACATTGCTGGTGCTGGCTGTGGTGGCAGGCGTTCACCGAGGCGATACAAGCGGAGGTTACTGGATGCTTTTGGTTGGACGTATCATCTTGTTAGGCATGGTTATCATTGTGCTGTTTCCACGTATAGCACGGTGGTTCTTCCGCCGATATGACGAGGTAGTTACTCAATACATCTTTGTACTGACTCTGGTCTTTCTCGCAGCAGCCTTAATGGAACTAGCTGACATGGAGGGCATATTGGGTGCCTTCCTTACAGGCTTGGTACTTAATAGAATGATTCCCCACGTTTCACCTTTAATGGGACACCTGGAGTTTGTTGGCAACGCTCTTTTTATCCCCTATTTTCTGATTGGTGTGGGTATGCTAATAAACGTACATGTACTGTTTGGTAGTGTCAACGCCATAGAAGTTGCTGCTATAATGATAGCTGTGGCACTCACGGGCAAATGGATAGCTTCGTGGATGACACAAAAAATATTTGGACTGAAGAGTGTTGAACGCAGACTAATATATGGTTTGAGTACAGCACAGGCAGCAGCTACATTGGCAGCAGTCATGGTAGGATATAACATTATACTTCCGGATGGGAACAGATTGTTAAACGAAGATGTGCTAAATGGTACTATTTTGCTCATATTGGTAACTTGCATCGTAAGTTCATTGGTGACTGATAAAGCGGCAAGACGTATAGCAATGGAGGAGACACAACCCGATGAACACCATCAACGCAGCACAGAAAAAATTCTTATACCAGTGGCTTATCTCGATACGATAGATTACTTGATGGAGCTGGCATTGATGATAAAGAGTCAGAAGTTTGAAGACAATATATTGGCCTTGCACGTAATGACGGACGCAGGAACAAATAATAGTGAGATAAAGGGTCGATTATGCCTTGAAAAAGCTGCCAAAGCAGCTGCTGGCGCAAATGTTAAGCTGGTGCAACTAAGTCGGTATGATGTAAATATATCATCTGGCATTATTCACACAGCCAAAGAGCAAGATGCTTCATGTTTAGTTGTAGGTTTGCACCGCAAGGTAAATATAATGGACTCGTTCTACGGAAAGGTAACAGAAAACTTACTAAAAAGCGTGCACCGCGAGATAATAGTCGCCAAATTTTTGATGCCGCTTAATACCATCAGACGCATAGTGGTAGCAGTGCCTCCAAAAGCAGAATATGAAGCCGGATTCCAAAAATGGTTGCGAAATGTATGCCGCATGGGAGCCACTCTGGGATGTCGTGTACACTTTTTTGCCAATCAAAAGACCACGGGCTACATACAAAGCTTCCTGGAAACAAAATATAAGCAAACACGCACTAGTTTCTCGAATCTGGATAAATGGGAAGACTTACTGTTGCTGACTGGACAAGTAAACTATGACCACCTGTTGGTAATTATTAGTGCCCGCAGAGGATCAATATCTTATAATCCACTATTTGAAGAATTACCACAGCAAATTTATACCTATTTCAACAATAGCAGTCTGTTGATAGTATTTCCAGACCAAATTGGTGATGAGGTAAAAGAAACTATTACATTTTCAAAGCCTATTGGTGACAGCAGTATTATACCATTATATGAAAAAATTGGCAAATGGCTTTTTAGGTGGTTTAAAAAATAACTGTAAATAATGATGATACACATAGAAAATATTGTAAAGAGCTTTGACAGCTTGCAAGTGTTACGCGGCATCAGTCTTGACATTGACAAGGGTGAAGTAGTAAGCATTGTAGGTCCAAGCGGTGCTGGCAAGACTACCCTATTACAAATCATGGGTACATTAGACACCCCAGATAAGGGCAAGGTGATAATCGATGGCAAAGATGTATTAACACTGAAAGAGAAGGAATTATCAGCTTTCAGGAACCAACATATAGGATTTGTTTTTCAGTTTCACCAGTTGTTGCCTGAATTTACAGCTGTAGAGAATGTTATGATGCCAGCATTGATTGCAGGAAAAGAGCGACAAGCAGCACAGCTTGAAGCTATAGAATTACTAAATTTCATGGGGCTACAAGACCGTTCAGAACACAAACCTAACGAACTATCGGGGGGTGAGAAGCAACGTGTAGCAGTAGCGCGAGCATTGGTAAACCATCCCAGTGTGGTATTGGCCGATGAACCTTCTGGTAGCCTTGACTCACAAAACAAACAAGAACTTCATCAGCTGTTTTTCGACCTACGTGACCGTTTTGGTCAAACATTTGTCATTGTTACCCATGATGAAAGTTTAGCCGCCATGACAGACAGATCGATTCATCTAAAAGACGGTTTAATCGAAGGAAACATAGTGGGAAAGACGTTCTAAGTCGTTTTCTGAGAACTCATCATAAAGAATAAGTGGTTTAAGAGACAATAAATCACCATGTTTACGGCGATGTTCAACAATAGCCTTTGCCTGATAAAAATTTAGGTAAGGATGACGGCGAAGACGATCGACACTGCTCTTATTGACTTTAATCTTTTTTATATCAGCCTCATCAATACTCAACCAAACTAACAACTGATTAGCATCAATATGGATATCTCTTAATTGACCTACAGCATAAAAACCACCTAATTGATTACGATAATTGACTATCATTCGTGCAATGGCACTGCCAATGCCAGGAATCTTCTTCAATTCTGTAGTGTCAGCCTTATTCAAATCTACCACAGTGCCTAAAGCATATTTCTCCACTTTCTCATAACGGGGTAATGTATCTAACAGCAAAGAAACAACTGTATCTTTTGATTTGGGAGCCGACTGAACTTTTTCTCTGCGAGGAGCTGTGTATGACTTGGCATAAGAGCCACGCTGTCGTTGAGGTTGAGCGTTACTACGCTGATACTCATTGCGCCGTGATCGACGTGCCGTCATAATACTATCTTGACGTTGTATAGAATCGGCAAAACTTTGCAAAGCTGTTTCATCAACAGGTGGAGGGGTGTGCATGTGTTCATAACCAATAGTTACACCTATTGTTAGTAAAATCAAACTAAACAACACCAATATGGCACGTTTCTCCTCTGGACGATAAAAATGATAATCTCTGATGAATTGCCACATAAGGCAAGATGCTTACAAAACGCCCAATTCGTTGATAAATACAAATCCTATTCCTATAGGGGCTACCACACGTAAAATAAATACAATGGTTTTATAGATAAATTTTGGCATATGACCTCCGCTATTCAGTTCATCTGACAAAATCTTCTTATCAAGATACCACCCAGTAAAGATAGAAATAAAGAAGCCGCCAATAGGTAACATAAGTTTGGCTGTGACAAAATCAAAGATATCAAACAGACTCATGCCAAATAACGTATATTCTTTTCCAACACCTAAAGACAGAGCACATAAAATACCAATGAATCCACAAACAACAGTAACCAATAAAGCTGCTTTTCGACGACTCATGTGGAACTCTTCATGCAAATAAACAGTAACAACTTCGTGCATAGAAATGGTAGAAGTAAGTGCAGCCAAGGCTAATAAAAGATAGAAGGCCGTACTCAGTAAGTAAGTGAGCCACGGTAATTCGGCAAAAGCCTGGGTAAGAACGTTAGGCAAAGTAATAAACACCAAACTTGGACCAGCATCAGGTTGGATACCTACCGAAAAGGCAGCAGGAAAAATAATCAAGCCTGCAAGTATGGCCACCATACTGTCTATAGTCGCCACATTAATGGCTGTCTTGGTAAGATTGGTGTCGCTCTGGAAATAAGAGGCATAAGTGCAAAGACACCCCATGCCAAGGCTTAAAGAGTAGAAAGTTTGCCCCATAGCAGAAAGCAATACGCCAGAGTTAATCTTTGTCAAATCAGGTTTTAGCAAAAATTCCAATCCTGGGCCAGAACCAGGTAACATTACAGAGCAGAAAGCCATGACAATGAGCAATATAAATAGGATGGGCATAAGAATTTTAGCTGAACGTTCAATGCCCTGCTGCACGCCTTTTACAATAATATAATGGGTAGCAACCATGAAAATAATTAGCCACAATACAGGGCGCCACGGACTAGCTGTAAAAGTGGTAAAAGATGCTGCAAATTGCTCGGGTGTCTTACCGACAAATGAGTTACCAGCAGCTTGAAGGAAATATTCGAGTGTCCAGCCTGCTACTACAGCATAATAGCCCAAAATAAGAAAGCCTGTTAATACTCCCCAGCGACCAACCCATTTCCATTGAGTGCCAGGAGCCAGTATCTGATAAGCTCTTGCTGTATTGGCGCGTGAATGGCGACCAATTGTAAATTCGGCAATCATAACAGGAATTCCGAAGAAAAGAATACACACGATATAAATGAGGATGAATGCAGCCCCACCGTCGTTACCTGCCTGATATGGAAAACGCCAAATGTTACCCAAGCCAACAGCCGAACCAGCTGCTGCTAATATGGCACCTATTTTACTACCAAAATTTGCTCTCGTCTCTACACTCATAAAAGATATAAAATGTCAAAAAAAACTTATTTCCTTTATTTAAGATGCAAAAGTACACAATTATTCGTACTTTTGCGACAGTTTAGAAAAGTTTTTAATGATGAAAGCATTTATATTACGATATCCATTGTCAATAACCATCATTTTGGTAGTGACTTTCCTTTCTTTCTTTAAGCCGCCATCAACTGATTTGGATGATGTTCCTGGAATAGATAAACTTGTGCATACTGGTATGTATTTCGTAATGGCTGGTCTTTTATGGTTGGAGTTTTATAGAGGCCGACGCAAGACAGGAGCACCTATATGGCATGCATGGATAGGCGCTTTTCTTTGCCCACTCATCTATGGTGGTATGGTAGAATTGCTACAAGAGTATTGTACAGAACATCGAGGTGGTGAATGGCTGGATTTTGGAGCTAATTCTTTAGGCGTTATCCTTGCAGCTATTGTTGCCTACTTTATCTTGCCAAAAGTGTTCGCAAATAAATAAAATAAAGGCAGCTAAATTGCTGCCTTCTATTGCTGGGATAAATACCCAATATTTTATAAACAAAGCTCAAGTCTCTTAAAGAAACTCGGGAATTGTAAATAACTTTGTACCGTTTGATCCCTTAATGAGGATGGTTTTGTTTTGTTGAGGCTCCTGACGAATATAATCTATTAAAGCACTAACATCCTTGAAAGAATGGAAAGGGCTACCAACTTTTATAAACTCTTCGCCCACCAGCAACACATCTTTAAAATCATACTTTTGAATGAGTTGAACTATCTGTCTGTGTTCCATGGAGCTTCCCGCTCCCAACTCACGCATCTCACCCAAAATCAACATCTTATTATCTGCTTGCAAACGATAGAAATTGTCAATCGCTGCCTTCATGCTGGTTGGATTAGCATTGTAGGCATCTACAATCAAAGTATTATGAGCTGTTTGGGTAAGTTGCGAACGATTATTATGAGGCTCATAGTTACGTAAAGCGTCACAAATATCGGCTGCTGGCACACCATACCTACATCCAATTGCGATGGCTGCTAACATATTACTAAGGTTGTAGTCACCTATTAATTTGGTTTGAATATCATTCGATTGCCATTGGAAGTGAAGAAAAGCACCATGACCAACAATACTGCCCTTCACATCCACATCATCGGTTTTCGTACCATAAGTAATAGGATTTTCAAGTCCCCTTAGAAAAAACATCTGCATAAGGTCAGCACTATCAATATTGATGATCACCTCACCATGAGTAGCCTTGATAAAATCATAAAGCTCACCCTTGGTACGCTTCACACCTTCGAAAGAACCAAAACCTAATAAATGAGCTCTACCTACATTAGTGATAAGACCTATATTAGGTTCTGCTACATTGACAAGCTCCTGAATGTCACCTGGATGACTAGCCCCCATCTCAATAATAGCTATTTGGTGCTCGGGTTTCATACGCAAAAGTGTGAGAGGCACACCAATACTATTGTTGAGATTACCCTGTGTATAAAGTACGTTGAATTTTTTCGACAATACTGCTGCTGTCAGCTCTTTAGTGGTAGTCTTGCCATTGGTACCTGTAATACCTATAATGGGAATGCCTTTTGTATGTGCAGACCTGCTTTTTCCAAGAGGTATGCCTAACTTCTGACGATGGTAGTTGGCCAGTTGCTGCAATGCCCGCAAACCGTTTTTTACCAAGAAATAGCGCCCATCACCCTCCTGCATGTACTCAGCCTCGTCAATCACTACATATTTACACCCTGCTTCAAGTGCCTTGGCAGCAAAAGCATTGCCATTGAAATTATCACCTTTAAGAGCAATAAAAAGAGAATCCTTCGGGCAATTACGACTATCAGTTGTAACGCCACTGCATTGAAGAAATAATTGATAAAGTTCTTCTATCATATTTTCTTATGTTTATTTCATGCAAAAGTAACGTTTTTTCCGTACATTTGTAATCAAAAATATAGAAAGTTATGTTTGCTGGTACAATAAACATAAACGGGCAGCTCATGGATTTATCTACACCGAAGGTGATGGGCATTTTGAACTTAACTCCTGACTCGTTTTTTCAAGAGAGTCGCATGCAAACTGCTCAGCAAGTAGAACAGCGGGTAAAGCAAATGCTGGATGAAGGAGCTGACATCATAGATGTAGGAGCTTATTCGTCGCGCCCTGGTGCAGAAGAAGTTACGGTAGAAGATGAACTAAAACGATTACGAAATGGGTTGACTGTTCTTCGTAAAGTTGCCCCCAATGCCATTGTTTCTGTTGATACTTTTAGAGCTGATGTGGCACGCATGTGTATTGAAGAATATGGTGTGGCCATTGTAAACGACATCTCTGGTGGAGAATTAGATGCCCAAATGTATGCTACAGTCGCACGGGCGCGCGTACCTTATATTATTATGCATATGCAAGGAACACCCCAAAATATGCAAGAGGCACCCCATTACGATGATGTGCTGAAAGAAGTGATACTTAGTATGGCCGAAAAAGTAAATCGATTGCATGAGCTTTTAGTAAACGACATCATCATCGATTTAGGCTTTGGGTTTGGCAAAACACTTGCCCACAATTTCCAACTATTAGCACATCTTAATGAATTTGAAGTGTTTGAGTTGCCTATATTGGTAGGACTTTCACGAAAATCAATGATATATAAAACATTAGGAATTACACCTGACAAAGCCTTGAATGGCACCTCTGTGCTCCATACCTTAGCTTTAAACAAAGGAGCCAACATTCTAAGGGTGCACGATGTGAAAGAAGCTGTAGAAACCATAAAATTATGGCAATGCGTGAAACAATATGAGTTTAATGAAGATAAATGATAATAAATAAGATATGTTTTTTCAATTTGGCATTAAAGATTTGATTGACATCCTGTTGGTAGCAACTTTGCTCTACTATCTATACAGGTTGATGAAATCAACAGGCTCTATAAAAGTATTTACAGGCTTGATGATTTTCGTGCTCAGTTGGCTAGTAGTCACACAGGTACTTGAGATGAGACTACTTGGTTCCCTTTTTGATAAACTGATCAGTGTAGGTGTAATAGCCATAATAGTCCTCTTCCAAGAAGAAATACGCCATTTCCTATTTTCATTAGGCTCACATCATAGCGCCAGTGCCTTGGTAAAATTATTCTTCGGCAGTAAAGAAAATCAAAGCAGCCACGAAGATGTACTACCCATTGTAATGGCATGCTTAAGCATGGCTAAAGGGAAAGTTGGTGCTTTAATAGTGGTGGAACGCAATGTGCCACTTGACAATATAGTGCGTACAGGTGATACCATTGATGCCAATGTCAATCAGCGACTGATAGAAAACATATTCTTTAAAAATAGTCCGCTGCATGACGGAGCAATGGTTATTAGTCATAAACGCATCAAGGCTGCAGGCTGCATTTTACCAGTAGCACATAACTTGGATATCCCCAAGGAACTAGGATTACGTCATCGCGCCGGCATGGGTATTTCTCAAGAAACTGATGCTTTAGCTATAATTGTGAGTGAGGAGACAGGTGGCATATCAGTTGCCTATAAAGGAGAGTTTCACCTTAGGTTGAATGCGGAAGAACTTGAAAGATTACTCACTACTGAAGATTAAAATAAAAAGGCTGCTGATGCAGCCTTTTATTATCTAAATAATTCCAGTTTAAAACCGAAATAGAGGTAGTAACTTATCTTGTACGTGTACGGGAAGAAGAAGTAGAAGTAGTAGTGGAAGTAGTTGAAGTTGTACTACTATCCGAATTACTGCTACTAGTGCTGCGTACACGAGTACGAGAATTTGTGGTCGTCTGCTGGCTGGTACCAGAAGAATTGCTATTGCTGCGAACCCTTGTACTACTGGTAGTTGAAGCAGGAGTAGAAGAGTTGCTGTTGCTGCGAACCCTTGTACCACTGGTAGTTGAAGCAGGAGTAGAAGAGTTGCTGTTGCTGCGAACCCTTGTACCACTGGTAGTTGGTGTAGTACCAGCATTCGTGTTTGTACGAACGTTAGTGCCTCTACGAGTGCGTGTAGCGCTAGAACTGCCATTAGTAGTACTATTAGCGTTCAAATTGGGATTTACACGTATAGCATTTACCTTCCGATTTGCGGTCTTAGCGTCAGCGCGTACCCTGGTCTCGAATGTAGAATAGCTATCCTTACCTACAATAGACCTAACACTACGGGTATATTCCTTTGCAGCAGCCTCTAAGTCACGATCGGTCATGTTCACATTATAGTCAGAACGATAACCTCCATGACCACGTCCATAGTAGTCACCATAGCCTCCACCATAAGGAGGACGGTTAGAACCACCATAATATCCAGGTCCTACAGGGCCACGTGGGATGGGAGGTCCAGGATTAAAGGTATAATAGCCAAAGCTATAATTTGGCATGCAGTGGAAGATATAAAAATACCTTCTGTTCAATTCAAGCAGACGCATTGCGCGAGCCCGATCGAGTGCCATTGCCATCACCATACGATCAGTAATTGCATCAATCACACCGGCCTCGTATCCGTAACGATATCCATTATTGAAAATGATATATTCCTGACTGTAACCATAAGAATAATCGGCATAACCACCCCCATCATAGGTGTCGTAGGCAGAAACGCATCCAGTAAGTGCGAAGCCCATAGCCAATGCAAATAAAATCTTCTTCATATCAATGCCCTTTCCTTACTTTAAATGGTTATTCTTTTATTATAGAATGGGGAAAATACAAAAATACTGCGCAAGAATTTCAACAATCCTCGCGCAGCATATATAGATTATCACTTAGGCCTTGACAATATTCATAGTGTCCTGAGCAATCATCAGCTCCTCATCAGTAGCCAAGATTACCACTTTCACTTTAGAGTCTGGAGTAGAAATAATGCCTTCTTTTCCTCTTACAGTAGCAGCATTAAGAGCAGGATCAAGTTCTATACCCAAAAATTCCATACCCTCAAGAGCGTTGGCACGCATACTTGCCTGATTCTCGCCCACACCTCCTGTGAATACGATTACATCAACACCTCCTAAAGCAGCTGCATAAGCACCAATGTATTTCTTAATACGATAGTTGTACATCTTGTCAGCAAGAATAGCACGAGGATTGCCCTCTTTCTGTGCCACCTCAAGTTCACGCATATCGCTAGAAACACCTGTAATACCCATCATACCACTCTTTTTATTCAGGATATCACTCATCTGTGCTGCATTAACGCCCAGCTTGTTTTCCAGGAATGTCACTACACCACCATCGATATCACCACTTCGAGTACCCATAATCAGTCCTTCCAGCGGTGTAAGACCCATAGAAGTATCTATTACCTTACCATCTTTAATAGCAGCAATAGATGCCCCATTACCAATATGACAAGTAATGAGTTTCAAGCCTTCCTTTTTCACACCCAGGAAATCGCAAACATACTGAGTAATGAAACGATGTGAAGTTCCATGGAAGCCATAGCGACGTATTTTATACTTCTGGTAAAACTCATAAGGTAATGCATACATATAAGCATAGTCAGGCATCGTCTGATGGAAAGCAGTATCAAACACACCTATCTGAGGCACGTTAGGCAAGATGGCCTTGACAGCATTCACACCTTTCAAGTTTGCAGGATTATGAAGAGGAGCCAAATCATTGCAAGCCTCAAATTCTTTCAACACTTCAGGAGTAAGCAATACCGATTCAGTGAAACGCTCACCTCCATGCACCATACGGTGACCTACAGCATCAATTTCATCATAGCTCTTGATTGCTCCATATTGAGGATCAATCAAAGTCTGGAGAATCAATTCCACACCCACTGTATGTTCTGGAATGTCTTTATGTATAATCTTCTTCTCACCGTCTGGTAATGCAAACTTCAGGAATGAGTCAGCCAAGCCTATTTTCTCGATACCGCCAGAAGCAATAACGGATTTATCATTCATGTCAAACAATTTATACTTGATTGACGAACTACCACAATTTAATACAAGAATTTTCATTGATATAGGTTTTTTAATTATTTCTTAGCAGCTTGAGCCTGACAAGCTGTAATGGCAATCATATAGTAAACATCGTCTATAGAACATCCACGACTCAAGTCATTAACAGGACGTGCAATTCCCTGCAGAATAGGACCAATAGCCAAGGCATCACCTAAACGCTGTACCAGTTTATAAGCAATGTTACCTACTTCCAAGTTAGGGAATACCAACACATTGGCATTACCTGCTATTTCACTACCAGGAGCTTTCTTCTTTCCAACTGATGGCACCAAAGCTGCATCAGCTTGCAGCTCACCATCAATCTTAAGATCTGGAGCCATTTCCTTTGCCAACTTAGTTGCCTCAAGCACCTTGTCAATCACTTCATGTGAAGCAGAACCCTTGGTAGAGAAGCTTAACATAGCCACTCTTGGATCAGTAAAACCACCTACTGCACGGGCAGTATCAGCAGTACATACAGCAATTTGCGCTAACTGATTAGCATCGGGCATTGGTGTTACAGCTACGTCGCCCACCACCAATACACCATTTTCACCATATTGTGGCTGTTTAGTAATCATAAGCATAGCACCACTTACACATGTGATACCTGGGGAACATTTAATAATTTGCAAAGCTGGACGCAAAGTTTCACCAGTAGTACTTAGCGCACCTGATATTTGGCCATCAGCATCGCCTGTTTTAATAATCATGCAACCCAGATAAAGAGGATTCTTCACTAATTCGCGAGCTTGCTCAATGGTCATACCCTTTTTCTTGCGAAGTTCAGCCAATAAAGCAGCATATTCTTCAGCCTTAGGATTGTTCAAAGGGTCAATCAAAGTTGCCTTATCAATGTTCTTCAAACCAAATTCATCAGCCATACGATGAATTTCTTTAACATCACCTATTAAAATGATGTCGGCAATATTGTCACCTAAAGCACGATCGGCAGCCTTTAGGGTGCGTTCTTCAGTTGCTTCAGGAAGCACAATGCGCTGGCGATCTGCCTTAGCGCGATCAATAATACCTTGGATTAATATACTCATAGATTTTTCTAATTATGTTAATTGTTTAGCTGCAAATATAATGAATTTTATGCAATCCACCTTGCAAAATTACCATGATTTCTTACCTATATGCAGATTGTTGAATATTTTAACAAATAATGGCCTCCTAGGTAAAAAAAAGGGCGACTTATAGGGTCGCCCGCAGCAAATATTTAATATCTACTTAATCATTATTATTAAGTTGGTCAAGCACATTCGCACTAACTTTAAACTTAATAGTCAACCGTTCTGGAATATCATGATACTCTCCATTACGAGGATCACGACCTGGACGTCTTGGTTGATGGTGAGGGATAAATTTTCCAAAATACTGTAATTTTACTTCTTCTCCATCACACATCTTTTCTATTACTAGCTTGTTGTATTCATCTACAAAAGCTTTTGCTGCTGTGTCGGTGATTTGTAATCGACGTGCTAATTCTTTTACAAAATTAAATTTATTCATATTCTTGATCAGTTGTTAATTCTCTCGAAAGTCTTATTTTCAAATATTGATACAAATATACGCTATATATACTTTTAAAATTCTAAAAAAATGTCAAAAAGTTTCAACAAATCAAAATTTAGCGTATAGATCTATGCTATTTTAATAAATAGGTAATATTTATTGGAATAAAATTGTTAATAAAAGAACAATTTCCCTTATCTTTGTATCACTTCAATAAAAATAATGATATTCTATGAAAAAGCTATTTGTTACTATTTTGCTGGTAATGGCAGTTTGCCAAATAAACGCACAGCAAGCTAAGTATGTATTCTATTTTATAGGCGATGGCATGGGCTTAAACCAAGTGAATACAACCGAAATGTACCTGGGTGAGATGGAGGGTCGCATCGGTATTAAAAATTTATTATTCCCATCTTTTACTGTGGCAAGTTATGCCAACTCACATTCTGCTTCTAATTCTATCACAGACTCCGCTGCTGGTGGTACAGCCCTTGCAACTGGTACAAAAACTTACAACAGCGCTATGGGTGTAGATACCGACAAGAATCCAGTGGAATCATTAGCAGAAAAGGCAAAGAAAGCCGGCAAGCGTGTAGGTATAACAACTTCCGTAAGTATAGACCATGCTACACCAGGTTCATTTTACGCACATGAGCCAAGCAGAAGCTGGTACTACGAGATTGCAAATTGGTTGCCAAAGTCAAATTTTGATTTCTTTGCAGGAAGTGGTTTCTTGAAACCAGAAAAGACCCATGATGGTAAAGATGCTCCAAGCATTTTCCCCAAGTTTGAACAGGCTGGTTACACAATGGCACGTGGCGTAAACGAGTATAAAGCAAAGCGTGATGGTGCTAAAAAAATGATCCTGATGGAGAAAGCAGATGCCGATCAAGCCAGTCTGCGCTATGCCATCGACCGTAAATCTGGCGATTTAACATTGTCAGAAATTACTGAAAGTGCCATAGACTTTTTGATGAAAGAAAATGCCAAGAAAGGATTTTTCCTGATGGTTGAAGGAGGTAAAATAGACTGGGCTTGTCACGCAAATGATGCAGCTTCAATGATAAGCGAACTCGAGGATATGGACAATGCTATCAAGGTGGCATATGAATTTTTAAAGAAACACCCCAAAGAAACTTTGATCGTTGTTACAGCCGATCATGAAACAGGTGGTTTGTCGATAGGTCGTCAGAGTGGTGGTTACACCCTGAATTTGAAAGCCTTGTCACACCAAAAGCAATCAATCGACGTTCTGTCAAGATATATAACCGACCTTCGCAAGCAGAACAAAGTGACTTGGGAAGATGCCAAAGCACTGTTGGCCGACAAGATGGGCTTCTGGAAGGAACTGACCATCACCTGGGAACAGGAAAAGCAGTTACGTGATTGCTTCGAAGAAACTTTCACCAAGAACAAAGTTAAATTTGATGAGAATCTGTATTCTCGCACCGAACAACTTGCGACTGTTGCCAAAAATGTAATGGCAGAGCAAGCCCATCTAATTTGGGGCACAGGCAGTCACTCTGCAGCCTACGTTCCTGTATATGCCGTAGGAGCAGGAAGCAAGGAATTTATTGGTAAAATGGATAATACCGAAATCTCTCGCAAAATTGCCAAAGCTGCAGGCATTAAGTGGTAATCGTCAAAAAAATATATCCCTGCCTTATGGGCAGGGAACTTTTTTTACAATACAGGAAGAATATGCTCCCAAATCAGATTGATTTCGCCTTGCATATCCTGAATATTTGCAGTAGTAGCAATAACGGCATCCTTCTCTGGAATCACAATAATATATTGACCATTAGCACCATCTGCGCGGAAAGCATTGTGACGACAACGCCACATCTGATAGCCATACCCCTGCAGCCAGTCGCTGTTCTCCTTAGTCAAACCCATTGCTGCTGCATCCTGGGGCTTAACACCAGCAGGAACACAAGGCACCTGCGCTTTCTGCATTTCTGCTACATAATCAGCTGGCAACACTTGTTTACCATTCCATTTACCACCTTGGAGTATGAGTTGTCCCATTTTAGCAAGATCTTCAGTCTTAAGATAAAGACCCCAACCACCAGTATTAATGCCTTGAGGACTTTCTTGCCATTCCGGTTTGTCAATATTCAGCGGTTCAAACAAACGAGGATATAAATAATCAACTACTTTTTCACCGGTTACTTGCTGAACTATAGCAGAAAGCATATAAGTACCCAGACTATTATAGCAATAGAATGTGCCAGGCTGATGTTCTACAGGATATGCCAAGAAAGCAGTAACCCACTCCTCGCCATCGGTATTACGAACAATACGAGTTGGATCAGTGTCATGTCCACAATTCATGGTTAACAAATCGCGGATGGTAATCGCTTTCAGATTATCACTTTGTTCAGCAGGCAATTTATCAGGGAAGAAACTCACCAACTTATCAGTCAACTTTATTTTACCTTCAGCTATGGCCAATCCCACTGCAGCAGACGTAAAGGTCTTACTCACAGAATTAAGTATATGAGGTTTATTTTGTTCGCCCTCACTGAGCCAACGTTGGTAAATTACATTACCATGTTGCACCACCATAATGCTGTGTAAATCTTGCTGTGCAGCTTCTACTCCCTTGAAATAATTATCCATAGCTGTCGCTACAGCAGCTGGAGTCTCAACGCGTGGCAGGTCTTTAATTTCAACAGCCTCCTGCTTATTGCTGTTCTTGCATGCTGACATCGTCATTAACAGCATGAATGCAAAAAGAAGTGTTTTTTTCATTGCTATTAGTTTTTAAAGGTTTGTTATACCACAAAATTATAACTTTGTTTGCAATTCTCAATAAAAATCACGAAAATTGCACATTATTTCTATATAAAGACTTTCCGTATGAAAATAAAACACCTCTTTTTATCAATGCTGGCACTTGCTGCCATACTAGTTTCAACCCCTATCAAGGCTTGTACTAACTTAATTGTAGGCAAGGCTGCATCTGTTGATGGTTCAGTTATTTGTACATATAATTGCGATGGTTACGGCTTTGCAGGATCCATGTACAGAACCCCTGGTGGCAGGCATGAACCTGGAGAGAAAATTGCTATACGCGGATGGGGTAATAATGGAAATGTAAAAGGCTACATCGACCAAGTAGCATACACCTATGATGTCATTGGCTATATCAATGAAAAGCAAGTGAGCATAGTCGAAACGACTTTTGATGGTCGTTTAGAGCTACAGAATCCTGAAGGTTTACTGAATTATGACACAATGATTCATCTTGGTTTGGAGCGTGCGGCTACGGCTCGCGATGCCATTATCATCATGACCGATCTCTTACAAGAATATGGTTATAGCAGTACAGGTGAAACCATTACCGTGTGTGACAAGAATGAAGCATGGATTTTAGAAATCATGGGAAAAGGCCCAGGGAATAAAGGAGCCGTTTGGGTAGCTATACGCATTCCTGACGACTGCATTTGTGCCCATGCTAATATTTCACGCATCCGTCAGTTCCCATTAAAAGACCCAAAGAATTGTCTTTATTCAAAAGATGTTATTTCATTTGCTCGTGAAAAAGGCTATTTTTCAGGGAAAGATGAAGATTTTAGCTTCCGCGATGCTTATTGCCCATTGACATTTGAGAATGTGCGCTATGCCGATGCCCGTGTGTGGAGTTTCTTCCGTCATCATGTGGCTGATGTAGCCGAAATGGACAAATACCTGCCCTACATCAATGGTCAGTTTGACGTATGCGACCATCTTCCTCTTTACATCAAACCTGCCAAGAAAGTTTCCGTTCGTGACATCATGAACGACATGCGTGATCATTTTGAGGGAACTCCTCTTGATATGACAGCTGATATGAGTGCTGGTCCTTGGAGCTCTCCCTATCGTCCATTGCCTATGAACTGGGAAGTGAATGGAAAGAAATATTTCCGTGAACGTGCCATTGGTACCCCACAATCAGGTTTTACTTTGGTGTCACAGTTACGAGGATGGTTGCCAGACGAAGTGGGTGGCATTATGTACTTCAATTGTGACGATGCCAACATGATAGCCTATGTACCAGTTTATTGTGGCGTACAAGAAGTACCAGAAGCATTCCGTAGAGAAAACAATCTGAGCAATGAATACAGTGACAAGAGCGCTTTTTGGGTAAACAATGTGGTTGCCAATATGATTTATCCTCGATATAGTGTGATGATTGGCGACCTGCGTGATGCGCAAAAAGAATTGGAAGATTTCTATGCAGCAGACCAAGAGCAAGTGCTAAAAGATGTAGAGAACCTTACCAAACGTGATAAGGTTGCCTATCTCACTAACAAGACAGCAGCTTATACCAAGCAAATGATGGAACGATGGGACAAGCTCTTCCGTCTGATTGCAGTAAAACATAACGATCAAATTGTTAAACCATCAGAGAATGGAGTGGTGATTCAAGGTCAGCGTGCGACCCCAGGATACGACCAGCAGTTCCGTGAAGCGATTAGCAAAAGTACTGGTGACCGTTATGTAATGCCTGAGAATGCACAGGATATTAAGTCACTGTAAAACAAGAAGAATGAGTAATATTCTGGTAACAGGAGCAAGCGGGTTTATCGGCAGTTTTATTGTGGAGGAAGCTATAAAAAAAGGTTTCTCCACATGGGCTGGCGTACGAAAAAGTAGTAGCAAGGAGTACTTGCAAGACCCTTCTATGCACTTTATTGATCTCGACTATGCTCACCCTGTCGTGCTACAGCAACAATTAGTGGAACATGCAAACAGTAATGGTGCCTTCACTTATGTTGTGCATTGTGCTGGTGTAACCAAATGTGCCGATAAGCGCGATTTCGACAAAGTAAACTATCAGCAGACCAAAAACCTAATTGATGCCCTAATAGCGACAGGGCAGACACCTAAGTTGTTTGTATTCATCAGTACCCTGAGCGTTTTTGGTCCTATACATGAAAACAACTATCAACCCATAACAGAACACGACCAGCCTCAACCAAACACCGCTTACGGCAAGAGTAAACTCAAGGCAGAGCAGTACCTGCAGGGACTCACCAATTTTCCCTATCTTATTCTTCGTCCTACAGGCGTATATGGACCTCGTGAAAAAGATTACTTCCTTATGGCAAAGTCTATATTGCAACACATTGATTTTTCTGTAGGATATAAGCGCCAAGACATTACTTTTGTGTATGTCAAAGATATTGTTCAAGCCATTTTCTTAGGCATAGAAAAAGGAGTGAGCAATAGGGCTTTCTTTCTCAGCGACGGAAAAGTTTATCAAAGTCGCACCTTCTCCAACCTAATAATTAGAGAATTGAAAGCAACCAAAGTACTTCGCATCTGCGCCCCACTATGGGTGTTAAAAATAGTATCAGTGATCGCTGAAAAATGGGCAAAGCTGCGCCATACCAGCAGTACACTCAATACTGATAAATATCGTATTATGAAACAACGCAACTGGCGTTGTGACATCACTCCCGCCATCAACGAATTGGGCTATAATCCACAATATCAATTGGACAAAGGGGTAAAAGAAACCATTGCATGGTACAAGGAGGCAGGATGGCTTTAGATTGGTTAAAAAGAATTGGTCCCAGCAAAGGGGAATTTTTAATTGAGAAAGCATCCCTCATTTATACGGGATTGACCTCAATAGCCATCGTGTTACTTTACGGGCAGATGGACCATCCACTGCAGATGTTGTTGGAAAGGCTCATCATTGTGTTAGCCACCTTTGCATTTGTATTTATCTATAAGAAATATCCATGTAAGGCAACCGCTTTCTTGCGCATAGGTTTTCAGTTGTCGTTGCTTAGCTATTGGTACCCTGACACCTACGAGTTCAACCGTTTGCTACCCAATCTTGATCACATCTTTGCGCAAGCAGAACAAACTATTTTTGGAAGTCAACCAGCATTTTGGTTCCAAAGAGACTATCCCCAGTTATGGATAAGCGAACCTCTTAACATGGGCTATTTCGGTTATTATCCGCTGATAGCAGCCATCGTTTGCTGGCACTTTATCAAGCGTTTCGATTTATTCGAAAAAATCTCATTCGTATTAATCACCGCATTTTTCCTCTACTATATTATTTATATGGTATTGCCTGTAGCAGGCCCCCAGTTCTATTTTCCTGCCATTGGCGAAGAAAATGTTTTGGCAGGGGTATTCCCAGCATTGGGTGATTATTTCAACATTCACTCAGAACTATTGCCAGGGGCAGAACACGGAGAAGGATTCTTTTACAGTTTAGTAGAAGGTTCCCAAGCCATAGGTGAAAGACCCACTGCCGCTTTCCCAAGTTCACATGTGGGCATCTCCACCATTATTATGTTGATGGGATGGCGTAGTAATAAACGATTGGCCCTTTATATGCTGCCTTTCTATCTTCTGCTTTGTACAGCTACCGTATATATCCAGGCACACTACCTGATAGATGTTTTTGCAGGTTGGATTTCAGGCTATTTACTATATGTATTTACTTGTTGGTTATTCAGGAAACTGAGTTAAGTCCAAGCTATCGAAAATCTGGAATAATTCCTCTTTGGTCTCTGCACGAAGCATAGCGATGCGAGTTTCACGGAAATTAGGAATGCCCTTGAACAAAGGACTTGCAGCGATATGCCTTCTTACATGCAAGATCCCCCTACGCTCATCGAGCAAATTCACACTGTCCAATACCTCTTGTCGCAGCACATCCAGGCGCCACTCAGCACTTAAGGGAGACAACAATTCTCCAGTTTGAATGTAATGCTTCACCTCCTTGAATATCCAAGGTCTGCCAAACGAAGCCCTGCCAATCATTACCGCATCTACCCCATACTTATCAAAGCATTCTTTGGCACGCTCAGGAGTAGTAATGTCACCATTCCCAATAATAGGAATATGGATGCGAGGATTCTGCTTCACCTTACCAATCAAGGTCCAATCGGCTTCGCCTGTGTACATCTGTGCCCGGGTTCGTCCATGAATCGTTAAGGCAGCGATGCCACAATCCTGCAATTGCTCTGCCAGTTCCACGATAATCTTATTACCGTCATCCCAACCTAAGCGAGTCTTCACCGTTACCGGCAATTTCACTGCATCTACCACAGAACGAGTAATTTCCAGCATTTTTGGAATATCTCGAAGCAACCCAGCCCCTGCACCTTTACCTGCCACCTTCTTAACCGGACAACCAAAATTGAGGTCAATTACATCCGGACCAGCTTCTTCTACCATGCGAGCAGCCTCCACCATTGCATCGGTATTCTTGCCATAAATCTGAATCGCCACAGGCCTTTCTTCGTCGCTGATGTTCAACTTTCGCATGGTGCTATTAACAGAACGAACCAATGCATCACTTGACACAAATTCGGTATAAACCATATCTGCGCCAAATCGCTTACACATCAACCTGAAGGCAGGATCGGTAACATCCTCCATCGGTGCCAAAAACACGGGATAATCCCCTAAGTCCAAATTTGCTATTTTCATGTATCAACAAGAATCGATAACAGCCAAAGCATCATTGTTATCAATATTTTGCAAAGATAAAGAAAAATCACTAACTTCGCACACTCAAATGTCACAAAGAAATGAATTATAGCATCAAAGACTTTGAAATCATGGCACCTGTAGGGTCAAGAGACTCCCTGCAAGCAGCCATTCAGGCAGGCGCCAATTCGGTATATTTTGGTGTGGGACAACTCAACATGCGTTCCCACTCTGCCAACCCTTTTACCATTGCCGATTTACATGACATTGCATCCATCTGCAATGAGCATGGCATTAAAAGTTACCTGACCGTAAATACCATAGTTTATGATGGTGACATGGAGCAAATGCACACCATTGTTGATGCTGCTAAAGAAGCAGGCATCAGTGCCGTGATTGCAATGGATATTTCCGTGTTGACCTATGCTCGCAGTATTGGTCAGGAAGTACACCTTAGTACTCAGCTGAATATCAGCAATGTTGAAGCTTTGAAGTTTTATGCGCAATTTGCCGATGTGGTGGTACTGGCTCGTGAATTGAACCTTGAGCAGGTTGCTGAGATTCATCGCCATATTGTAGCAGAAAATATTTGTGGCCCCAGCGGGCAACAAATTCGCATTGAGATGTTCTGCCACGGTGCCCTATGCATGGCCGTTTCGGGCAAATGCTACCTCTCGCTGCAAGAAGAAAACAAATCGGCCAATCGAGGCGAATGTCGTCAAATATGCAGAAGAGGCTATATTGTGACTGATAAAGATACGGGCGACGAACTGCAAATTGACAACAAATACATCATGTCACCCAAAGACCTGAAAACCATTCATTTCATTAATAAGATGATGGATGCCGGCGTGAGGGTGTTCAAGATAGAAGGTAGGGCAAGAGGACCTGAATATGTACGCATCGTTGCTGAGTGCTATCGTGAAGCCATAGAAAGCGTCATCGACGGCACCTATTCAGATGAAAAGATACAGGCTTGGGACGAACGCCTGAGCACTGTCTTCAATCGTGGATTCTGGAATGGCTATTACTTAGGAGAACGCTTGGGCAAGTGGACCCACACCTATGGTTCGGCTGCTACCGAACGCAAAATATATGTGGGCAAGGGCATCAAGTATTTTAATAATATAGGTGTAGCTGAATTCCTGTGCGAAGCTGCCGAATTGAATGTAGGCGATAAAGTGCTGATAACCGGTCCTACTACAGGTGCCATATTCCTCACATTAGAAGAGGCAAGGGTGAATTTACAACCTGTTCAAACCGTACATAAGGGCGACCATTTCTCACTGAAGGTAGATAAAATACGTCCTTCCGACAAACTATTCAAGTTGGTGAGTACCCATGAAATGTTACAATTTAAAGGATTAGAACAATGAGCAATTATATTTACGAGCTGGAAATGAAGGTACGAGACTATGAGTGCGACCTGCAAGGCATTGTCAACAATGCCAACTACCAGCATTATTTAGAGCATACCCGTCATGAGTTCCTGCTTACCACAGGCGTTAGTTTCTCCGAACTTCACCAAAAAGGAATTGATGTTGTGGTATCAAAAATCACCATGTCGTTCAAAACCCCCCTTCGCAGCAACGATGAATTTATAAGCAAACTCTACCTGAAACGAGAAGGCATTCGGTTTGTATTCTACCAAGACATTTTTCGCAAGATCGACAACAAACTTTGTCTGAGAGGAGTAGTAGATGCCGTATGTGTGGAAAACGGAGTCCTGACCAGGGGTGAGATGTTTGACCAACTTTTTGCAGCATATTTATAATATATATTTTTTATAATTTTCATAACAATGACCAACGACGAAAGGATTTGTGCCATTGCCTTGACACTCTGTGAAGGCATCGGCCATATTAACGCCAAGCGTTTAATAGATGAGATGGGCAGTGCCACTGCCGTATTTGAGAATCGCCTTCATTTACGAGAAATTATACCTGATGTCAATCAACGATTGATAGATGTTCTGGATTGCCCCGAAGCTTTCAAAAGAGCAGAAAAAGAATTGACCTTTGCTGAAAACAACCACATCACTTGTCTGACCATTAAAGATGAGGCCTATCCTTCACGTCTCAGAGAATGTGAAGATGCCCCTACCATACTTTTCTTTAAGGGTCATGCCAATTTGAATAGACTGCACATCATATCTATGGTAGGCACCCGTATGGCTACGCCCTATGGCAAGGATTTTTGTGAAACATTCGTCAGAGACTTGGCATTTTTGTGCCCCGATGTCATGATTATCAGTGGTATGGCTTATGGCATTGACATTCATTCACACCGTGCTGCCCTTGCCAACCACTTGCCTACTATAGGCGTATTGGCGCATGGCTTAGACAGGATTTATCCGCATAAGCATCGGAAAACAGCCATTGATATGCTGTCAAACGGTGGTTTACTTACCGAATACCTTACTGGAACCGAACCCGACGCTTATAATTTTGTGTCGAGAAACCGTATAGTAGCAGGCATGGCCGATGCCACCATTGTCGTTGAATCGGCCCCCAAAGGAGGATCACTTATTACTGCCTCTTTAGCCAACACTTATAACAAAGATTGCTTTGCTGTTCCAGGCAGAATTAACGACGAATTGTCGAAAGGCTGCAATCAACTCATCAAAGAAAACAAAGCAGCTTTGATTACCAATGCAGAAGATTTTGTAAAAGCCATGAATTGGAAAACCTCTTCGGCTAAACCAGAAGCCATCCAACGCAATTTGTTTGTGGACCTGACACCCGACGAAGAATTGGTGGTGAACCTCCTGAAACAAAGAGGTGACATGCATATAAATACGCTGACTGTAGATGCGAACATGCCTATACACAAGCTTACCACCTTGCTTTTCGGTTTAGAGATGAAAGGAGTGCTAAAAGCGTTAGTAGGTGGTGTTTATCATCTACTTACCTAACATACCTTAAATGTTTACCCGTAGCAAGTGTTTTTCTATAAAGTTTTATTACTTTTGCAGCATATAAGATAAAAACTACCTATGAAGAAGATTTTACCAGACATCATTTCCATACTAATTTTCGTAATCATATCGTTTGTATATTTCTATCCAGCCGATATGGAGGGAAGGATTCTTTTCCAGCACGACACCTCAGCAGGAGCAGCAAGTGGACAGGAGGCTAAGGAATATTACGAACGAACAGGTGAGCGCACACGATGGACCAACTCCATGTTTGGAGGTATGCCAACCTATCAAATATCACCATCTTACAATTCAACAGATACTTTTTCGAAAGCCGAAAGAGTATATGAGCTCTGGCTACCCGAGTATGTGCGTCTGGCCTTCATCATGTTAGTAGGTTTCTATATTCTACTGCGTGCTTTTGGTTTCTCAGCCTGGTTATCAGCTTTAGGAGGCATTCTGTGGGCCTTTTCGTCCTACTTCTTCATCCTCATTGCTGCAGGACATATATGGAAATTTGTTACCTTGGCCTACATTCCTCCAACGATAGCCGGTATGGTATGGGCCTACAGAGGCAAAATCTGGCAAGGAGGCATCGTTTTTGCCTTATTTTTAGCCTTGCAGATTCTTTCTAACCATGTGCAAATGAGCTACTATTTCTTGTTTGTCATGCTCTTTATGGTCATTGCCTTCGGCATTGAAGCCAATCGTAACCACACCCTGCCACAATTCCTGAAAGCATCAGGAGTTTTGGTTGTAGCAGGATTGATCGGTATAGCCATTAACATCAGCAACCTCTATCACACCTATACCTATAGTTTGGAAACCATGCGTGGCAAGAGCGAATTAACGCAACATTCAGCTACTGGTTCATCGGCTAACGGAGGCTTGGACAAAGAATACATTACCCAATGGAGCTATGGTGTTGGCGAAACACTCACTTTGCTGGTACCTAACTTCAAGGGAGGTGCTACCGAGGCTATTAACCTAAACAAGACGGCCATGGCCAAATCTAACCCCAGATACAATAGTCTGTATGGTTCCCTGCCCCAATACTTTGGCGACCAACCAGGAACTGCTGGTCCGGTTTATGTAGGCGCATTTGTGCTATTCTTGTTCTTGTTGGGTTGCTTCTTCGTAAAAGGCCCCATGAAATGGGCACTTGTTGGTGCCACCATTTTCTCCATCGTACTCTCATGGGGCAAGAACTTCATGTTGCCCACCGATCTCTTCATCGACTATGTACCGATGTACAATAAATTCCGTGCTGTATCATCAATCTTAGTCATTGCCGAGTTCAGCATCCCATTGCTGGCCATGCTGGCATTGAAGAAAATCATTGAGCAACCCTCCTTGCTGAAGCCCTTCTCCACTCCTTTCTTGGTAAGTGGAATACTCACGGCCGGCATCAGTTTACTTATTTGGCTCACGCCTGGAACATTTACCGACTTCATCCCTGCTCAAGAGTCGATGATGCTGCAAAGTGCTGTTGACCAAGGTGGTATTCCTGCCAACGAATTAGCAGGCATTCTGAATAGTTTGAGTGATATGCGAGCAGCAATGGTATCAGCCGATGCCCTTCGTTCACTGATCATTATAATGGTGGGTGTTATCATTCTCTTACTCTTCGGCATGGGTAAACTGCGTAAAGATGTGACCATAGGCGCCATAGCTTTGCTGTGTTTGGTTGACATGTGGCAAATAAACAAGCGTTACCTGTACGACGATCAATTTGTAGAACCCAACATCCGAACCACTACCTTCACCCAAACGGAAGTTGATAAGTTCATTTTGGAAGATACCGATCTCGATTATCGCGTACTGAACTTTGCTGTCAATCCATTCAATGAAAATACTACCTCTTATTGGCATAAGAATGTAGGTGGCTATCATGCAGCCAAATTGCGCAGATACAACGAACTCATTGAGTTGCGCCTCAAAACAGAAATGCAAACAGCCTTTCAAGCCATCGCAGAAGCTGGTGGCGATTTGGAAAAGGTTGACCCAGCCAAGTTCCATGCGCTCAACATGCTTAATACCAAGTATTTCATACTTCCTACCAAAGACGGAGAGATGCCAATACAAAACCCCTACGCCTTAGGTAATGCGTGGTTTGTAAAAGAGATAAACTATGTGGCCAACGCTGATGAAGAGATGGATGTATTAGCTACCAGCAATCCACATGTTACTGCTGTTGTAGATGGCCAATTCAAATCGGCCCTGCACAATGCCACTGCCTTTGAGGTGGGCGATGATGCCACCATACAACTTACAGCCTATGAGCCCAATAGTCTGACTTACCAGACTCACAACCCGTCTGATGGTGTAGCTGTATTCTCAGAAGTCTATTACCCCAATGGCTGGCAAGTGACTATAGACGGAGAACCTATAGAGTTGGCACGTGCCGATTATGTGTTGCGTACGCTATATGTTCCAGCAGGCAACCACACCATACAAATGACTTTCGATCCCCAGAGTATTCACATCACCGATACCATTTCTTATATAGCAATGGCTGTATTACTTTTGGGAGGCATCGCTATTATCATCCTAAAAATCAGGAAAGAAAAACTAACAAAAAACGATTAAGTAATTATGGATAGTACTCGACAGAATAAAATTGCTCGCTTGATTCAGAAGGAGTTAAGCGATTTGTTCCAAAAACAGACACAAGGCGTTCGTGGCGTATTGGTATCTGTTAGCGGTGTACGCATCAGTCCCGACCTAAGCGTAGCAAAAGTTTACCTCAGCATCTTCCCTTCCGATAAGTCGGAAGAATTGCTGAAAAACATCACCAGCAATATGCGTACCATACGCTATGACCTGGGCACCCGTGTGCGTCATCAATTGCGCATCATTCCTGAGTTGAAGTTCTTTGCCGACGACTCGTTGGATTATGCTGAACACATTGATCAGCTCATCAAAGAGGCAAAAGGCGATGGATATAAGTCGCCCGAAGGACCAGAAGAAAATTGAGTCCATACCTTTGACCCATTAACCATCCATACATGGCTATTGCGTATTATATTGCCAAGCGTTACCTCTTTTCAAAGAAAAAGCACAACGCCATTAACATCATCTCTGCCATTTCCGTGTGCGGAGTAGCCCTTGCTACCCTTGCCTTGGTGTGTACCCTGTCGGTGTTCAATGGCTTTCACGAAATGGTGGAAGGCTTGTTTACTGCCTTTGATCCACCCCTCAAAATCACGGCCTCGCAGGGCAAAACCTTCCAACAAAACGATGAGCGCATAGAGAAAGTCTTACAAATGACTGAAATAGAGACTGCTATGCCTACCATTGAAGAGAGTGCGATGGTGCAATATAAAGACAAACAGTTAATGGTGACGATCAAAGGAGTGGATGATTCGTTTACCCAAATTACTGAAATTGACAGCATTTTGTATGGCAGACAAGCCTTTATCTTGCAAGAAGAAGGGGTAGATTACGGCATCTTAGGCATGGGGGTAGCCTCAGCATTAGGCACCGGTATTCAGTTTGTTGATCCATTGCCAGTGATAGCTCCTAAACAAAATGTGCATGTGAACATTGCCAATCCTGGAGCAGCTTTTGCCAAAGGCTATCTTTATTCGCCTGGATCTGTGTTTATGGTGAATCAAGAGAAATACGATGCACAATACATACTGACCAGTCTTTCGTTTGCTCGCCAACTTTTTGGCTATCGGGATGAGGTGTCGGCCATGGAGATAAAATTGAAGCCTGGCAGCAATGAGCGCAGTGTGCAGACAAAAATGAAAGAGTTATTGGGCGACGATTTTCAGGTGCAGAATCGCTTTGAGCAACAGGCAGATGTGTTTCGTATCATGGAAATTGAAAAGTTCATCTCCTATCTTTTTCTGACATTCATTCTAATCATTGCCACCTTCAATGTCATAGGTTCGTTGAGCATGCTCATTGTTGATAAGCAAGAAGATGCACAGACCTTGCATAACTTAGGAGCCAGTCATCAACTAATCGAGCGCATCTTCATGTTTGAAGGTTGGCTCATTGCAGCATACGGGGCTCTGACCGGCATTGTTTTAGGAGTGATACTTTGCCTTATCCAGCATCATTTCGGAATCATATCTTTGGGCAACAACTTCATCGTAGAAGCCTATCCAGTAAGCGTGCATCTGCTGGATGTAGTACTTATTTTCATCACCGTCCTGGCCGTTGGTGCTATCTCCGTTATTTTCCCCGTGAAGTACATGAGCAAGCGACTGACTCAACGCTTGTAGCCCTGATAAACAAGAGCCATTGTGCAGCATAATACGGCACCATAATCCACCAAGAGGCATGGTCAATAGGACTCACAAATTTATTCCAAGCCAAAATAAAGTCAGATACCACAAACAAGGTGGCTCCCAAGGCAAACCATACATCTCTATGCAATAATGCAGTCCATAACATGATCAATATCAACACACAGTAAATACTCACCCCTACTCTTATTATGCCTGTAGGCGCCATAGGCACCACATTTACAAATGCGAAAAATCCTATTATAAAGCAAGGTATAAAATAGGAAATGAGTTGCTTATAGGTAGGTTGGGTCTTGAAGGTGCTGACAAAATAGCCAATGTAGGCCATATGTCCTAAACCGAAACACCCCATTTGTCCCAGAAAGTTGCCCTGGGTACCTTCCCAATCGCCTAAGGCTGAAAACAATAAGCCCAATGCCATGCATACACCTATGTTTTTGTAGTCAACCAAGGCCATCAAGGCCAAAAATGCCACAGGATAGGTCAGCTTACTGGGCAACTGCACCGGACTGAAATATAGCACGGAAAATGTTAAAAAGATGATACTTATGAACAATATTCTCTTCATCAATAACAAAGATATTAAAATTTACCTTAATTTTGCTGCCAAATTTACAGTTTAATTTTTAAAGCGTTTAAAACAAATGAAAAAATTATTGATGATGTTGATGGCAGGTTTGCTTGTTACAGCTTGCGCATCAAAGCCAAAAGCAGAACAGACAGAAGAACCAGCAAAGAAAGTTTTGGTACTTTACTATTCAGTGACCAACACCACTAAGCAGATGGCAGAGTATATTCAGCAGAAGACTGGTGCTGATATTGAGGCCATTCAGACAGTAGATGCATATCCAACCGACTATAATGAGCTTATCAAACGCTCAAGTGCTGAGCGCGAAGGCAATGTATTGCCAGAGCTGAAACCATTTGCTCACAATGTAGCCGACTATGATGTAATTTTCTTTGGCTATCCTCTTTGGTTTGCCACCTACGCTCAGCCTTTGAAGACCGTCATTGCCAGTGGTGTGCTGAATGGCAAGACTGTGGTTCCTTTCTGTACCAGTGGTAGTAGCGGTATCAAACAGAGTGTGAACGATTTGAAGAATGCCTTGCCTACTGCTCAGATTCCTGAGTGCGTGGGTGTGCGTAGTTCATTAATGGACAAAATGCCTGCAGCTGTTGACCGTGTACTGATTAACTTAGGTTTGATGGAAGGCAAGAACGAGGTATTGGCCGACTATTCAGCTCAGCAGGCTCCCACAGCTGACGAGACAGCTATCTTCGATGCTGCTATTTCTACCTATTCTATGATGAATGGCACCAAGGCAGTGAGCGTGGGTAGCCGTACCACTTCTAAGGGCACCGACTATAAGTTTGTAGGTGAGGCTAATGGCGCCAAGATGGATGTCTATATCACCAAGGAGAATGGCGATGCAGCTCCCTACTTCACAGCTGTTGATAGATAAGATTTCATCCATTTAATGATTCTTAGCAGGCCCCTCTAATTCTAAGAGGGGTCTGTTTTTTTCTTCATACAGCATCCCTTATGCTGCCTGTTTTTCAATGAGCTGATACTTCATTCCCTGTCGGGTTTCCTTGGTTTGGCAACCCAGCATCCTCAATGCCTGTCCTATCTTCACACGGGTAGAACGGTCATCGGTCAATTTAGGATAAGCCTCCTGCATACTTCCAATAATTTGTCCCATCAAAAGCCATTCGCCCGTTTCACTGACTTCAGGCACTTTGTAAAAGTAACCCAACATATTCTCCAGACTTTCTTCTTTCATGAAAATTTGGTTGAGTTGTTGAATACGATCTTCCTCAGCAATGGTAAACCAATGAGGGGTCTTCATCTCCTTGATTTCATACATCACCTGCGCATATAGCTGTTCATAGTCAATGGTTGGCACATTATCTATCAACATCTTGTGAGGTACCCTCAAACACAAGTACCTGCGACTTCCCGTTGGGTCACACAAGGGATGTTCATCGTTGGTAGTAGCCAAAAACGAAGCATAGCGCCTTCTGTCTGCTTGGGCTTTGCCAAAGATGGGACGCCCGTTTACCTTCTGCTTAGAAAGCGTCTGCTTGAGTTTGCCTTGCTGACTTCCCTTCATATTAGCGAACTCATCGATGTTGACCAAGAGGTTGTGCGTAAGTGCCATTTCCTGGTCAAATTTATTGGCAAAATTAATGTGATCAAGAAAATACATCCTGAGCTGGGGAGGCAACAGCTTGTAGGCAAAGGTGGTCTTGCCACAGCCCTGGCGACCTATTAATATAGGTGTACACTCATTGCCGTGCAACTCTTCGAGCCCCAGCCAATGCACCACAGCCGAGCGCAACCAAGTGCTACACCAGGCCAGTTGCTCGGAAGTAAGACCTGGAATACGGTTAAACAGGTTGGCCACATGGTTCTTGCCATCCCATGCAGGCAGGTGCTCCAGATAATCTTGGATAGGATCAAAATCAGACACAGCATCAGAGTTGATGTACTCCTCAATGTCGGTACGAGGAGAGTTTTTGCTGATACCTGCTTTCTTGGCCTTGCGCACAATGGAGTTCATCACTTCAACGGTGACGATACCCCACTGTTGCTGGTTGTCAGTCTCAGCAATGCCTCGGTACTCAATTTTGCCACTGAGCACATTGCGACGAAATGCATAATTTTCCAGCAAAAAGCTCTCTACTAAGCAGATAACCTCTGCTGAATTGTTTAATTGTTTTTGGATTTGCATAATGGTAATGAAATTAAATTAATACTATATCCTCAGCCCTTTTTTAAAGGAACACAAAGATACAAAAAAGAAAAATAACATCTCCAGTTATCAAACTTTTTTTTGAATATTTTTTTATTTTATTGATGCGAATAACATAATAAATTATAATTAAATCAACCACCAGAACAAATGAATTAAACATGCAATTAGCAAAAACATCCCGACATCCCGACACATCGTTGTAAACTACTGAAATACTGCAAAATAACATGTCGGTATGTGGTGCACCACATACCGACAACATACCGACAGTATCCCTACCAAAAGTTGTTCAAAATTTTGTCATTATGAAACAGAAATCTACAAATAAGCTTTCTTTTTTACTAATGATAATAGTATATGACTATCAATTGGTCATTTTCAGGATGTGAGTATGTGTCGGTATCTTGTCGGTATGTGCTCAATGACATACCGACACACTAATTTCCTTTGATACAATCAATTACGAACAAATGTCGGGATGTCGGGATGTTTTTTGAAAAAAGTGTCCTGAATTTCCAGGTCGAGCATCGGGTAACGGTCTTGCACGTTTGCTACGTCAAAAAGGAGGGTTTAGTCGTACTAAACCCTCCTCTTAGTCCCCCCTACACCAAGCGCTGGGTCGGGGTAAATCTTGCTCGCTAAAAAGTGTCTTATTTTTCCTTAGTAAACTGTCTTAAAGGTATTTAAATACAAATCAACAGTTATTGCAAGCATGCAGGAATAATTAATAATTCTCTTTCTTGATCTCGAAGTAAGCCTGTGGGTGCAGACAAGCAGGGCATGTTTCAGGGGCTTCCTTGCCTACATGAATGTAACCACAATTGCGGCACTGCCATACCACTTCGTCGTCCTTAGCAAACACCTTAGCTGTTTCGATGTTCTTTACGAAAGCGAAATAACGCTCTTCGTGACCCTTCTCGGCAATACTGATGCGACGATACATCTCGGCTATTTCAGGGAAACCTTCTGCATCGGCCACTTCAGCGAAGTGAGGATATGCCTCTGCCCATTCTTCATGCTCACCAGCCACAGCAGCCTGCAGGTTATCAATGGTTCTACCAATTACGCCAGCTGGATAAGATGCAGTAATCTCAACAGTTCCTCCCTCCAAGTATTTAAACATGCGCTTTGCATGCTCTTTCTCCTGCTCAGCAGTCTCTAAAAAAATAGCAGCTATTTGTTCAAAACCTTCTTTCTTTGCGGCACTTGCAAAGTATGTGTAACGATTACGAGCCTGGCTCTCACCAGCAAATGATGTGAGCAGGTTCTTTTCAGTTTGTGTGCCTTTAATACTTTTAGCCATAATCTTAAATGAATTTAGTTAGTACTTTGCACAAAAGTAATTCTTTTTATTTATTTTTGTGTCATCATTATCCAAAAAACATGAGCAAGCAAAAAAAACAAAATACCACAAAATATGCAGGTTCTGCCTTTGCTGTAATCCTGGCTGCCTTGCTTTCCTATTTCCCTATCAGCAAGCAACTGGATGAGAAAGAAGTTGTGAACGAGCCTCCTAAGCAGGAGATAACGGTAGAAAACAATGGTCAGCAAAACACTGACATAAATTTTCAAGAGGCTTCCCAGAAAACAGAGGTTAACCACTCTTCAACGCAGACAAGCCAGGTTGAGGAGGTGATTAACACGACGGAATTAGAATTGCCTGCCAAACTGAAAGACCGTTCGGAAAAGATTCTTAAAAGATCTAATTATACGGCATCGTACAACAGGAACTGGAATATGCCTAACTGGGTGGCTTGGGAAGTGAACCGTAATGAGACCAGGGGCAAGAACAAGCGTAACGATGAATTTACGGCCGATACCGATTTACCTAAGGCAAATCAAGTACAGTCGTTCGATTATTCTGGATCGGGTTACGACAGGGGGCACATGTGCCCGGCTGGTGATAACCACTTCAGCAGTCAAGCAATGGACGAATGTTTCTATATGAGCAATATGTGTCCTCAACACCACGAACTGAACACGGGCAAATGGAACGATTTAGAAATTGCTTGTCGCCGTTGGGCCAACCGTTATGGTGAGGTATTTATTGTGTGTGGACCCATTGTCAACAAACAAAAAAGTAAGAAGATTGGCAAAGAGCATGATATTTTGGTGCCAGAACAGTTTTTTAAGGTCATCTTAATTACCAGTACCAAACCTGCCAGGGCCATAGGATACATTTTTGATAATAATGGATCAGACCGACCTTATAAAACATATACCGTTGATGAGGTTGAGAAAATTACAGGTATGGATTTCTTTCACAATTTGCCAGATAACATTGAAAATATAGTGGAGAGCCGCTATGAGTTGCAAGACTGGAAATGGTATAACTAAAAAAGGAAAAAAACTGTGATAATATTATTTTTTTCTTAGGAAAAAGTAAATATTTGCAAAAAACACTTTATCTTTGTAAATATTTTAAAATGCAATACTATGAAGCAGCTTTTCGGAATTTTATTTATGCTATTAATTTGTTCTGTCACTAAAGCCAATAACTATAATGGGCAATTTAATACAGAACCTTTAACAGTAGATATGCCAGCTTGGAATTATAATTTATCCTCGCTGAAGAAAACAACTACTCCTAAGATGAAGTTGGGTGAAATGCCTGCCCCTACTGCAATGTCAAAGGCAAATGCCACTGATGAAAAATTCAAGTGGATGAAGACCAATCCTGGTGTGAAACCCTATAAGTTTATGGACGACATGACCTTTGTAGGTGTTCCTTTGTTTGTAGGAGGTATTATTTTGAAGAGTGAAAAAAATACTTTCCGCCAGAATTATAAAGATGTTTACCACAGCAACACGCGCTTATTAACTCATTTTAAGAGTTCTATAGACGACTACACCCAGTATTTTGGTCCGGCCATGACACTGGGTCTGAAAATCTTTGGTTATGAAGGTAGAAGCGACTGGACCCGATTCTTGGTAAGTGCCGGTCTTTCCTATGGCGTAATGGGTGCATTGGTAAACACCATTAAATATACAGCCAAAGAAATGCGTCCTGATGGTTCAACTGCCAACTCTTGGCCTTCTGGACATACTGCCAACTCATTCGTGGGTGCTACCGTGCTTCATAAGGAATATGGTTTAACCCGTTCTCCATGGTTCTCAGTAGCCGGCTATGGTATAGCCACGGCTACAGGTGTTATGCGTGTGCTAAACAATCGCCACTGGGTGAGCGACGTGATGTCTGGTGCAGGTATTGGTATTTTTGCCGGTGAGTTAGGCTATGCATTGGCCGACCTTATATTTAAGGAAAAAGGATTACTGCGCAATGATTTGAAAGGTGATTTTAATCGTCCTTCGTTCTTCTCCATCTCCATGGGTATGGGTTTAGGTGGCAAAAACATAGGTTTTAGTATGTCAGACATAAAAGATTGGTATCTACCTGAAGATAATCAGGAGGTAATTAACATAAAATTCCGTACAGCTACTACTGTAGATGGCGAGGGTGCTTATTTCTTTAACAAATATGTAGGTATAGGTGGACGCCTTCGTGTACGTACGATGTCAGCCAAGAATTGGGATGCCATTACTTATAAGCCAGATGAGGAAAACTCAAAATTAACTAAAGAACTATTGGATATCATGCAGTTAGTGAACGGATGGAGTGAAACATCACCTGAATATATGTCCACTAAAAACATGTTGATGGATCATGGCTCTGACATGGTGACCGAGCAGAATATTACCGTTGAGAGTGATCACTTGAGTGAATTCTCGGCCAGCTTTGGTCTGTATTTCAACCTGCCTTTAAGCAAGCGTTTTGCCCTTGGTACCAAATTCTTGGTAGGCCGTAGCATTATGCAGGAACTTGACCTGGATGCTCATTACAAAGGTAATGTGAAAGATATGCAGTATTCAATGATTATTGAAAATTCAGTACCAAAAAGCATGAACATCACAAGATTCCAGACAACTAATGAAGAATATGAAGTTGAATGGGACTACATGACTATGGGTGGTAAACTAAGTACTACCTATGGCACAGGCGTTTCGCTTACATATAGGTATAAGTCTAACTTCTCGTGGAAACTATTTTGCGACTACGATTATACTCGCAGAACTTACACGCTGAAATATGATCCATACTATTTCATGTATTTTGTTTCACCTAATTTTGAGTCTCTTTATTCAGAAATAGGTATTGATTTTAATCCCACTGAGTTTGAAAAAGTGAAAAAAATGCACTATTTCACCATTGGTGGTTCGTTTACCATTAACTTCTAAAACTGTCGGTATGGCTGTGGGGTGAAAATGAGATATTAATACAATTTCAGGCATGAAAACAAAATCTCATTCGTTTGCCAATAGACTAACTACTTGGGTGATACTCACCGTGTTCGTCACGATGACAATTCTCACATATTTGATTTATAGTATCACCAAGGCAGCTTTGTCGAGTGAGGCAGAGCAAAGGTACCAGGGCATGATTGCCTATATGAATGAAAGTGTTGACCGTGAGCTTTCAGCTGTTGAGGCGGCCATATCTAACAACGAGCCAAAAATTGTAGAAAACCTTCATAACCCAGATGCCATGTTCAACATTGTTGAGCATGTGCTACAACTCAACCCCAATATCGTGGGTTCTGCCATTGCATTTGAACCCAATTATTACAAAGACAAGGGTGAATTTTTCTCTCCCTATGCATATCGTGTTGATTCTGTTACAATTGGAACAAAACAATTGGGAGATGATAATTATCAATACCAAGAAATGGATTGGTATAAAACACCAAAAGAGGAGGGAAAGCCTTATTGGTGTGACCCTTATTTCGACAAAGGTGGTGGTGAAATGCGCATGACTACCTATTCGTTGCCTTTATTTGATAGCAACGGAGAATTGTATGCCATCTTTACAGCCGACATTTCGCTGGATTGGTTATCAAACAAACTGGAAAAAATTGACGAAAGGAACAATGACGGGTTTGGTACTATTAAGGATAACAAATATGCCTGCTACAGTTTCATTATAGGCCGTAATGCTGCTTATATTGCACATCCTAACCATAGTCGCATCCTGAAGGATTCTTTCTTTACCTATGCCGACAAAACGAAAAGTCAGGATGACAATGAAATTGGATTTGAAATGATTGCTGGTAAACAGGGTATAAGGGAATTCGACAACGAAGGCACACAGTCGGTTATCTTTTATTCGCCTATAAACCGCACCAATTGGTCTATGGCCATTGTGGTCTCTACTTTCTTTATGTACCTGCCCGCCAACTTATTGAGTGCTATTATATTAGTGCTCATGCTGATAGGTATGGTGGCCTTGTTCTTTGTATGCCGAATAGCCGTGAGACATGTATCTAATCCGCTTACAAAATTTGCCCAGGCTGTGGATGAGGTTGCCAATGGTAACCTGAATGCTGATTTGCCTGCAATAAAAACAAACGATGAAATGCTGCAATTGCGCAATTCTTTTAAATACATGCAGCAAGCTCTCATCAACCAAATGGAGGAACTGAAAGAGGTGAATAAGCAGAAAGGTCGCATAGAAAGCGAACTGCAAATTGCTCGCGACATTCAAATGGCTATGTTGCCCAAAGTATTCCCTCCATTCCCCGAACGTACTGACATTGACTTATATGGAATGCTTATTCCTGCCAAAGAAGTAAGTGGCGACCTTTACGATTTCTTTATTCGTGACCAAAAGTTGTTCTTCTGTATAGGTGATGTAAGTGGCAAGGGAGTACCTGCTGCATTGGTGATGGCTGTTACTAAAGCTTTATTCCGCTCTATTTCAGCCCAAGAAGAATCGCCATCGAGCATCATGCATAGTATTAACGAAACACTTACAAAGGGCAATGAGACCAATATGTTTGTCACTGCATTTGCTGGTACTCTTGACTTGACAACAGGAAAATTGCTCTACTGCAATGCTGGTCATAATGCACCTCTTATCATCAATGCTAAAAAAAGAACAATCATTGAGGTTGATTCCAACATTCCATTGGGTATAATGGCTAATTGGGACTTTTCTTTACAGACTACAAGCATTGAGCCTGGTTCATTGGTGTTCCTCTATACCGATGGACTTACTGAAGCGGAAAACATTGATTATGAACAATTTGGTGAAGAACGTATCTTTGAAGTTATACAAACCCTTATGAATGAAGGTAACGTACAAGACAAAGAATTAATTGTTCGCCTCAACAATGCCGTCCATGCCTTTGCTGGTAAAGCCGAACAAAGTGACGACCTTACCATGTTGGCCATTCAATATAATCAGAAGGCTCAATAAGATACCGAGCAATCAATACCCTGTTGACGTACCAACTCTCCTATGCGGTCGAGTTCTTCATGTGTCGCTTTCAACAACCCTTGCGCAGGCGTTTCTCTGTCTATGGTGTAAATCATGACTTGCCGTGGGGCTATCAGTTTCACTTTTTCCAACCAGGGTAACACAAATTTATCAGTCGTATTGTCCATGTCGTGACCTTGATAAATACCTTTCAAGAACATGGTTTGCACAATACACTGACCACCAAAGGCTTTCATATCTTCAATGATGGCATCAACATGATAATTGCCCACTGGTCTGTCCAACAAATGAATGTATGCTGCATCAATGGTATCAAGTTTCAGAATGTTGTTATCAACTTTCAACAAAGCATCATGCACCTTTGGTTTGTGAATCATGGTGGCATTGCTCAACACACTTACCTTGGCCTCAGGAAAATAAGTATCACGTAAAGCCAGCGTATCGGCAATGATCGCTGGAAAATCGGGGTGCATGGTAGGCTCGCCGTTGCCAGCAAAAGTCAACACATCAGGAGCTGGTCCATTTTGTAACATATCTATCAGCTTAGCTTCAAGTGCCTGATGTACCTCTTCTTTGGTAGGCAAAGACTGATGAGGTCTGTGATCGCCATTGAAACCACATTCGCAATATATACAATCAAATGAACATAACTTGCCGTCGGCAGGCAACAGGTTGATACCCAATGAAACACCCAAACGTCTGGAGTGTACTGGGCCAAATATGGGAGATGGATAAATAACTGTCATTTTTGCTAAAAGTTATATTTTGGAGGCGAAGATACGAAATAAAAGAATAATAAAAAAGAAAAAGGAGTACTCACGTACTCCAATCCTTATTAACCTTAAATCTAAATACTATGAAAAACACAATGCAAAGGTACGCATTTTTGACAAAACAGCAAATTTTACGCAAAGTTCTGGACGTTTTATAACATGTTTTAGTAATCCATATGAATTTATTAAGGATTAAAGACCAATAAATGACATTTTGATTACATTATTTAAAACTTGTCGAAAATGAGAATAATTATTATCTTTGCAACTATCAAAAAACAAAAAAGTGAACGCAGATATTGAAATGACACCCATGATGAAACAGTTTCTGGGTTTGAAAGCCAAAAACCCAGATGCACTGATGCTGTTTCGTTGCGGCGACTTCTACGAAACCTACTCAAGTGATGCCGTAGAAGCTGCTAATATATTGGGTATTACCCTCACCAAACGTGCCAATGGCAAAGGCAAAACTATAGAGATGGCAGGTTTTCCTTATCATGCCCTGGATACTTATTTACCAAAACTCATCAGATTTGGTAAACGTGTGGCTATTTGTGATCAACTGGAAGATCCCAAGCTTACCAAAAAGCTTGTGAAAAGGGGTATTACCGAACTTGTTACCCCTGGTGTAGCCATCAACGACAACGTACTTAACTACAAGGAAAATAATTTCTTGTGTGCTATACATTTTGGCAAGCAAAGTCTGGGTATAGCCTTTCTGGACATCTCTACGGGCGAATTTCTTACTGCTCAGGGTGATGTGGAATATATCGACAAATTGATAAGCAACTTTGCCCCCAAGGAAATTTTATTTGAACGAGGGAAACGTGATACTTTCGAACAGCAATTTGGTACTCGATACTATACTTTTCAACTTGATGATTGGGCCTTTAACGAAAATACCTGTAAGGAGAAATTACTGGAACATTTTGAAGTAAAAACCTTAAAGGGCTTTGGGGTAGAGCATCTGAATAACGGAATCATTGCCAGTGGTGCCATATTACAATACCTCACCATGACGCAACACACCCAGATAGCTCACATCACATCACTTGCTCGTATCGAAGAAGAGCGTTTTGTAAGACTCGACAAGTTTACCGTGCGCAACTTGGAGATTATTGGCAGCATGAACGAGGGAGGAAGTAGTCTGCTTGATGTTATCGACAAGACTATCTGTCCTATGGGAGCTCGCTTGCTGCGCCGATGGATTGTTTTCCCCCTGAAAGACGTGGCACCGATCAACGAGCGCCTGGATGTGGTAGAATATTTCTTCAGAGAGCCCGACTTCAAGACGCTCATTGAAGAACAACTACACCTTATATGCGATTTGGAACGCATCATTTCTAAGGTGGCCGTGGGTAGGGTTACTCCTCGTGAGGTGGTAGCACTTAAAACAGCCCTTTATGCCATTGAACCTATCAGAAATGCTTGTCTGGAGGCTAAAAATCCTATTATTAACCATATTGGTGAACAACTCAACATCTGTCTTTCTATCAGGGAACGAATTGAGCGTGAAATCAACAACGATCCCCCACTGTTGGTAAATAAGGGTGGCATCATAAAGGAAGGATTTAATGCCGATCTCGATGAATTGCGCCAAATTGCCTATTCTGGTAAGGATTATCTCTTAAAGGTACAACAACGTGAAAGTGAGATAACTGGCATACCATCATTGAAAGTTGGCTATAACAATGTGTTTGGCTATTACATAGAAGTACGTAATACACACAAAGACAAAGTGCCTGCAGAATGGATCAGAAAGCAAACATTGGTAAATGCCGAAAGATACATCACAGAAGAATTAAAGATATACGAAGAAAAGATTCTGGGTGCAGAAGACAAGATTCTGGTGCTTGAGCAACAACTATACGATAGCTTAGTACAGGGCCTTACAGAGTTTATTCCTGCCATTCAGGTCAATGCCAATCAATTGGCTAAACTCGATTGTCTGCTTTCTTTTGCTACCGTGGCTAAGGCTAACAAATACATACGCCCTGTAATCAGCGATGATGATGTGCTTGAAATCCAAAAGGGCAGACATCCGGTTATTGAAAGACAACTACCCATTGGCGAACAATATATTCCCAATGATGTAAAACTTGATACACGCACGCAACAAATCATTATCATTACGGGCCCTAATATGGCTGGTAAATCGGCTTTATTGCGCCAAACGGCACTTATTGCCCTCATGGCACAGATAGGATGTTTCGTTCCTGCTGAAAGTGCTCACATTGGCTTGGTCGATAAGATTTTCACCCGTGTGGGTGCTAGCGATAACATTTCTGTGGGCGAATCAACCTTCATGGTGGAGATGACTGAGGCGTCTGATATCATGAACAACCTTTCACCTCGTAGTCTGGTGTTGTTCGACGAATTAGGTCGTGGTACCTCTACCTACGACGGTATCAGTATTGCCTGGGCTATTGTGGAATATATTCATAACCACCCTAAAGCTCGTGCTCGTACCCTTTTTGCTACTCACTACCACGAACTGAACGAGATGGAAAAAACCCATGAGCGCATTAAAAATTACAATGTGTCGGTGAAAGAGATTGACGGCAAGGTTATATTCATGCGCAAACTTGAGCGAGGTGGTAGCGAACATTCTTTTGGTATCCATGTAGCTAAATTGGCTGGTATGCCGAAAAGCATTGTAAAGCGAGCAGGCGAAATTCTCAAGGTGTTAGAGAATAACCAAGGCAAAGGAGTAGAAACCAAGCATTTAAACGATATTAAACAGGCCGATGGCTATCAGTTGAGTTTCTTCCAACTTGACGATCCTGTGCTTTGCCAGATACGTGATGAGATCATGAATTTGGATGTAAATAACCTCACACCTATTGAAGCTCTCAACAAGCTTAACGACATCAAACGCATTTTGAAAGGCAAATAACGCCTAAAACTTAAGACGTGCTTGTAGTTGAAGGTCGGTCTTATTGCTTCCAGCTATTTGGTCGTTGCCAGAACTTATCACGGTTCTATCAAAATAATGCGTTTGCCCAAACTTGGCTATCAACATCAGTGTTTTACCTATATCAAATCTAAAGTGGACTGAATACCGTATGCCTTTGCCACTAAAAGAAGGAGAATAAAAGGTGTAAAGCAACCCTTTCTCGTAACCATACACACGTGTATCGTAGTCATCGGTATGAAAATAGGTGCCTTGCAGATGTAGTTTTAATTTCCACAATTGATAGCCGGCTAATTGCGTAAATTGCCAGCCATAACTGGTGTTTTGTTGTGAAAAAATATTGAAATCGGCTGTTGTTCGTAATAACCATTTATCGGTTTGGTAACTCAATCGGTATCGCACTTGATGATGGTGCGTAGGCAAAATCAGTTCACCTCTCGTACCAGTCACATCGCGCTCTTTTTGTTTGTATCGATAATTCACAAACATAGTGAGCTTTGTCGTAGGTAAATATTCTACTCGTAGCCTCCCTTCAAAACCTTTTGAGGGTTTGCTGATACGGTATTTAAGCCAAGGAAATGAAACCAAATCTACTGAACCGAAAAAACGAAAATGTGAAATAGGGGAAGCCTCAACTGCCATATACCAACCATTTTCATTTTGCACACTGCCCCCGTCATTAAAGGCATTGGCAAAATAAGCCCAATAGTCGTAGCTATAATATCGGTGTAGCAACATTAATTTGTATTGTTGTGAAGGTTGGTAAACCAAACGGTTCAGCATGGCCCATCCTTGTTTGCCTTTTGCCACCTCACCAGCTATATTCAATCGCCTGATTCGCAATTGATAATCCATACCTAAATTATAAAAATGCTGACCATTCAGATGGTATTGTGCATAGCCAGTAAGTCGAGGCATATATTCCTTACTGAAACCATACCACAAACCTGTTATACCCACGTCAAAACGATTTTTATGCCAAAATAGGTGCCCACCAGCAACTTGCATGCTGAAGGCTCCTCGCCTATCTGCTTCTGTTTGTGTGCGATGGAGTCCTGTGGTAGTAATTGAGGTAATAGCATCGTTCTTAATATTGCCATCCATTTTCCTATAAGAATAGAAGACTGATAAATCTAATTCATTGAGAAGATGAATGGTGGTGGCCACACCTCGAAAATAACTATTTTCATCAGTAGAGGCATGTTTTTTTATGGCTGTTGCCCGAGTGCCGGTAGTCACCAATGAATAGCCCTTACCCAACCTTAAACCACCGGCCATTGTCAGTCCTTGACCAAACGAAAGCTTATAATCACCTAAAGCCAATGCCTTTACACGACCCAAATTCCTCAGGAGTAAGAAAAAGCCATAATGATCATATCCCTGTTTATTATGTTGTTTGAACAATGGTTCCCCTGCATCTTTCTCGGCTGTTATACCAGCTTGTATATAGTCACCATAACCAAACTGGTAACGTAGGGAATGGTATTGAGGAGTTCCCAAATATTTCCCTTCATAGCCTTTACGCCGATAGAAAGGTATGTCAAGCCTACTCAATATTTCATGTTGCCCTTTTTTGGCAATGTTCTTTACTTTTGGGAATTGTTTTTCTTGACGAGTGGCATTTACTTGAACAAAAGGTAAGAGCAATTGTATGGTTCTACGATCCATATTTTCTACCAATTGCAACTCATATACCGTTTGCATCTGCCCATGTATGTATATATAAGCTAGGATGTTTTCAATCTGCTCATCGGAAAGGAAAGGTAGTCTTTCCAGCTGTTCTTTACTGGCACTGTTCAGATCAATAGGTTGTGAAAGTTCTTCCAGTAAGTCATTCCAATTAAGTGTCTCATCATTGGCACTCATTTCTTCTAATTGTTCTTCTAAAAGCAGATTGATTTCTTGAGCCATCAACATGGTTGGCAAGAAAAGGCATAATGCCACCAGATAGAATTGTATTGTTCGCATTGTTATGAATGAATTTTTAAAAATTAAAAAATTTGTCCGCAAAAGTAAGTAAAATAGTTAATTCTACCTTATATTTTACCATAAAAAATACAACGTATCGAAGATAAACCTATTTTTGTGTTATGATTCGAAGAAGCGCTATATTGTTTTTCATGCTGATAATATGCATACAGCTCACTGGCCTGGCACAAAATAGTAACACAGGACAGGCTGGACAAATGTATATTACCCGAGGCTTTGTTTACAATGGCGACACTATTCCTTGGATTCAATTACGCACCATTCAAGTGTTCAAGGATCTTAATTTCAAGAAAAAGAAAGACTACGAAAAATATCAGCGTTTGATTCGCGATGTGAAACGTGTGTTACCTATCGCCAATGAGGTCAATGCTGCTATTATAGAAACCTACGAATACTTGCAGACCATTCCCAATGAGAAAGATAGAAAGGAGCATATTAAAGACCTTGAAAAAGGTATCAAAAAACAATACACTCCACGCTTGAAGAAACTTACTACAAGACAAGGAAAATTGCTTATCCGCCTCATCGATCGACAAAGCAATCAAACAACCTATGATTTAGTCAAAGCTTTCCTGGGCTCATTCCGTGCTGCTACTTATCAAGTGTTTGCCTCTATGTTTGGCTTTAGTCTAAAAAAGCATTATGATCCAGAAGGGGATGATGCTTTAACAGAAAGAGTGATTATCTTAGTAGAAAACGGACAAGTATAACCCTACCCTATTTTATTGTTCAAAGATTCCTCTCTTATTTTGTATAGGGTTGATTCACAACTACCTTATCGAACTACTTACTAAATCTTAGGAGAATTCTTATTTAGTCTTAACGAAAACAACACCTTATATAATAATAACCTATCTTTGTAAACATGAAATTGCCTTTAAAGAAAATAATTATTTTGGTGATTGTTTCGCTTTCCTGTATTTTTGCTTACCAAATTTACTGGTTGACTGGACTATATCGCACGCAATTGAAAGACACAGAAATACGCATCATGGATTGTATGGTTACAGCTGATATTCGTGAAATGATGGCTCGTGTGGATAGTCTAAGACAAGGCGTGATGGAAGATACTATTGATAAGAACAAGTCGGTTACTACCATCACAAGAGAATCTACCACCCAAAACGAAACCCATTCAGACACCCTTCTGCAAAATGGCAACTGGCAAAACTTCAGTGATTATCTAAGACGTGCTTTACACAGTGGCGTAGATGAACTGACTGAAGCAAGTATTTTGATCTTTGATAGTTTGCTTAGTGACCAACTTAGAAAATATGACCTTTATCAACCTCATAAAGTGGAATTTGTACAATATTTAGATAGTACTGTTTTCTATCATTTAAACACTGAAGGTAATCAAGCTTTACAAGAAGGAAAAGATACTGTTCACTTACAATATGAAGATACTATTATTGTATCATATTCAACTCCTGGTTATCAACCATCTGCAAAAGCCAAACAATATGCTTATATTGCTGATATGCAGAAAATGGTGCAATATCGTATTACAATGGAACGGCCTATCAGTAAAGTACTTAAAAATATGACTGGCATCCTTGCTACTTCTTTCTTTATATTATTGATATTGGCCTTTGCATTTATCTATTTAATTCGAACCTTAATAAAAATGCGTACTTTAGAGGAAATGAAAAGTGATTTCACTAATAATATTACGCATGAACTGAAAACTCCTATTGCTGTAGCATATGCTGCTAATGATGCTTTGTTAAACTTCGACCAGAATTCTAATCCACAGAAAACCAAACATTATCTTCAAATTTGTCAAGAGCAGTTAGAAAGATTAAGTGGCTTGGTAGAACAAATTCTATCAATAAGTTTGGAACGTCGAAAAACAATGACCTTAAAGAAAGAACACATTGTTATTAAGGAAGTTGTAGAGAAATTAATGGAACAATATCGCCTAAAAACTGATCAAAATTTAGATATTACATATGAAGAAAGTGATGCAGGACTGACTGTGTACGCCGATCGAATTCACTTCTTTAATATGTTGAGCAACTTAATTGATAATGCCATCAAGTATTCACCAGAGAATTTGATCGTAAAAATAAAGGCTTTTAAGCAATCTAATACTATTAATATTGAGGTTACAGATCATGGTATTGGCATTGCACCTGACAAACAAGCATTGATATTTGAACGTTTTTACCGTGTTCCACATGGTAATTTACATGATGTGAAAGGGTATGGATTAGGTCTCTATTATGTAAAATGCTTGATGGAGAAACACGAAGGTTTTGTTAGATTACAAAGTGCTGAAGGTAAAGGGAGTACATTTATATTAATATTCCAAGAAACATGAATGAGATAAAAGTTTTATTGGTAGAGGACGAGCATACACTGGCTTTAATTATTAAAGATACGTTAGAGGTTCAAGGATTTAGCATTAAATTAGCCAAAAACGGAGAAGAGGGTTTACGCTTATTTTTTGAACAGAAACCTGATGTGTTAGTAGCTGATGTAATGATGCCTCGCATGGATGGATTTGAAATGGTACGACAAATACGTCAAACCGATAAGCACACCCCTGTGCTTTTTCTTACTGCCCGTTCATCTATCAATGATGTGGTACAAGGTTTTGAATTAGGTGCCAATGATTATCTAAAAAAACCTTTTGGCATGCAGGAATTGATAGTACGTATTAAATCACTAGCTGGTAGATTAATATCAAATTCGGAAAAGGATACAAAAAAGCATGATTGGTTGGAAATTGGTCAATATCGCTTTTACCCTACCTTACAACGATTACGAATAGCTGATATGGATTTAGAACTTTCGCATAGAGAAAGCGAAATTCTGCGTCGCCTCTGTGAAAATAGGAATCAAGTAGTGAATACACAAAATATATTATTGGAATTGTGGGGTGATGACAGTTTCTTTAATACAAAAAGTCTACATGTTTTCATTACTAAACTACGCAATAAACTCTCAAAGGACAATCATATACGAATTATCAATGTAAGAGGCATAGGCTATAAGCTAATTGATTAACTAACATTAGCTAATCAAATCTAAAAGCTTGTATCAGTTGTATTCAAGTTTTATACCCTACTACAAAAGCAAAGAAATATAGTGTTACCCTATTTTTCTATTACCATATCAAACTGATCATAAGGAGCAGTTCGATGAGCTAAGTGCTTGGTAGTTGGAGAAATACCAAATAAAGGTGAATAAGTGTTTACTTTGATAGTTTTACCATCAGGCAAAAATTCTAATATACGAAGCCATCCATCTCCACCATTACCTTCCCATCCTCCACCTAGGATCTGTACATTAAACATCATTTGATGTACCGTTTTACCTGCAGAATTTACATCTGAACGATAAGCTACTGAATCTTCGAAATCACCAGGAACTCCAGTATGACCACAAATAATCAAGCGTATATTTTTACAGGGATAAACAAGCTTCTCCCAAATATCTTGTCCATAATTACGAGGTTGTATCTTATAATTTTCGTTTTTGGTACGTTCAGCTGAGCGTTCACGCAAGAAAGAGTGAGTTATAAAAATAATAGTATGTTCTTTATATTGATCACTATCAGCCAAATTTTTAGCCCATGTTAAAACTTCATCTCGAGGTGCCCATTCTGTAGCAATTACTAATATTTTCCCCCAATGATTATCTTCTAATTCATAGGCTGCATTTTCTAAAGAAACTTTTCCTTCACGATTTGGAAAAGCTGCTACTACACAATCCATCCACTTAGAATTACGTTCTATAGGAAAATATTCTGGAAAATGAGTAAAACTTTCATCACCACGCACATAACCATATTCATGATTTCCCGTAGCTATGATATAAGGTACTTTATTATCTAATCGCGCCATGCAGTGAGAAGCCCATTCCCACATTTGGCGACTAGTTTGATTAAGCATTTTACGATTACGAACAATATTTTCATTTTGCTCTACCAAATCACCTGTTACTAATACTGATTTGATATTAAGATTATCGATATTATCTGCACACCAAACAGTAGTAAGTTCAAATAGTGGTTGGTTTATATCGTATTTAGTATAGCCTTGAGGGTCACCTAATAAAATCATAGAAAATGAATTAGGATCTGATAAATGTTGCTGATCGGCTCTATCTTGTGCTTTGACAAGTCCAAATAACATACAACAAATAACTATTAAAGATTTTGTTTTCATAGTATAATAAGGTTGAAGATGAATTATTATCTTAATTTCTTAAATAAATCCCATATAACAATACCAGTAGTAACACTCACATTCAATGAATGTTTTGTTCCATATTGAGGAATTTCAATACAATTATCACTCATATCAACAACTTCTTGTTGCACACCTTTAACTTCATGTCCCATTACAATAGCATATTTTTTGCTTTTATCTAATTGAACATCTTGTAACATAGTACTACCTTCTGCTTGCTCTATACTATATACAATAAACCCTTGTTCGTGTAAGGATTTAATAGCATCACGCGTATCTTTAAAATAATGCCAATCTACCGTAAATTCAGCTCCTAAAGCTGTTTTATGCAATTCTATCTGTGGTGGTTGAGCTGATATACCACATAAATAAATGCTTTCAACACGAAAAGCATCACAAGTACGAAACACACTACCTACATTATATACACTTCGCACATTATCAAGTACCACTACAAGAGGTAATTTTTTTGCTTCTTTAAATTCCTCTACACTTATTCTATTTAATTCAGAAACCTTTAATTTTCGCATACCTCTACCCTACTTTATATTCTACTTAAAGTGTAATTCATCTTTAATACATCAAAGATAATACTTTTTGTTAACAATACAGTTTATAAATGTTGAAAACTTGTGAAGAATAATTTGCTTTATCATATTGCGACAATCAAACATATTATTACATGAAATAATTATTTATAAAACCAAATTAATAATTGAATTATTTTAATTCTATTATAAACCTACTTTTTCAACCATCATTAACACAAAATTTGCAATATTGTTATTACCTTTGCCATGAAAGACAGAGGGTTGAATATATACAAGAAAAAGTTATCAACAGTTTCAACCGACTATCATCAGTATTAAAAGTTTTTTTTATATATTTAAAAAATAAAGATAATAATAATAGTTATGAATAATCTAGTGGATAAAATAAATAAACTAAAAAAGGAAAAGAATGCTATTATTATGTCGCATTACTATCAAACTAGTGATATACAAGATATTGCTGATTATGTTGGAGATAGTTTAGCTTTAGCTCAAATGGCAGCTAAAACAAATGCAGATATAATAGTGCTTTGTGGTGTACATTTTATGGGTGAAACAGCTAAGATCTTATGTCCTGATAAGAAAGTACTTATTCCTGACATGAATGCAGGATGTTCTTTGGCTGATAGCTGCCCTGCAGATGAATTTGGTAAATTTGTAGAATTGCATCCAGATTATACTGTTATTAGTTACGTAAATACTTCTGCTGCTGTTAAAGCTTATACTGATGTAGTGGTTACATCTACTAATGCTCGTCAAATAGTGGAGAGTTTTCCTGCTGATGAGAAGATAATATTTGGTCCAGACCATAACTTAGGAAATTATATTAATTCCATTACAGGGCGAAATATGTTGCTTTGGGATGGTGCTTGTCATGTTCATTCAAAGTTCTCTGTAGTAAAAATATTAGAATTAAAGAAAATTTATCCTCAAGCTAAAATATTAGCTCATCCTGAATGTAAAGGAGATGTATTAAAATTAGCCGATTTTGTAGGTTCGACAGCAGCTATATTAAAATATGCTATTAATAATGAAGAAAAAGAATTTATTGTAGCTACAGAGTCGGGTATATTACATAAAATGCAATTAGCTTGTCCACAGAAAGTGTTTATACCAGCTCCTCCTGATGACAGTACATGTGCATGTAATGAATGTAATTATATGCGTATGAATACAATGGAAAAAATGTATAATTGTTTGTTAAATGAAAGTCCAGAGATAATAGTAGATTCAAGTATAGCAGAAAAAGCTATAAAGCCTATTCAACGTATGTTAGATATTTCAGCAAAGTTGGGACTTTAAATAATTTACTAATTTTTTTGTAGCTAAAGCTCGGTGACTGATAGTATTCTTTATATCTTCACCTAACTCAGCAAAAGTTTTATTATACCCTGATGGAATAAATACAGGATCGTACCCAAAACCAGCAGAACCTTGTTCTTGCTGGTTTATTTTTCCTTTTACAATACCTTCAAAGAGTATTTCTTGTCCATTTAAATAAAGGCATATTATGGTACGAAATTGAGCACTTCTATCGCTTTTATCTTTTAATTCTCTCAATAGACGATTTGTATTTGCTTTTGAATCATGTGCTTTACCTGTACCTTCTAATGCAGCGAAACGAGCTGAATAAACTCCAGGAGCACCACCTAAAACTTTAACTTCTAATCCTGAATCATCTGCAAAACAATCTACATGGTAGTGTTCATATATATAGTGTGCTTTTTGACGAGCATTATCTTCTAAATTATCAGCAGTTTCAGGTATATCTTCGTGACAATTAATATCTTCTAAACTCAATATCTGATAAGTATCTTTTAAAATAGCACGCACTTCAGCTAATTTATGTTTATTATTGGTAGCAAATACAAGTTTTTTCATGATTGTTTGTCTAATACATTTTCAATTTCTTTCTCTTCTTTTTTATTAACTTTTACTTTCAGCTTATCGAATCCTTCGCCAAATACACCAATAACAGCACTTTGTGATATAAAAGCATTACTATCTATACTTTTAACAAGTCTAAAAATTTCAACAGACTGGCGTTTAGAAGCTAATACAAATAAAACTTTAATATTATGTTTTGAATACCACCCTGTTCCATCAAATACAGTTACACCTCTATGTGTTTTTTTATTAATAACGTCAGCTATTTTGTTATATTCTTTGGAAAAAATGAAGAATTGAACTGATTGACGAGCACTATTTACTACATAATCTAATACATATCCAATGATAAATAAAGTAACAAAACCAAAAATTACACGGCGGAGGTCATGAAATACAAAGTAACAAGAACTTATAATAATAACGTCGCATAATTGTATCATACGTCCTAATGATATGTCTTTGTATTTATTTACGATGGCAGCAATAATATCAGTACCTCCTGTACTTCCATTTACATTGAAAACTATTCCTAATCCAAATCCACACATTACAGAACCTATGATACAAGCCATAAATTCTTGTCCTTCACCTAAAATTAATGGTGGAATACCGTCTTCACCATTAACTATTATTTGGAAATACCAAAGTAAAAAGGTAAGCAACAAAATGCTGTAGCTGGTTTTAATACAGAATTTCAATCCTAATATTTTAAAAGCAAATATCATGAGTACAGCATTCACAATAAAGTATGTGGATTGAATAGGGAATCCTGTAGCATAGAACAAAATAGCTCCTATACCAGTAGTACCACCAGTAGTTATTTGATAGGGCAACAAAAATGTTGCCCATGCAGCCGCATAACTAATGAGACCTATCGTAATAAAGAAATAATCTTTTATGAGATGATAGAGCTCAAATTTTGTTGGTTTGTGAAATATCATTTTAAAACAATATTAATCAACTTTTTAGGCACAATAATCACTTTTA